>JBLJBS010000047.1:0-14799 GCA_047637695.1 Aquamicrobium sp. | reverse complement strand
GCGCGACCAGCGCGAACGGGTCGATGACGTTGCCGACCGATTTCGACATCTTCTCACCGCGGTTGAAGACGAAGCCGTGGCCGAAAACGCGCTTCGGCAGGGCGATGCCTGCCGACATCAGGAAGGCCGGCCAGTAAACGGCGTGGAAGCGGGTGATGTCCTTGCCGATGACGTGGAGATCGGCCGGCCAGAACGGCCAAAGCTCAGAACTTTCATCAGGATAGCCGACGCCCGTGATGTAGTTCGTGAGCGCGTCGACCCAGACATACATCACATGCTTCTCGTCGCCGGGAACCGGGATGCCCCAGTCGAAAGTGGTGCGCGAGACCGACAGATCCTTGAGGCCGGATCTGACGAAGCTGACGATCTCGTTGCGGCGCTCGGCCGGGCCGATGAAGGCGGGGTTTTCCTCGTAGAGCTTCAGCAGCCTCTCGCCATAGGCGGAAAGGCGGAAGAAATAGCTCTCTTCCTCCACCCACTCGACCGGCGTCGCTTGCGGACCATAGCGCACGCCGTCGTCGCGGAGTTCCGTTTCCTCCTCGCCGTAATAGGCCTCGTCGCGCACCGAATACCAGCCGGCATAGCCGCCCTTGTAGATGTCGCCATTGGCGGTCATCGCCTTCCAGATCGCCTGACTGGAGCGGTAATGGCGTTCCTCGGTGGTGCGGATGAAATCGTCGTTGGAGGCGTTGAGCGCCTTGGCCATGCGCTGGAACTCGGCCGCATTGCGGTCGGCCAGTTCGCGCGGTGTAATGCCTTCCTTGCGCGCCGTCTGATGCATCTTGATGCCGTGCTCGTCCGTGCCGGTCAGGAAATAGACCTGCCTGCCGTCGAGCCGCTGGAAGCGGGCCAGCGCATCACTGGCGATCAGTTCGTAGGCATGGCCGATATGCGGCTTGCCGTTCGGATAGGAGATGGCGGTGGTGAGGTAATAGCGTTCGGCGGACATGGCAGCGGTCTTCCGGCAATTTTCGCGTCAGGAACTTCGCGTATGGACTTCAAATATGGCGGGTGGAATACCGTATCGGGGCGGCGATGGCTATCGGCGTTTTATCGGGGCCTCGCCGCCTGCCACATTCGCCTGAGCATTCCCATCGCATGCTGGCGCTTGTCGAGATTGTAGGTCTCGGTTTCGGCGGTCAGCTTCCCGATCTCGCGCCACAGTTCAGAGAGCCGGGCGGCCACGGCAAGATCGGCGTCGCCGGCCGCCTGCCGCGCCCAGCCGGAAACGGTGTCGAGAACCTGCTGATTGAAGATCGAGAACTGGACGGCGGCGTCGCGTCCGCCAACGGCTTCGGCCACCCGCCATGCTTCCGCGACCGGGAAATCCCTGGCGGCGACGGTCCTTGCGATCGCCTCGGCGATGTCGAGGCCGCCATAGCGTGTCAGGAGCAGCGCCTCGCGAACGCTGCCGCCGGCGCGCGCGGCCAGCGCCGCCCGCCCGGCCGCGGTTTCCGGCACGCCTGCGTCGAGGCGGTCGAGAACCGTGAGCAAAGTTTCGGGCTGCAACGGCTTCAGCCGCACCAGATGGCAACGCGAGCGGATCGTCGGCAGCAGACCGCCCGGCGAATGCGCGATCAGCACAAACTGGGTGCGCGGCGGCGGCTCCTCAAGGTTCTTCAGCAGCGCATTGGCGGCATTGGCGTTCATGTCGTCGGCCGGATCGACGATCACCACGCGCCAGCTTCCGTCGTGCGAGGTCATCGACAGGAAACGGCCGATCCGCCTGATCTCGTCGACCGTGACGGCCGACTTGAACGATTTGGTCTTGTCGTTAAGCGGCCGGGTCAGATGCAGGACGGAAGGGTGCGCGCCCTGGGCGATCTGCCGGAACAGAGGCGATCCCGGATCGCGCGGCGAAAGCGCGGCGGGCGCCTGCTGCGCCACCGGATGGCGCAGAAGATGCTCGGCAAGGTGAAAGGCGAAGGTCGCCTTGCCTATGCCGGCGGGTCCGGAAAGCAACAGGCCATGATGTAGCCGGCCGCCCTGATAGGCGGCGGCGACATGCATGCCGGCCTCGTCATGGCCGAGGAGCAGCGGGTTTTCCGCCGGCTCGGCGATGTCGGGAATGGTGTCGAACTGCTCGGGCGCAAGGCGGGTGAAGGTCATGTCTCCTTTGCCTCCGCCGTTTTCGGGCGTTCCTTTTCGCGGACCGCGCCCGGCGTGCTGCCTTTGTCGACGATCCGGCGCTCGACCAGCGCCTGAACCGCCTTGACGATCGATGCGGCGACCCTGGCCGGTGCTCTGGCAGCATCGACGACGACACAGCGTCCGGGTTCGGCACGGGCGATGTCGAGGAAGGCGTCCCTGCGGCGGCGGTGGATATCCAGCGCTTCCTTCTCGTAGCGGTCGGCGCTCTGGCTGCCGCGCCGTTTCGCTGCGCGCTTCATTCCCTCCTCGGGATCGATGTCGAGGATGATAGTCAGGTCGGGCATCATCCCGGCAACCGTCACCTTCTCCAGCGCCTGCATGAAAGCGAGCTCGAGATTGCCGGTGATGCCCTGATAGACACGGCTGGAATCGACAAAGCGGTCGCACAGCACGATAGCCCCGCGCGCCACCGCCGGGCGGATCACCTGCTCGATATGGTCGGTGCGCGCGGCTGCGAACAGGATCGCCTCCATCGCCGGCCCGAGCGGCTCGGCAGCGCCGGAAAGAATGACGTGCCGCAGCGCCTCGGCGCCGGGCGAGCCGCCCGGCTCGCGGGTGAGAACCACTTCATGTCCCATGTCGCGCAGGCTCTCGGCCAGCCGGGCGATCTGGGTCGATTTGCCGGCGCCCTCGCCGCCTTCGAAAGTGATGAAAATGCCGCGCGCCACGCCAGCCTGTCCGCAAACCTGATTCCGGTGGGTCCGATGCATTCAGATAGTGGAGGCGAAGCGAAAAAGCCACGCCGGGCCTGCGGCGAACGCGGATTCGTCAGCGCAGCCAGCCGATCAGCAGTTCCTCGACGGCATCGAGCGCGCGGCTATGAATGCTGCCCTGGGCAATCGGCTCTGCGGCGAAAAGCGGTGTTTCCTGGCTCATCGTGTCGCCGATCCACACCTTCAGCGCACCGACCGGAGTTCCCTCCTCGACGGGGGCGACAACCGGCCCTTGATAGACGATGCGGGCGATCAGCCGATCCCGGTTGGCGACGGGCACAAGGATCGACACAGGGCCGGATGCGCGAAGCGACACGCCGGATTTCTCGCCGCCATAGGTCTTTGCCTCGCCGACCGTCTCCCCGGCAGCAAAGACTTCGAGCCGCTCAAAGGCGCGCATGCCCCATTCGATCATCCGCCGCGCTTCCTCGGTGCGCTGGGCATCGCTTTCCATGCCGCTCATCGCGAGGAAGACGCGCCGGCCGTCGCGCTCCGCCGAGGCGACGATGGCGAAGCCGGCGCCCTCGGCAAACCCGCTTCCCAGCCCATCTGCCCCGATGTTCAGCCCCAGAAGCGGATTGCGGTTGCGTTGGAATATCTTGTTCCAGGTGAAATCGGTCTGCGAATAATAGCGGTATAAGTCGGGATATTCGCGCCAGATGTGGCTGGCCAGCGCCACGAGCTCGCGCGCGGTGACGGACTGGCCCTCGATCGGCAGGCCGGTCGAGTTCCGGAACGTCGATTTCAGCAGGCCGAGCTCTTTCGCGCGCTCGTTCATCAGTTCGACGAAGCCAGCTTCCGATCCGGCCATTCCCTCGGCGAGGATGATGCAGCCGTCATTCGCCGCCTGAACGACGACGCCCTGAATCAGGTCCTCGACGCGGATCGACGAGTTCAGCGCAGCGAACATGGTCGAGGTCCGCGACGGCGCGCCGCCGGTGCGCCAGGCATATTCCGAAACCGGAAATTCGGTATCGGGCGTCAGCTTGCCGGTCTTGAGGGCGTTGAACACCACTTCCATGGTCATCAGCTTGGCGAGCGATGCGGGAGGAAACGCGGCGTCAGGGTCCTTGGAAAACAGGATCGTACCGGTTTCGGCATCGATCATGAGCGCCTGTTTCGCCTTGGTCTCGAAAAGAGGAGTTTGCGCCTGGGCGTTTGCAGCACCGCAGCCGATGGCACAAAAGAGGAAGACGCCGGCCATTCTGGCCAGACCGAATAGAAAATACATGCTTCCTCGACGCCCCTGATCCGTGCGGCACGTTAACAGCCGGTACACGGGTGCTTCAACCCCGCATCATTCGGGCAGAAGGATCGGGACTTACTCGCGCACAGGCATCGCGTCGGACGCGCCGGCGGCCCAGGCGGCTTCGAGCGCATCGTCGAGGGAGCGTCCCGCCGCCGGATGAATGTTGAGGGTGAAGGCTCCGCCCTGCCCGTCCATCTCGATCTCGGTGCGACCCATTTCGCTCAGCCGACCGGCCATCGCTTCCGCTTCGCCGCGCGCCGTATAGGTGCCGACGGTGACATAGCCGGGCGCTGCGCCGTACCCATTTCCGGCATTCGCCGAGTAGTGACGGTTGAGGGCAGCGACGAGTTCTTCGGTGCGCGCGCCGGAATCGGCAAGGTCGGCCACCGCCTGCGCCGCCTGCTCTATGCGCTGGTCGGCATAGGAGAGCGCCATCGAAGGCGTCCTGCCGCTCCGCGATGCCAGGCTGATGGGGCGCTCGGGCACGAGCGGCCCGAAATCCGGCAGCACGAGATCCACGCTCGCGACCTCGAAGGGAATAGCTGCGCGCGGCTGGACAGGGAATGGAACGCCTGCGGCGGCCGCGATCGGCTGGGTGGGGGTCACGCCGTTCATCGCGATCATCACGCCGCTGGGCAAGCCGTCCGACGGATCAGGTCCGCGCCCGCCCGCCGGGCGATAGGACGCCATCAGGAACTCGTCGTCGCGGCCATGCAGCGGCGCGCGGCCGACATATTCGACCTCGACCTTGGCGATGCCGCTATGGGTGTAGTCGAGCAATTCTGCGGCGCGGCGCGACAGGTCGATGACCCGGCCATGCGCAAACGGGCCGCGATCGTTGACGCGTACGATGACCGACGAGCCGTTCTTGGTGTTCGTGACGCGGGCATAGCTCGGCAGCGGCATGGTAGGATGCGCCGCGGTCAGATGCGTCATGTCGTAGATTTCGCCATTGGCGGTCAGCCGGCCATGGAAGGCGTCGCCATACCAGGAGGCAAGGCCGCGCTTGCGGTAGCCCGGCTCTTCCTTCGGGTGATACCATTTGCCCTTGACCATATAGGGCTTGCCGACCTGTTCGCGGCCGCCGCCGCGCGGCAGGCGCGAACGCTGGCTGGTGACGCGGGGGCTGGCTTTGACGCCATATTCGCGTTCGGAAAAATATTCCTTGCTGCGGGGCTTGTGGCCGGCAACCTTGGATGGCGGCGTCGAACACGCGGCAAGCGCCAGCGCCGAGATCGACATGATGAGAAGGCCCGACCCACGGCCGGTCAGCCTGAAAGGCGCGATCCTCATTCGTCCTCTTGTCCCCAAACGTTTCGGGCGCCTTTCGAAACGCGTCCACGAAACCACTCGACTGCACACTGCCGCGCAGATGTCGGCACGCCACCAACTGCGCAGGAAATCCTTGTAACTGTCTTAAGCAAATATGGCGCGATGCGGGCATGATTATGGCGCTTTCCAACGGCTGCCGGAAAACACCGCTGAATCAACCAGGCGTTTGTCCGAAACTCCCGGTCAATCGCAACGAACGCGCGCGTTCGGCCCGAATTCGATGTGTTCGAAAGAAGCCCGCTGACCGCAATAAAACTGCTTGCAGTTCCAGTCGGCATCCGTGAGCCGGACAGAGTCGTCATTGCCGAAGATGATCGAAAGATCGCAAAGTCCGCCGCCGTCGATCTGCTCGGTATAGCGATAGCCATTGCCCGCCGACACTGCTTGTCCCGACAGGGCGCAAATGTGGGCATTGCCCTGCGCGGACATCACCTCGAATTCGGCCATGCCATCGCCGATCGTCGTGAGCTTCAGTTCCGACATGCCCTCACGATAGCAATAGCTGCGCGGAGTCTCGCCTGCTCCGACATTTTCGTCGCCGGCGGAGGCGTCGGCGATCCTGCCCGTACAAGAGCCATAGACGTGGCTGTATTCGTTGTCGGGATCCAGGCTGGTGACGACCAGATATTGCTGGCCGCCGGATTGCTGTAACGCCCATTCCTCGGATGCGGCCCAGTCCGAATCTTCCTGTTCGCAATAGGTCCGGATTTGAAGCGCGTCTCCGCTGCGGGGTGCAACGGCCTGCACCTCGCAGATACCCTCATGCAGGTCGATGCGGCGAGAGCCAACCTTTATGCGGATATCGCCATTGTTGGCCGCGCAACCCGGCGTCTGCCCAGCTTCCGCTGGCTCCCATATTCCGTGGAAGCTGTCGGGAATCGAAGCGTCGCCGGCCGACGCGTTCGACACCCACATCAAGGCAAGCCCGGCAGAAGCTGCAACCCCACATCCAGATTTCATGAAAACCCCCTGCTTTTTGCTTTTGCGGACGCAGGGGAACATGAATGACAGCTAAAGGAAAGCCTGCAGTTCGCTGCCCGGAACCGAAAGTGACCCTGCAAACGATGGATGGAAAACACCGGGTCTTCAACCGGAAAGGCATCGTGTGGCTCTGGGCAGTGGTGGAGGAGGTTGGATTTGAACCAACGTAGGCTGAGCCAACGGATTTACAGTCCGTCCCCTTTAACCACTCGGGCACTCCTCCGACTGCGCCGGAGCCATGCAGCGATGCGGGCTTCGGTTTGCCTTACGCCCCGCAAAAGGCATCCGGCAAACTGCGTGGGCCTTATGGCGGGCCGGCCTTTTTCTGTCAACCGGGGTTTCCGGCGTTTTTGACGGATAATCGAATATGCCGGCAAAACCGTATCCAGCCGCGTCGATCGCGGCTATATCGTCGCCATGAGCAACGACAGGAAAACCGGCACGCCCAAGGACAGCCACTATGCGCGGCTGCGGCGGGCACATCGCCAAACCGACGACTCGAACCGGCCCATGGCTAACCGGCCTATGGCGAAACCCCGGCCGCGGCCGGGGCAGGACACGCCGCTTCCCGCACCCGACGGAGCCGTGCGCCTTTACGGGCTGCACACCGTGCGCGCCGCGCTCGACAACCCCGCCCGCCGGATCGGCCGCATGCTTGCGACGCGCAATGCGCTGGCCCGCATCGGGATCGAGGACGCATCGGCACTGCCCTTCCCGGTCGAAATCGTCGAGCCGCGCGACATCGACCGCATCCTTGGTGCTGAAGCCGTGCATCAGGGCATCGTCATCGAGGCCGCCCCGCTGAAACCCAAGCCGTTGTCGGAGCTGGCGGCGACGCCGCTGGTGCTGGTGCTCGATCAGGTCACCGACCCGCACAATGTCGGCGCAATCCTGCGTTCAGGCGTCGCATTCGGCGCCGGTGCGCTCATCACGACGTCGCGCCACAGCCCGGCTGAAACCGGCGTTCTCGCCAAGGCGGCGTCGGGGGCGCTGGAGCACATCGACCTCGTAGAAGTGCGCAACCTGGCCGAGGCGCTGGAGGAACTGCATGCGGCGGGATTCGAGACCATCGGGCTCGATTCGGAAGGCCCGGCCCAACTGGAAGATACGTTCTCCGGCAACCGCATCGCCCTCGTGCTCGGGGCCGAGGGCAAGGGACTGCGCCAGAAGACGCGGGCCACGGTGACGGCGCTGGCGCGCCTCGACATGCCCGGTGCGATCCGTTCGCTGAACGTGTCGAATGCGACAGCGGTGGCACTCTACGCGGCGCGGCGGCATCTCGCCGCCGCAGGCCGCAAGTAGCAGCCGCAACGGCTCAGCTCAGGCCGCCGATCTCGGTCGCATGACGCAGGTAGAATGCGAGCGCCACGAAGCCGACGGCGAATGCCACGCCCTGCCAGTCGACATCGGCCTGCCGCGTTTCGCGGGCGATCCGCAAGGCAAGCCACACCGACGCGGCGACCATCAAGGCCATAAGGACGATACGGAACATCTTCGTCTCCAGCTCCCGACCGAAAGTTCAGGAACTGATATGACGACGAAGAATGGCGAATTGAAGAGGGCGGGCCGCGCTTTTCCCTGCTTCACGGGAGAGCGCGGCGCGGCGGTTCCTCCTGCCTGGAGGGACGGACTCAGCGCACCGTGACGGTGATGCAGCCCGACAGCGTGACGCCCGGCACCTTCGGTGTGGAGTTTCTGGTGCAGAAGGTGTCGCGTCCCTTGAAACCCTTGGCCGGGGTGTAGAGCAGGCCATTTCCGCCGACATTGACCTTGCCCGATTTGGGTGGCCGGGTAACCGTTACCTTGGTCGCCGGGATGCTTGTCTTCTTCTTGTTGTCGATGACGTTGGTGAAGCCGATGCGGCAGTTCTTGTCGGTCGCGGCCATCTCGAATTTGCCGGCTCCGTTGCCGCTGCCCCAGCCGCGACCGTTGCTGCCGGTGCAGGCGGCGTCAGCCACGGAAACGGTAAAGAATCCGGCGGCGAGAACCGTAGCCATTGCGATCAGAATGCGCATTTTCTCTCCTTTCAACCTGTGTGTAATCGGGCAATCGGGAATAAAGTCGTGAAGTATCGAATGAAATGCAAAACATGCCGGAAAAGCCGGCCATTACAACCTGACCATGCACATGTTGTTTGAAAGCAAGATGACGCGAAATGGAACAATGAACAAGCGCTGGGCTGAGTTTTCGCATCGGATATGAGGGAAAGGCTCGCGCCGGCGTTGCCTTTCGACCGGTCCGGCCGCCCGTCGGGGCGGCGAGCGAAGCGAACTGGCGTGAAACATGGAAAATGGTGCGGACGACGGGAATCGAACCCGTATTCTCACAGAGAGGCAGATTTTAAGTCTGCTGCGTCTACCAGTTCCGCCACGTCCGCATTGCAGAACCTGTCGTTATTGGACTGCAGGCCGACAATCAAGTGCCAGCCCCGGGCATCGGCCAAGCGCCAACTCTCCGTGCCTATGCCCTACAGCGACTGCAGCAGCGCGGCCGCGGCGTCGAAGTCGCGCCGGCGGGCGGAGTTGCGCGCCAGCGCCTCGGAATCGATGCCCCATTGCTCGGCATTCCAGTCTTCGTCGACATGGGCGGCGTCCCAGGCCGCGGCGGGCGTCAGCGCCCCGGCCTCGACCGCCAGCGCCAGCAAGGCCGAGCCGGTCAGCGTTGTCAGGACATGGAGGGCCGACAGCCGGAACGGCTCGCACCGCTGCCCGAGCCACTGGCGGACGGCAGCGACGGCTTCCGCCGGCTGCTCGACATGCACCACGCCTTCCGCGAGATAGAAGCGTGCGCCGAGCGCATCATGCGCCCAGTCGAGAACAGGATCCCACGCCGCTGCCTGTCGCGCCACCAGCGCCGTGGGACTGGCGGCGCGATAGCAGACCAGATCGGAGCCCGAGAAGCGCACGATTTCATCAAGCACCGCAGAGACATCCGGCGCGACGCCGTCGATGGCGCTGTTGACCAGCCTGAGCGCCGGCATCGTCACCGGGTTTATCGTCTCGCCTTGTGCGGCGAATTCCGCCGCGACGATTTGTGCCGCCGCCAGCGTCGGCAGGGCAAGCACCGCCCTGCCCGGCGTCCTCACCGACTTTCCGTCAAGTCGGACGGCGAAATCTTCCTTTGTTTCAATAACTTCCGCATCCTTGTAGAACCGCTTCGGCAGGTTCTGGCGCATCTGGTTCTGCGCCCGGCGCACGGGGTCCGGGTCGGAAAGATGGTTTCCGGCTTCGAGATCGTTCAGGAGATCGCGCATCGTTTATCCTTCGAGAACAGACGGGATCTTATCGCTGTTCGGTTTCAGCCGCGCATCGCACGGTTGCGCGGCCGGTTGACCACGACCAGCCCGAGCGCGATCAACACCAGCGCGGCGAGGATGCGCAAGGTCAAAGGCTCGCCCAGCAGCAGACCCGCAAGGATGACGCCGAATGCCGGCGACAGAAAGGTGAAGCTGGAAAGCCCGGAAGCGGGATAGCGCCGCACCATCCAGAACCACAACACATAGGTGAAGGCAACGACGAAGATCGTCTGGAAGACAAGCGAAACGGTGGCGATCGTCGTCACATCCCGCAGCAGCGGCCCGTAAAGCGGGATCAGCGGCAGCGCGATCACTGCGGAAACCACGAGCTGGTAGAGCAGCGTCTTTTCGGCGCTGGCCTGCGCCAGCCGCGTCGATTTGACGACGAGCACGGTGGCCGCCCACAGAACGCCGGCGCCAAGGCACAGCAGATCGCCCTTCAATGCCTGCGGCCCGGGCAGGCTGAGACCGTCGGAGAAGATCAGGGCCACGCCGGAAAAGGCAAGGACGAGCCCGCCGAGCTTTCGCGCCGAAATCTCCTCGCCGAGCAGGAAATGCCCGCCGAGCAGCATCCAGAACGGCATCGTGTTGACCATCAACGCCCCGCGCGCGGCACTGGTATGTTCGAGCCCGGCGAAGATCAGGATGAATTCGGCACCGAACAGCACGCCGGCGGCAATACCCGGCCACAGGGTGCCGTCGCGCGAAAACAGCGCGATGCCGCGCCATATGCACCACAAATAGACGAGAATGCTGCCGCCGGCAGCGCGAATGAACACCGACAGCATCGGATTGTAGCCGACATTGGAAATCTTGATCGCGACCTGGTTCAACCCCCATGAGAAGGTGAGCAGCAGCATGATCGCAACCGCGAAGCCGTCGATACCCGGCCGGCCGATGTCGGAATTCTGTGTTCGCGCATGGCGCGCGCTCACGCCTCGGGCTCCGCGGTGGCGTCGTCGAAGCCGAGAAGGTTCCAGCTCTGGCGCATATGCGGCGGCAGCGGCGCGGTGACGTCGATCACCCCGCCATCGGGGTGGGGAATGACGATGCGGCGCGCATGGAGATGCAGGCGGTTCTGCATGCCGCCGGGAAACTCCCAGTTCTGGTCGGCCTCGAAATATTTCGGATCGCCGATGATCGGGCAGCCGATATGGGCGGCATGGACGCGCAGCTGGTGCGTGCGGCCGGTATAGGGCTCCATCTCCAGCCAGGTCAGCGACTGGCCGGCCTGATCGACGATGCGATAATGGGAGATGGCGTGGTCTGCGCCGTCCTCGCCATGCCGGGCGACACGCATGCGGTCGCCGTCGGCGGTCTGTTCCTTGACCAGCCAGGTCGAAATGCGGTCCTCGCGCTTTTTTGGCACCCCTTTGACCAGCGCCCAATAGGTCTTGTGGGCGTCGCGGCCGCGAAACGACTCCGCCAGCCTCATCGCCGCGAGGCGCGAACGCGCGACGACCAGAACGCCCGAAGTATCGCGGTCGAGCCTGTGAACCAGCCGCGGCTTCTCGCCCTTTTTGTTGCGGAAGGCCTCGAGCATGCCGTCGACATGACGGGCAACCCCGGAGCCGCCCTGCACCGCGAGACCCGCCGGCTTGTCGAAGACGAACACCGTCGGGTCCTCATGCAACAGCATGCGCGACAGCACGTCGCCATCTGCCTCGCCGCGCATGGTGCGCGCCGTCAGCGGCGCATTGCCCTTGCGATCGACGGAAAGCGGCGGCACGCGCACCACCTGACCGGGTTCGATCCGCGTTTCCGCCTTGACGCGGCCGCCATCGACCCGCACCTGCCCGGAGCGCAGCAGCTTCTGGAGCGGACCGAAGCCCAGTCCCGGATAGTGTGTCTTGAACCAGCGGTCGAGCCGCATGCCCGCTTCGCCGGCTTCGACCGTTATCAGTTCAACGCCTGCCATCGTCACTCACTCATGCTTGCCCGCGCTGGCCAGATACCATCAGGCAAGGCTTTTCGCGAGCCACATTCCGACAAACAGCGCAGCAAGCGAAAGGATGACGCTGGCCGCAACATACGAAACCGCCTGCCCGACCAGATCACGGCCATAAAGATCGGCGGCGTCGAGCGCGAACGCCGAAAACGTCGTGAAGCCGCCAAGGAAACCGGTCGCCACCAGCAGGCGCAGTTCCGGCGATCCTTCGAAGCGCCTGACGAGCAACTCGATGAACACGCCCATCAGGAAGCAGCCGACAACATTGACGCCAAGCGTGCCCCACGGGAATGCCGGGCCGAAAAGCCGCGCGGCCCCGACATTGACCATATGGCGAAGGCACGACCCGAGCGCGCCACTGACAGCGACGAGAAGGAACTGCTGCATCATGACAATCGCCTTTGCCGACAGCATACCCGCCTGAACCGAAACCGACTTCGGGAATACGACCATCCGCAAGAATTTCAAATACAGGCCGGAAGCGCAAATGTGCGGCAGACGCTCCGACCCGCGCTGCTTCCATCGCAGCGCTTCTGACGCACGTCGCGATCTTTCAGACCGACCTGCCTATACCAAAGACCGTTTCACCGTTTCACAGAAACGGTCTATCTCTTTGTTTTTTAAGCAATTCCGGACGCAAAACCGCTTCACACTTTTGCTGGAATTGCTCTAAATCGCCTTTTCTCGGCATGCCTTCATTTCAGAGCGCGTTCAGCTTGAGAGAACATGCCGTTTTCGATGAGCGCTCGGCGGTTGCGTCCGATTGGGTAACCGTCCGTAACGCGCCGCGATGGTTCAGGCTCACCATCGCGCTTCAGTTTCTTGCTTCATGCATTCCCTGAAACCGGTTCCCCCTTTCGGATGGCGGGCCGTCAAACATCCGCATTCGCTCCGACCAGCCATCGAACCGCGACAAGGCTCTGCATTTCGGGCAGTTCTGCAACTCGGCGCAGATCCTGCCCAGAGCGGCAGATCAGGCGGAAAGCGCTGCCTTCACCGCCGCGACGGCTTCGGCAGCGCGTGCGCCGTCAGGGCCGCCGGCCTGCGCCATGTCGGGTCGGCCGCCGCCGCCCTGCCCGCCAATGGCGGTGGCGGCGGTACGGACGAGATCGACGGCCGAGAAGCGGCCGACCAGATCCTCGGTCACGCCGACGACGACGCTGGCCTTGCCATCCTCGGCTGTTCCGACAAAGACGACCACGCCCGAGCCCAGCGACGTCTTGCCGGCATCGGCAAGAGCCTTCAGTTCCTTGGCGGGAATGCCGGCCACAACCTTGCCGACGAAACCGACGCCGGCGACCGTCTCGCTCTCGGGCGTCTGCCCCCCGGCCGAGGCCGCGACACCGCCGAGCGCCAGCTTGCGGCGGGCGTCCGCCAGTTCGCGCTCCAGCCGGCGGCGCTCGTCGAGCACAGCCTCAAGCCGGCCGGGCGCCTCCGCCGGAGAAACCTTCAGCGCCGCCGCAACGGCCTTCAGTCGCCGCTCCTGCTCGTCGAGATGGCTGAGCGCAGCTTCACCCGTCAGCGCCTCGATCCGGCGGACGCCGGCCGCGACGGCGCCCTCCGAGACCACGCGGACAAGGCCGATATCGCCGGTCGCCGCGACATGGGTGCCACCGCAAAGCTCGATCGAATAAGGCTTTCCGGCCTTGTCGCCATGAAGCGCCGTTCCCATTCGCACGACGCGGACCTCGTCGCCGTATTTTTCGCCGAATAGCGCCATCGCGCCCTCGGCAATGGCATCGTCCACCGCCATCAGCCGCGTCGTCACCTTCTCGTTCTGGCGCACGACCTCGTTGGCCAGGCGCTCGATCCGCTCCAGCTCTTCGGCGACGATCGGCTTGGGATGCGAAAAGTCGAAACGCAGCCGGTCCGGCGCGACGAGAGAACCCTTCTGCGCGACATGGGTGCCGAGAACCTCGCGCAGCGCCTCATGGACGAGATGGGTGGCGGAATGGTTGGCGCGGATCATCGAACGACGCTGACCGTCGACCGTCAGTGCGACCGCGGCGCCGACCGACGCGCCGCCCGACGAAACCCTGCCAAGATGAACGAAGACGCCATCGCCCTTCTTCTGGGTGTCGGAGACGACGATCTCGAAGCCTTCGCCACGGATTGTGCCGGTATCGCCGACCTGGCCGCCGGATTCGCCATAGAACGGCGTCTGGTTGACCACGACCGAAACCGCATCGCCGGTCGCTGCGGAGGCGACCTCCGCTCCATTAACGACAAGCGCAGTGATGACTCCTTCAGCGGCTTCGGTCTCATAGCCGAGGAACTCCGTGGCGCCGACGCGATCGCGCACGGAAAACCAGACGGTTTCCGTCGCGGCTTCGCCGGAACCGGCCCAGTTGGCGCGCGCGTCGGCCTTCTGCCGCTCCATCGCCGTGCCGAAAGCGTCGGTGTCGACGGAAATGCCGCGCTGACGCAGCGCATCCTGGGTCAGGTCGAGCGGGAAGCCGTAGGTATCGTAAAGCTTGAACGCGGTTTCGCCGTCGAGCCGGTCGCCCTCCGCCATGCCTTCGGTCGCTTCCGAGAGCAGGCCGAGGCCGCGCGCAAGCGTCTTGCGGAAGCGGCTTTCCTCGAGCCTCAGCGTCTCGGTGATCAACGCCTCGCCGCGGACGAGCTCGGGATAGGCGCGCCCCATTTCACGCACGAGCGCCGGCACAAGCCGCCACATCAGCGGCTCGGCCGCCCCGAGCAGCTGGGCATGACGCATGGCGCGGCGCATGATGCGGCGCAGCACGTAGCCGCGGCCCTCGTTCGACGGCAGGACACCGTCGGCGATCAGGAACGACGATGCGCGCAGATGATCGGCGATGACGCGGTGGCTGGCGCGGCTCTTTCCCTCCGCCGGAACGCCGGTCGCCTCGACCGATGCGCGGATCAGCGTCTTGAACAGGTCGATGTCGTAATTGTCATGCTTGCCCTGCAGCACGGCGGCGATGCGCTCCAGCCCCATGCCGGTGTCGATCGACGGGTGCGGCAGGTCGATGCGCTCGCTTTTCGTCACCTGCTCGTATTGCATGAACACGAGGTTCCAGATCTCGATGAAGCGGTCGCCATCCTCGTCGGGGCTGCCGGGAGGGCCGCCGGCAATGCCCTCGCCGTGATCGTAGAAGATTTCCGAGCA
>JBLJBS010000046.1:0-6314 GCA_047637695.1 Aquamicrobium sp. | reverse complement strand
CGACGCCCTTGGAGCGGATCAGCCGCACCACCTGCTCGACACGCTCGATCAGCGCCCTTGGCGCCTCGTTGAACAGAAGATGCGCCTCATCGAAGAAGAACACCAGCTTCGGCTTGTCCGGGTCGCCGACCTCCGGAAGTTCCTCGAACAGTTCCGACAAAAGCCAGAGCAGGAAGGTGGCGTAAAGCCGGGGGCTCTGCATCAGCTTGTCGGCGGCCAGCACGTTGATCGCGCCGCGCCCGTCGCGGGTGGTGCGCATCAGGTCGGCGATCTTCAGCGCCGGCTCTCCGAAGAAATTGTCGCCGCCCTGTTGTTCCAGCACCAGAAGCTGGCGCTGGATCGCGCCGACCGACTGGCGCGAAACATTGCCGTAGCGGGCGCCGATCTCCTGGGCGCGCTCGGCCATGTTGGCGAGCATCGATTGCAGGTCCTTCATGTCGAGAAGGAGCAAGCCCTCCTCGTCGGCGATGCGGAAGGCGATGTTGAGCACACCCTCCTGCGCCTCGGAAAGGTTCATCAATCGCGACAGCAGCAGCGGCCCCATCTCCGACACCGTGGCGCGAATCGGGTGGCCCTGCTGGCCGAACAGGTCCCAGAAGATGACCGGGAACTCGGCGAATTCGTACGGGTCGAGCCTGATCGTCTCGGCGCGCTTGACGAGGAAGTCCTTTTCCTCGCCCATCTGGGAAATCCCCGCGAGATCGCCCTTGATGTCGGCGCAGAACACCGGCACGCCGGCATTGGAAAAGCCTTCCGCCATGATCTGGAGCGTCACCGTCTTGCCGGTGCCGGTCGCTCCGGTGACGATGCCGTGGCGGTTGGCGAATTTGAGGAGCAGTTCTTCCGGCTTCTGGTAGCTGTCGTCGGGCTTGCGGCTCGCACCGAGAAAAAGCGCGGTTTGCTGCTCATCCCACATCTGTCGTCTCCGATCCTGTCCGAATGCCGGTATAGCCAGCGCAGAAGGCGATGCCAATGCGCTTCGCGAAGCCGTCCTTTGTACCCGCGTTGCCGCCCGCCGTTGCCGAATGAACACAGCTGCGATGAATCACCCGCGGCGAGAAAGGCAATCGTTCCATGCCGCATTGCAGCGGCGGATTCCCGGTCCTATCTTGCCCACTATATGTGTTGCCTCGGCTTGGCTGGTTCATGGGGAAGCACGGGAGAAGACATGGAAGCGGCGATCATCAGCACCGGCATCTTTGCGCCGATCGGCCGTTCCCAGTGGCTTGAGATGGCATCGGCCGGAGCGCCGCTGCCGCAATCCTATGCCGATCTCCAATTCGAGCAGATTCGCCGCAACGACACCGAGGACGGGGTGCGCGCCCATCCCGGCGCGGCCTGGACCATCGTCCAGCGGGTCGACGATATCGATGCCAGGCGGGCTAACCACCAGGCGCAGGACGATGTCGCCGGCGGCGCGACGGGCTTGGCGATCGTGTTTCAGGATGCGCCCAATGCCTTCGGCTACGGCCTGCCGCCCCGGCCCGAGGCGCTTGCCGCGGCGCTGCATCACATTCCGCTCGATCAGGTCTATCTGCGCATCGACGCCCATCCGGCCAGCCGCGCTTCGGTCGACTGGCTGATCGAACTGATGCGCCGCCGCAAGGTGGATCTCGAGCGCATAAGCCTGTCGTTCGGCATCGACCCCGCAGCGATCTTTGCCGGCAACGGCGCTCTGCGGATGTCGGTCAAGGCGCTGCACGCGTCGATGCCGCAGTCGCTCGCCCATTTCTTCGCCATGGGCATTCCGGCCGTGCTGCTGGAAGCCGACGGCCGCCTCGTCCACAATGCCGGCGGTACCGACGCGCAGGAACTCGGCTTCATGCTGGCCTCGGTGGTGGCGCATCTGCGCATGTTCCAGGAGGCACGCCAGCCGCTGGTCTATGCCGCACCGCATATCGGCTTCGCGCTGTCGATCGACCAGAACCAGTTCCTTTCGGTGGCGAAGCTGCGCGCGGTCAGGCGGCTGTGGCGCAAGATGCAGGAAATCTGCGCCATTCCCCCGGTCCAGGCAAAGGTTCATGCCGAGACGTCGTGGCGTATGCTGAGCGCCCGCGACCTCGACACCAACATCCTGCGCACCTCGCTTGCCGCCTTTGCGGCGGCGGCCGGCGGCGCCGACACGATCAGCGTCCTGCCGCACACCCTGCCTTGCGGGCTGCCGGAGGAACGGGCGAGGCGGGTCGCCCGCAACGCCCAGCTCGTGCTGTCGCAGGAAACCCATCTGAGCTTCCTCGGCAACCCGATGGCGGCATCCGAGGATCTCGATATCCTGACCGCGTCGCTGTGCGAGGCGGCGTGGGAGGAGTTCCGCCAGATCGAGACCGAGGGCGGACTGTTCGAAAGCCTGATCGCCGGCCACGTCCAGCGCCGGGTGGTGCAGGCGCGGGCGGAGCGCTTCGAGCGGATGCGCGAGGATGCCCGACGCATCTTCGACGGTGGTGACGAATGCGCCACCGCGCCGGTGATCGTGCCGTCGTCGCAACGCCGCCAGTCCGCGCCGGAGGGCGTCGTGTTCTGCGAGCCGCTGTCGGCCGTCCGCTTCGACGAGATGCCGGACCGGGACTGATCGGATTTCGGAAGCATCGGGCAGGGCGGATTGCTGCGCATGGCATGCAGCATGCGTTGTTCTCTGCGACAGCAGGGAGTTGTGCCGAAAATGAACAGACGCCGCCTGATCCTTTCCGCGCTCGGCCTGATCGCGGGTGGCGCGGGAATGCGTGCGGCCATACGTTCAGCCGGGGCGCAACCTCTTGCCGATCTGACGGTCAAGGCGGCGATCCGCGGTTCGATAAACGCGTCGGAATTCGGCGTCTGGCCCGATGCGCTCGACGACCAGAGCCGCGCCTTCCGCCGGATGCTGGAGAAGGCGGCCGAGAGCGACGCGCCCGTCTTCCTGCCGTCAGGCAATTACACCGTTTCCAACATCCGCCTGCCGCGCAACGCGCGGCTTGCCGGCGTTCCGGGCGCAACCCGCATCGTCTACGGCGGTGACGGCTATCTGTTCGCGGCGGAGGATGCGGGAACTGTCGAGCTTTCCGGCATTTCGTTCGACGGGGCGAACCGTCCGCTGGCCGGGGAAGCGCAGGGCCTCGTCGACATGCGCCGGATCGATGTCTTCCTCATGGACCGCTGCGAGGTGGTGGGCAGCGGCGGCACCGGCATCGCGCTGGAGCGGGTGTCGGGCCGGATAGAGCGTTCGACCATCGCCGGCGCAGGCGCCTATGCGATCTATTGTGTCGAGGCGGGACAGATGCAGGTTTCGGGCAATCATGTCCGCGACTGCGCCGAGGGCGGCATCCTGGTGCATCGCTGGCAGAAGGCCGGCGACGGCGCGCTGATATCCGGCAACCGCATCGAGCGCATCGGCGCGAGAAGCGGCGGCACCGGCGAATATGGCAACGGCATCAACGTCTTTCGCGCCGGCAACGTCATCGTATCGAACAACCACGTTTCCGACTGTGCCTTTTCCGCCATTCGCGCCAACAGCGCCGACAACGTGCAGGTCATTGGCAACCAGTGCCTGCGCTCGGGCGAGACGGCTATCTATTCCGAGTTCTCGTTCGAGGGGGCGGTCATCTCCGCCAATCTGGTCGACGGCGCGGCCAACGGCATTTCAATCGTCAATCTCGACCAGGGCGGCAGGCTGGCCGCCTGCACCGGCAATGTCGTGCGCAACCTTGTCGACCGCCCGCCCTACGAGCCTTACGCGCCCGGCGTCACCGCCAATTTCGGCATCGGCATCTCCGTCGAGGCGGATGCGGCGCTGACCGGCAATGTCGTCGAGGGCGCGCCGCGCCACGGCTTCCTCATCGGCTGGGGACCGTTTCTGCGCAACATCGCGGCGACCGGCAATGTCGTGCGCGCCTCGCGCGAGGGCTTCGCCGTCTCGGTGGCGGAAGGCGCGGGCTCGGCAATCATCGCCGACAACATCATCGACGGCGCCGAGCGCGCCATCGTCGGTTATCGCTGGGGGGACGCCGCCACCGGCGACCTCGCGAATGGCGGCGCAGGCAGCTTCCGCCATCTCACCATCGAGGGCAACCGCATCAGTTGAGGGCGGCGGTCGGGCGCAGCGCGCCGACCTCGATGCCGTTCCAGTTCCTGAGCACCGGCCGGGCCATGCCGCCCAGCGCCGCGGCGAATGCGTCATACCCGGCGAACAGTCTCTGCAGGATGGCACAGACCATGACCTCGGCGGCGCGCGTGGCGCCATCGTCGCATTTCAGTGCGATGCCAATGCCGAGTTCGGGCACCGCGCCACAATAGACGCCTTCCGCGCCGACCTTGACCATGACGCGGCCACCCGCCGCCTGCATCAGCCTCGTGTCGAGGCGGTCGGTGCCGGCGACGAGGAAAGGCTCTGCCATGCAGGCATCGATCAGCCGCCGCGCGGCTTTCGCACGAACGGAGGCGAGGCCCGCTCCGGTCGCCATGCGGGCAAACCCATGGGCGAGGTTCCTCAGCGGCACGGCATAGGTCGGGATCGAACAGCCATCCGTGCCGCAGGTCGACACCTCATGCACTGCGCCGGTCACAGCCTCCATTGCCTCGCGCACCGCCTGCTGCGCGCCATGGCCGGCCGCGACATAGCCGTTATGGTTCAATCCGACATGACGGCAGGTGCAGAGAAAGCCGGCATGCTTGCCCGAGCAATTGTTGTGGAGGGGCGAGGGGATGCCGCCGCTGCGTGCGAGTTCAAGCGCCGCATCCTGACGCGTCGGCCAGTGCGCGCCGCATTCGAGCGCATGCTCGTCGAGGCCGGCTTTCGCCAGCATGGCGGCGGCAAGCGCCGCATGCTGCGGCTCACCCGAATGCGAGGCCGAAGCAAGCGCAAGCTCGCGCTGGCCGAAGCCAAAAGCATCGGCCGCGCCGGATTCGACAAGCGGCAGCGCCTGGATCGCCTTGACCGCCGAGCGCGGAAACACCGGCCGCCCGATGTCGCCTATTGAAAGGACCGTCGAGCCGTCGCCGTCGACCACCGCGACCGCGCCACGATGGCGGCTTTCAACCGTGACACCGCGCAGCACTTCAACGAGAACCGGATTTTCCATGGCATTCATCCGCCTGAGATCGACAGGACATAGCCGGTCGCGATCTTCGAAGCAAAGAGGGGACTTGCTCTATCGCGGGTCGCGCCGCATCAGGCCGGCGGCCATGAAGCCGCCATCGACGGCAAGGGTCTGGCCGGTGATGTAGCTGGCGGCCGGCGAGACCAGGAAGGCGATGGCCGCAGCCACCTCGTCGGGCTCGCCGCTGCGGCGTTGCGGCACATGCTCGAGCCAGCGCTGGCGCGCTTCCTCGGCGTTCTTCGACGTCGGGATATCGAGCGGACCGTGCGCAACGCAATTGACCCGCACCTCGCGCCCGGCAAGCTCGACCGCCAGCACGTCCGACATCTGCTTCAGGCCGGCCATTGAAGCGCCATAGGCCAGCCGACCCTCGCTGGCGCGCAGGCCGGAGGCGGAGACGACATTGACGATGGACAGCGCGTCGCCCATGCGCTCGATGGCGGCTTTCGCTGCGGCAAAGGCGGTGACGAGATTTGCGTCGAGCACCTGTCGCAGCAATTCGACGCTCGTTTCCAGAGCGGCAAGGTCGCAAAAGGTGCCGGCGGCGTTGACGAGACCGCCCAGAGGGCCGAGCGCATCGACCGCCTGGTCGAAGGCGTCTGAAAGTTCGTTCTCGTCTGCCACATCGGCGAACAGGAAGATCGCGTTCTCGCCCGCCAGCATGTCCTCGGCGGCGGTAAGCGCCTGCCTGTCGGCATCGAGGATCGCCACAGGCCAACCGTCGTCAAGCAGCCATTCGGCAGCGGCAAGGCCGATGCCGGAAGCGCCGCCGATGACGATGGCCGATGGCTTCATGCCGCTCCTGCGCGTTTCGTTCGCGACCTTATTTGATTCTCTCGAGGATCGAGACGTAGTTGGCGACGGCCGCGCCGCCCATGTTGAAGATGCCGCCGAGCTTGGCGCCTTCGACCTGGATGCCCCCGGCCTCGCCGGTCAGCTGCATCGCGGACAGAACGTGCATGGAAACGCCGGTGGCGCCGATCGGATGGCCCTTGGCCTTCAGCCCGCCGGAGGGATTGATCGGCAGGCGGCCGCCCTTCTGCGTCTGGCCTTCAAGCGCGACCTTCGCGCCTTCGCCCGGCTTCGCCAGCCCCATGGCCTCATATTCGATCAGCTCGGCGATGGTGAAGCAGTCATGCGTCTCGACGAAGGAGAGGTCGTCGAGCGTGACGCCGGCATTTTTCAATGCGCGGCCCCATGCCTGCTCGCAGCCCTCGAACAGCAGGATGTCGCGCTTCGACA
>JBLJBS010000045.1:0-2324 GCA_047637695.1 Aquamicrobium sp. | reverse complement strand
ACCGCCAGCTGCGCAAGGTCGACCAGCAGAAGGACGAGTTCCTGAGCCAGGTCAGTCATGAAGTTCGAACGCCGATGACGGCGATCCGCGCCTTCTCCGAAATCCTGCTGACCGAGGACGATCTCGACGGCGGCTCACGCCGCAAGTTCGTCAACACCATCCACAAGGAGAGCCTGCGCCTGACGTCGCTGCTCGACGAGATCCTCGATCTGTCGGCGCTGGAGCGTGGCGAGCGGGTCTGGGAAAACCGGGCGATCGACGCCGAGGAATCGCTCGATCAGGCGCTGCATGTCTGTGACGCGCTGGCGCGCCAGAGCGGCACGACGATGCGCGTGGGCGAGCGGGTGGCGCACGCTCCCGTCCTTGCCGATCCCGACCGGCTGGGGCAGGTGCTGATCAACCTGATTTCCAACGCCATCAAGTACAATGGCGCGGCCGAGCCCGAGGTGCAGGTGCGCTCGCGGATCGGAGGCGGCAACTACATCATCGAGGTCACCGACAATGGCATCGGCATTCCCGAGGAGGAAAGGCCGCGCATCTTCGAAAAGTTCTATCGCGGCCGTCTGGGTGAAAACGCGCCGCATGCCGGCGCCGGCCTTGGCCTGCCGATCAGCCGTGAGATCGTCACCCGGATGAACGGCCGCCTCGAACTCGTGCCCGGCGTCGAATTTGGCGCCTGCTTCCGCGTGACACTGCCGCTGGTTTCCGCCGGGGCGTGACAGCGGTCGCCGCGGTGGCGATCAGGATGAGGCCGTGCCCTCGAACGCCTTCTCGCCCATATAGAACAACCATTCGGCGGCCAGTGTCGGCGTGCCGTCCTCGCGTTCGAGGACGACGTCCTGCTTGGCGATGTAGCCGCCCGTCGGATGCTTCCGCACCTCGTTCATGCGGATGCGGGCGCGGAACGGCGCCCCCACCGGCAGCGGCGCGACGAAGCGCAGGCGGTCGAATCCGTAATTGAGCGAATGATTGATGTCGATGCCGGAAAAGCCGGTCATCGTCTCGCCGAACAGCCGGGTCAGGTTGGCGACCTGGAGAAAGCCCGGCACGATGGTGCCGCCATAGGGCGCGTCGCGGCTGGCGCGCTCGGGGTCGAGGTGGATCCACTCGCCCTCGCCGTCGCCGGAAACGGCGGCGTAGCGGTCGACCGCGTCCTGGTCGATGATGCGCCAGTCCGAGACCGCCTCACGGCCGATCAGGCCGTTCAGATTGTCGAGGCCGCTGCCGTTGTTGGTGTCGTTTCCCGCCATGATCTCTTCCTCGATTGCCAGTGCGCTCGCGTGGCTCAATTCTTGTCAGCGCTCGCCCGCTTCCGTCGCAACCTGTGTCCAGATCGCGGTGAGGCAGTCGGCGAGCCTGTCGGGATAATCCGCCCAGTGCCGCAGGCTCGGCGTGCGGGCGGTGAAGATGTTGCTCAGGAGTTCGTCCGCCATCGCGGTCAGTGCGCGGGCGCGCAGAATCTTCTCCTCGCGCGGCAGGTCGCCCGGCATGTTGGCCGCGACGACCACCGACCAGCGGTGGTTCATCTGGTCGTGCCATGTGGCGAAGTCCGGCCGCTCGCGCAGCAGCGACGTCTGGCCGGCGAGGAAGGGCGCGTTTCGGGCATAGAGCGCCAGATAGAAGGCATTGGTGACGCGAATCCGCTCGTCGAGGCTGCGCCCGCGCAGGCGTGGCCTCAATTCGTGCACGACGCTCCAGAACATGCGGTAGACGGTGACCGCGATCTTCGAGCGGTCGGTGTAATAGAGGTAGAAGGTGCCGCGCGCCATGTCGGCGGCGGCGCAGATGGCCTCGACGGTCAGGCCCTCATAGCCCTTCGAGGCCAGTTCCGTCGCGGCGGCGGCGAGGATGCGTGCCCGCGTGCGGACGCGCTTGGGCCGTCCGCGCATCAGTTCCGCGCGCCGTGTCATGAACTCGACGAAATCGAAGGCCGCCTCATCGGGCCTCGGTTCCGCAGCCGTGAATTCCAACCGCCTGATCATGAAACGGATATTGACTCGTTAGTAAAATGACGTCAATGTCATTATTGACGAAGATGTCGGAAACAGGATCGATGAGCGAGGGAAGAGCGCCGGTCAGGTTCCAGAACGTGTCGCGCAGCTTCGGCAGCGTGGCGGCGCTCGACGATTTCTGCCTCGATATCGCCGCCGGCGAGTTCCTGACGCTGCTCGGGCCGAGCGGTTCCGGCAAGACGACCGCGCTCAACATCCTCGCCGGTTTCGACCGCGCCACCTCGGGCGAGGTGTTCATCGGCGAGCGCGCGGTGGGTGCGCTGCCGCCGGAAAAGCGCAATGTCGGCATGGTGTTCCAGAGCTTCGCGCTGT
>JBLJBS010000044.1:0-4121 GCA_047637695.1 Aquamicrobium sp. | reverse complement strand
GACAACATCGCCAATTCCGGCACCAACGGCTACAAGCGCGCCAGCGTCGAATTCTCGTCGCTGGTCATTCCCAACACCGGCACCAACTACGTTTCCGGCGGCGTCGCCACCAAGATCCGCTATGCGATCTCCCAGGAAGGCACCCATCAATACACGACGTCGGGAACCGACCTTGCGATCAAGGGCGACGGCTTCTTCGTGGTGCAGAACTCCAACAACCAACCGTTCCTGACGCGCGCCGGCTCCTTCGTTCCGGATGGCGAGGGCAACCTCATCAACGCCGCCGGCTTCTACCTGATGGGCTACAGCTACGAGAACGGCATCCCCAGCGCCGTCGCCAACGGCTATGCCGGGCTGGAGAAGGTGAAGATCTCGGGCATGGAGCTGAAGGTCACGCCGACCACGGCCGGCCTGTTCTCCGCCAACCTGCCCTACACGGCTCCGGTCAGCAGCCCGCCGCTCAACCTTCATACCAGCCCCGCCGCGAAGCCGGCCGGCCTTGACGAGGCGATCGAGTCCGGCTCGGTCGTCAAGACCTCGCTGGTGGTCTACGACAATGTCGGCCAGGAAGTCCTGCTCGACGTCTATTTCGAGAAGACCGGCGCGGACACCTGGCAGGCCTCGGTCTACTACCAGCCCGACGCGACGGCGACCAGCTCCTTCCCCTATTCCAGCCCGGTTCTGACCACCGTCCAGCTCGAATTCGATCCGGCGACCGGCGGCAAGCTGACCGCGGCGAGCCCCAAGAACATGAGCATCGACCTGACCGCGCTCAACGGAAAGATGATCGATCTCGACCTGTCGAAGATGACCAATCTCGCGGCGGCCTACGAACGCGGCGATGTCGACATCAACGGCAATGGCCCCGAAGCGATCGAAAGCGTCATCATCGGCACCGACGGCATCGTCTACGCCAAGTACGAGAAGGGCACCACGGCCGCGCTCTACCGCATCCCGCTCGCCTCGGTACAGAGCCCCGACCAGCTGCAGGTCCTGCCCGGCAACGTGTTCTCGCCCGGCCTCGAGTCCGGCAACGTCCAGCTCGCCTTCGCCGGCACCAGCGGATTGGGCGACATCATCTCCGGCGCGGTCGAGAACTCGAACGTCGACATCGCTTCGGAACTGACGAACATGATCGAGTCCCAGCGCAACTACACCGCCAATTCGAAGGTCTTCCAGACGGGCTCGGACCTGATGGACGTCCTGGTCAACCTCAAGAGGTAAGCGCCGGCCTCGACGCCGGCGCAACAGGAAAACCATGTCTCTTTCTACCGCACTGAGCATTGCGCAGAATTCGCTTCTCAACACCCAGCGCCAGACAAGCGTGGTGTCGAAGAACATCGCCAATGCCCGCAACGCCGACTATGCGCGGCGCAGCGCGGTGGTATCGAGCCTCGCGCCCGGTTCCCAGATCGCATCGATCACCCGGGCCACCAGCACCGCGCTGTTCAAGCAGAACCTCTCCGCGCTGTCCGGCTGGATGGCGCAGAGCACGATCGTCGACGGGCTCGACCAGTTGCAGACCTCGGTCAACGGGATCGACAACGCCACGTCGCCGGCGATGGTTATCGGCAAGCTCCAGAACGCGCTCCAGCTCTATTCGACCACGCCGTCCAACCGCACGCTGGCCGAAAACACCGTGGAGATGGCGCGCCAACTGGTGCTGAGCCTCAATCAGGGAACCCAGGCGCTTCAGTCGTTCCGCTCCGACCTCGACGGCCAGATATCGGCCTCGGTGACGGAGCTGAACCAGTTTCTGGCCGACTTCAAGGCGGTGAACGACGAGATCGTCAAGGGTGCTAACGGCATCGGCGACACTCTGGACGCGCAGGATCGGCGCGACGCGCTGCTGAAGAAGATCGCCGAGATCGTTCCGATCTCGACCATCTCCCGCGCCGATGGCGACACCATGATCGTCACCGCCGACGGCACCACTCTGTTCGACACCATCCCCCGTCACGTCCATTTCGAGCAGACGTCGACCTATGCCGCATCGACGCAGGGCAACAAGATCTATGTCGACGGCGTGCCGCTGTTCCCGGGAACGGGTGCCAACACCACGGCCTCCGGCACATTGGCGGCGATGGTTCAGCTGCGCGATGGCTACGCCAACGACTTCCAGCTCCAGCTCGATGAAATCGCCCGCGGGCTGATTTCTGCCTTCTCCGAGACAGACCCATCCGATCCCGCCAATGTGCTGGCCGGGCTGTTCGTCGAGGCGGGCAGCGCAGGCGTGCCGGCCGACGGCGCCGTCTCGGTCGGCCTCGCCGGCAAGATCAGGCTCAATGCCATGGTCGATCCCGACCAGGGCGGCGACGCGATGCGGCTGCGCGACGGCGTGAACTTCGACTTCAACACTTCGGACCTCGGCAGCTTCAACGAGCGGCTGCTGGCCTATGCCGACCGCATCGACGGCCCGTCCAACCTCGTCAACAGTTCCGGTATGGTCGTCAGCCAGAGCCTGAGCACCTATTCCGCCGGCGCGATCGGCTGGCTCGAGGATGCGCGCAAGACTGCGGCCAGCGCCGCCGAGTCCAAGAGCGCACTGGCCATCCGCAGCGCGGAATCCTTGTCCAATCTGACCAGCGTCAACGTCGACGAGGAAATGGCGCTGATGCTGGAACTCGAACATTCCTACTCGGCCTCCGCCAAGATGTTGCAGGTCGTCGACGAAATGCTCCGTACTCTCCTGGCCGCGGTGAAATAGTGCGATGAAAGTCTCCTTCGTCTCCTCACAGGCAATTTCCAGCGCCCTGCGCTACCAGACGGCCCGCCTGCAGGTCGATCTGACCAACGCCACCAAGGAAATGAGCACCCTGCGCGTCGCCGATACCGGACTCGCGCTCGGTGCGCGCAGCAGCATTTCCGTCTCGCTCCATCGCGAGATGGAACGTCTCGAAGGCATCACCGATTCGAACGAGCTCGCTTCGGCGCGGCTGAAATCGACGCAGCTCGGCCTGCAGCAGCTGACCGACGCCGCCAGCGACCTGCTTTCCAACTTCGCGAGCACGCTTTCCGGCGCGGGCGATGCCAGCATCGCCCAGCAACAGGCGGAGAAGCTTCTTTCGCTGATGTCCTCGGTGCTGAACACCAACCTGAACGGCGAGAACATCTTTGCCGGCATCAACACCGACGTAAGGCCGTTCAACGACTTCCTCGATACGTCCTCGCCGAACCGGGCCGCCTTCGACACCGCCTTCCAGGGCCATTTCGGCTTTCCGGCCGACGACCCGGCCGCCGCCGGCATCACGGCCACCGATATGAACGCGTTCCTCGCCGCGCTCGAGACCGACATGCTGGGCAATGCCGGCTGGCAGAACTGGTCGAACGCCACCGACCAGACGATCTCGTCGCGGATCACGCTGACCGAGACGGCGCAGACATCGGTGACGGCCAACATCCCCGGCTTCCGCAAGCTCGCGCTGGCGGCGACGACCGTCGCAGCGGCCTTCGGCGGCGACATCGGCAAGGACGCACGCACCGCCGTTCTGGAACACGGCATCAAGTTTCTCGGCGAAGCCGTCACCGACCTCGCCAACCAGCAGGGCTACACCGGCGTCACGCAGCAGCGGCTTACCCAGGCCAACGAACGCATCTCGATGCAGGTCGACCTGTTCAAGGGCAGCATCCAGAGCCTGGAAGGCATCGATGAGTTCGAGGCCGCGGCAAAGGTCAACGGCCTGAAGACGCAGCTCGAAGTGTCCTATTCGCTCACCGCAAGCATGCAGAAGCTGAGCCTGCTCAACTACCTCTCGTAAGTCGCGAAAGCGGAAAGACCTCACGGGGATACAATGTACCAATTCTCATATGCCGAAGTTCAGTCCGACTCCGTGGCCGAGGCCAAGGATCGCGAGAGGCAGATCCTGACGCGCTCGATCGATCTTCTGGTGACGGCGCGGGAAAAGGGCGTGCCTTCGGTCGAGGCGGCGCAGGCGATCCACTTCCTCAACCGCGTGTGGACGGTCTTCATCGAGGATCTCGGCAACGAGGAGAACGAATTGCCGCAGGAGTTGCGCGCCAACCTGATCTCGATCGGATTGTGGCTGCTGCGCGAGGCCGAAGAGGTGCGTCAGGGCCGCTCGGACAATTTCGAGGGCCTGATCGAGGTCTCGCAGATCATC
>JBLJBS010000043.1:0-4261 GCA_047637695.1 Aquamicrobium sp. | reverse complement strand
TGCGCACCTTGCGGTTGCCGAGCTTGTCGGCACAGATCTTCAGCGCCTCGACCGCGCGGTCCATCGCCTTGTCGCCGAGCCGGCCGGACGTCGACAGCCCCTCGCCGAGCCGCACGATGCGGGAAAAGGCGTCGATGACGCGAAACTGGCCGGGTCGGCCGGGAATCGCCACCAGCAACCGGCAATTGTTCGTGCCGAGGTCGAGTGCGGCATAGACGGGCTGCTGCGCCTGTTGCCCGTGCCTGGCGGGATGGCCGGCAATGCCGCCTGTCCCCGATGCGGGCACGTCGCGCGCCACGGCCTGTCCGGCGACGGTGGAGGCAGCGCCGGCGTCGCGCCCGGTCTTGCCATGCTCCGGCCGCGCTGGTGTCGCGCCGGCCGCATCGTTCCGGGATTGCGCAGGCGTCTGCTCCGCCGCAACACCGTCGCGCGCGAACACCTTGCGGCCGCGCCGGCGCTTTCGCCGCTTCCTCGGATTCTGCTGTGTGTCCGGTTCGTCCTGCGGCCGTGGCGGCGCGGCCTTGGCGCGATGGGCGTTCGTTCGATGGGTATGGCGACCTTGACGCGCGGGACGTCCGCCCCGGTCGGGGTCGGTCGCGCCACGCGGTGTCTTCACGGCTGGGCGCTCGTTCTCCCCGCCGCCGGCCACCCCGCCCATGGGCGCGTCCGCGCCTCGATCGGGGTCTTTCACGGTTCTGTCCTTCGATGCCGCGCGCACCTGACGGACGCAGCAGGCACCTTCATCTCTTGTGTTGCGCACAGAGTATCAGCGCAAACCGGAAACACCAAGTGCGCGGCAACGCGTTTTTTTGAAACCGCCGCGCGGCCTCCCGCTCAGGCGATATGGACGACGACCTTGCCGAAGTTCTCACCGGCGAGCAGGCCGGCGAAAGCCGCCGGCGCGTTCTCCAGCCCGTCGACCATGTCCTCGCGGACCTTGACCTTGCCCGCAGCCGCCCATGCGCCCATCTCGCGGGCGAATTCGGCGTAGTCGGTCGCGTAGTGCTCGGAGATGATGAAACCCTGGATCTTCGCCCGCTTGACGAGAAGCGCGCGCTGCAACACCGGCATCCTGTCCGGTCCATCGGGCAGCGCGGTGGCGTTATAGGCGGCAATCAGCCCGCACAGCGGGATGCGGGCATGGACGTTGATCAACGGCAGGACCGCGTTGAACACCGCGCCGCCGACATTCTCGAAATAGACGTCGACGCCCGCGGGAACGGCGGCCTTCAGCTTCTTCGCGAAATCGGGATCGTGGCGATCGAGGCAGGCGTCGAAACCGAGCTCGTCGACGACGAAGCGACATTTCTCCTCGCCGCCGGCGATGCCGACGACGCGGCAACCCTTGAGCTTCGCCACCTGCCCTACCACCGATCCGACCGCGCCGCTGGCCGAAGCGACCGCCACGGTCTCGCCCGCCTTCGGTTCGCCGATCTTGAGAAGTCCGTACCATGCGGTGAAGCCCGGCATACCGAGCACGCTCAGCGCCCAGGACGGCCGCGCCATATCCGCGGGCAGCTTGTTGAGGTCCGTCCCGTTCGAGAGGGCGAAGTCCTGCCAGTTGCCGAATCCGAGCACGAGATCGCCGGCCTTGAATGCCGGATTGCGCGATTCGACGACCTTGCCGACCGTGCCGCCGCCCATCACCGCGTCGATCGCGATCGGCGCGACATAGGACGGGCCGTCGCTCATCCGCCCGCGCATATAGGGATCGAGCGAGAGATAGAGGTTGCGCACCACGACCTGGCCGTCCGCCGGCGTCGGCACCGGCGTTTCCTCCAGCCGGAAATTCTCCGCCACCGGCGCGCCGACCGGGCGCGAGGCGAGGACGATGCGGCGGTTTACGGTCTGGTTCATGGCGTCCTCGCTGATGATTTCTCAATGGCCGCGCTCGCGCGGCTGCGCCACCCTCACATTCCGGCCCCGCCAAATCAAGACGCCAGCCAGCCTTCGCCGAGGCAAAGGCAGTGCCATGCCTCGCGAAGGCACCGGGACGGATATCCGCGCGGGCGGGGCGCAACGGACAGCGCCCCACCGGCTTCTCCGCCATCGGCCAGCGATCAGAAGATGCCGCTTTTCGCCTCCGGCAATCGCTTCCGCGCCGGCTCGCCGTTTTCCAAGGCCAGTGCCGCAAGCGCGGCTTGGTCGAGGATGGTGATGATTTTGGGGTGGTCGAAGGCGATGATGCCGGCGCGCTTGAACGCGTTAAGGCCACGGCTGACGCTGGTCAGTGTAAGGCCCAGCCAGTCGGCGAGGTCGGCGCGCGTCAGATGCAGGGTGAAGGTGGTCTCCCCCTCCTGCCCGATCCCGAGTTCGGGGCCGAACTGGCCGGCGAGATCGAGCAGGCAGCTTGCGACCCGTTCGGAGACGGCGTTGCGGCGCAGCAGCATCGCATGCGACTGGGCGCGCTTCAGCATGGTCCGCATGGCCTCGGCGACCCTGGCCGCCTCCTCGGATGCCGCGACGGCAACGAGGCGCGTTTGCGTCAGCGCCATGACGTTGCAAGAGGCAAGATCGGTGAGGAAGGAGCCGACGAGGTGACCGGGACCGAGGACGTCGATCACGCGGCGGCTGCCGTCCTCCGCCTGCTGGCAGAGGCAGACCGCGCCTTCGGCAATCCGTGCGGTGTCGGCCCGGTCGAGGCCGTCGGCGAACAATGGCGTTCCTGCGGAAACGGCGCGCGCCTCGGCGCGGCGGAAATAAGGGGGATCGGTCAGACTGAAAGTGAAGGGAGACAGCGCCTCTGCGCCGATGATGGGACGGTTCAGCATGATGTTGCATCCTGATTTGCGCCGGCTCGGCGGCGCGCACAACCACAGATGCCGCCAGCGGCGGCTGCAGGCGTTCAGACGCTCTGCCCGGTTGGCGGCGCCCGTGGCGATGCGTTGGGCGACAGGAGCTGCCGTTTGACTGTCGCGAACCGCAGCCGGGGAACATGATGCGCCACCGGCGGCGCCATCCATTCGCCCGCCTCGCCCGGCGCAGCGAGGACGATATCGGCCGTCAGCCGGCATGCCGCGCAGGGACCGCTCAGCCCGCCGCCCTCGCCATCCTCGTCGCCGGCAATGCAAAGGACCGGCAGAGTGCCGTCGGGAAACGCGTAATGGGCAAGTTCGAGCGACGACACTGAGGCCGGCGGGGAAAGCGGCGGCTTATGCGCCAGACCGATGCAGACGAGAGCGACGGCGCAAACGATGCGCACCCATATCGCCCTTGCCGTTCGCGTCTCGAACATGTTCGGCTTCCCGCACCGCTACCAGGGCAATTCCAGGAAAAATGCGTAGCGGTTTTCCGTCCGGAATTGCGTAAAAAAGAGACAGATCGTTACGGCGTTTCCGTGAAGCTTTGAAACGATCTACGGCGATGTTGGCAGACTAACGCCACCGCCGTCAGCCTTGTTTGACGCAAGTCAAGAAACCGGCATTTTCACCTGCCTGCCCCGCGAATGCGGCAAGAGACGTCGCGCCGGGACTGCAAGATGCGGAAATGCCGGCCAGGGTTGCCCGTGGCCGGCATTTGAGATGTCGTCCGTTCTGTTGCCGGACGCCGTCTATTCGATGTCGAACGAGACGCCCTGCGCCAGCGGCAGCGCGGTCGAGAAGTTCACGGTGTTAGTAGCGCGGCGCATATAGGCCCGCCAGGCGTCGGAACCGCTCTCACGGCCGCCGCCGGTTTCCTTCTCGCCGCCGAACGCGCCGCCGATCTCCGCGCCGGAAGTGCCGATATTGACGTTGGCGATGCCGCAATCCGACCCGCCAGCGGCAAGGAACTGCTCGGCCTCGCGCATGTTCAGCGTGAAGATCGACGAGGAAAGCCCGGCCGAGACCGCATTGTGCAGTTCGATCGCCTCGTCGAAATCGGAATATTTCATCACATAGAGGATCGGCGCGAAGGTTTCTTCCAGCACCGGACCGGCCTGCTTCGGCATCTCGACCAGAGCGGGGCGCACGTAATAGGCGGTGTCCTTGCCGGCTTCCGCGACGCGCGCGCCGCCGGTGACGACGCCTCCCTCGGCCCTTGCCGCTTCCAGCGCCTTCTGCATCGCGTCATAGGCGGCCTTGTCGACGAGCGGGCCGACAAGGGCCGGGGTTTCGAGCGGATTGCCGATCGAAACGCTCTCATAGGCCTTCTTCAGGCGCGGGATGAGGGTGTCGTAGACGCTTTCATGCACGATCAGCCGGCGCAGCGTGGTGCAGCGCTGGCCCGCCGTACCCATCGCGCCGAAGGCGATGGCGCGCAGCGCCATGTCGAGATCGGCCGA
>JBLJBS010000042.1:0-14255 GCA_047637695.1 Aquamicrobium sp. | reverse complement strand
AGGGCAAGACGGTGAAGATCATCACCGTCGGCAAGAAGGGCTACGACATCCTGCGTCGCGATTTCGCCGACAGGATCGTCGACCGCATCGAACTGCGCGACGCTAAGCAGGTCGGCTTCGTCCATGCCGACGGCATCGCGAAGAAGGTGATCGCGATGTTCGGCGAGGGCGGCTTCGATGTCGCGACGCTGTTCTACTCGCAGTTCAAGTCGGTCATCAGCCAGATTCCGACGGCGCAGCAGCTCATTCCCGCCGCGGCCCCGCAGGGTGGCGCAACCGATACCGGCGGCGCGATCTACGAGTATGAGCCGGAAGCGAGCGAGATTCTTTCCGATCTCATCCCGCGCAATCTTGCCGTCCAGATCTTCCGGGCGCTGCTCGAGAACGCCGCCGGCGAGATGGGCGCGAAGATGTCGGCGATGGACAGCGCGACGCGCAACGCCGGCGACATGATCAACAAGCTTTCGATCACCTACAACCGTCAGCGCCAGGCGCAGATCACCAAGGAACTGATCGAAATCATTTCGGGCGCGGAAGCGCTCTGACCGCCACGCGCGGACAACAGGAACGTTGAAGAGGGTATTGACGATGGCGAGAGCAACGACCCCGAAGAAGGACCCGGCAGCGCCGAAGGCGGCTGCAGAGCCGAAGGCGGCAGCGCCGAAGCCTGCGGCAGCCAAGGCCGCCGCGCCCAAGCCTGCCGCGACCAAGGCTGCCTCGAAGGCGGTCGCCGCGGCGAAGGCCCCGGCTGCGGCCAAGGCCGCTCCGGCGGCAGCCAAGGCTGCCCCGGCCGAGAAGAAGATCGCGGCGCCCCGCGCCAAGGCCACCGGTGCGGTCGGCCGCGTCCGTCAGGTCATCGGCGCGGTCGTCGACGTCGCGTTCGACGACAATCTGCCGGCGATTTTGAATGCGCTCGAGACCGACAACCAGGGCACGCGCCTCGTGCTCGAGGTCGCCCAGCATCTCGGCGAGAACACTGTTCGCACCATCGCCATGGACTCGACCGAAGGTCTGGTTCGCGGCCAGGAAGTGCGCGACACCGGCGCCCCGATCCTGGTTCCGGTCGGCCCGCAGATGCTCGGCCGCATCGTCAACGTCATCGGCGAGCCGGTCGACGAGGAAGGCCCGGTCACCGGCGTCGAGAACCGCCCGATCCACGCGCCCGCGCCGGAATATGTCGAGCAGTCGACCGAGGCCGAGATCCTCGTCACCGGCATCAAGGTGCTCGACCTGCTCGCGCCCTACGCCAAGGGCGGCAAGATCGGCCTGTTCGGCGGCGCCGGCGTCGGCAAGACCGTGCTGATCCAGGAGCTGATCAACAACGTCGCCAAGGCCCATGGCGGCTACTCGGTGTTCGCCGGCGTCGGCGAGCGCACCCGCGAGGGCAACGACCTCTATCACGAGTTCATCGAATCCGGCGTCAACAAGAAGGGCGGCGGCGAGGGCTCCAAGGCCGCGCTGGTCTACGGCCAGATGAACGAGCCGCCCGGCGCGCGCGCCCGCGTCGCGCTGACCGGCCTGACCGTCGCCGAATATTTCCGCGACCAGGGCCAGGACGTGCTGTTCTTCGTCGACAACATCTTCCGCTTCACCCAGGCGGGTTCGGAAGTGTCGGCGCTGCTCGGCCGCATTCCCTCGGCGGTGGGCTACCAGCCGACGCTCGCCACCGACATGGGCGCGCTGCAGGAACGCATCACCACCACGACCAAGGGCTCGATCACCTCGGTGCAGGCCATCTACGTGCCGGCCGACGACCTGACCGACCCGGCGCCGGCGACCTCGTTCGCCCACCTCGACGCGACCACTGTGTTGAACCGCGCGATTTCCGAGAAGGGCATCTATCCGGCCGTCGATCCGCTGGACTCGACCTCACGTATGCTCGACCCGCTGATCGTCGGCGATGAGCACTATGCCGTGGCCCGTGACGTGCAGCAGACGCTGCAGCGCTACAAGTCGCTTCAGGACATCATCGCGATCCTGGGCATGGACGAGCTGTCGGAAGAAGACAAGCTGACGGTGGCCCGCGCCCGCAAGATCGAGCGCTTCCTGTCGCAGCCGTTCTTCGTCGCCGAGGTGTTCACCGGTTCGCCGGGCAAACTGGTCGATCTGGCCGACACCATCAAGGGCTTCAAGGGCCTGGTGGCTGGCGAGTACGACCACCTGCCGGAAGCCGCCTTCTACATGGTCGGCACCATCGAGGACGCCATCGAGAAGGCGCAGAAGCTCGCCGCCGAAGCGGCGTAAGGAAAAGGGAGTAGTGAGATAGTGAGTGGTGAATAGTGGAATTCTGGTCCGGCAATAGCTGCGCGATCACTATTCCCTACTCACTATTCCCTACTCGCTAGATTCACATGGCTGAAGCTTTCAAGTTCGAACTGGTTTCGCCCGAGCGGCTGCTCGTGTCGGCGCAGGTCGAATCCGTCATCATTCCCGGTTCCGACGGCGAGATGACGGTGATGGCCCGGCACGCGCCGGTGATGAGCACGATCAAGCCGGGCGTCGTCACCGTCAAGCCGGTGTCCGGTGCTGAAGAGCGCTACGTGGTGTTCGGCGGTTTCGCCGACATCCTGCCGGACGGCTGCACCCTGCTTGCGGAATCGGCCGTGGCGGTCAAGGACATCAACCGCGCCGATCTCGCCCGCCGCATCGGCGAGGCCAGGGAAGACGTGGCCGACGCCAGGGACGAACTGGCCCGCACCAAGGCGGAGCAGTATCTGGCTCACCTTTCGACGCTTGAGGCTGCGCTGGCCGCTTGAAACAGGGATCGGCCTGACACGTGACCATCGAGGCCGGCGACAAGCCGGCCTTTTGCTTTCCATTCGCATCGCCAACGATGCGGCAAGGAAGAAAGTCCAAGCATTGGGCGCGCGCTGGGACGCGCCGTGCCACAGGGCGTGCAAAAAGGGCTTCAGGCGGCAGGCTCGGACATTGCCTCGAAGTGTCTTGTTGCCCGATAGGCCGGTTTGCGGTCCGGGCGATCCCCCCTCCCATGGCGGCGAATGTCCAGATGGGATCGGCGCCCTCTGTCAGGCTGTTTTTCTGCATATTCGCGGCGTCAGGCGATTTCGCCCGATTGCAGAACGCTCTACATCTTTGTTTTTAAGCAATTCCGGACGCAAAACCGCCGCGCACTTTTGCTGGAATTGCTCTAGCTGCCGGAGCGCGCCTCGAGCCGGCCCAGATTCGGCACGGTGACGTTGCGGTTGTTTTCGATGGCGATGATGCCGTCGGCGCGAAGCCGCGTGATCTGGCGGCTGACGGTCTCGATGGTCAGGCCGAGGAAATCGGCGATGTCGGCGCGGGTCAGCGGCAATTCGAAGGTCGAGGACCGCCGGTCCCCGCCGGTGGCCGGATCGATATTGCGGGCAATCAGCAGCAGGAAGCTCGCCACTTTCTCGGCGGCGGTCTTGCGGCCGAGCGTGACCATCCATTCGCGCGCCTCGTCGAGTTCCTTCAGCGTCTGCTGCAGCAGGCGGTGCTCGAGGTCGGGCTGCTCCTTCATCATCCGCTCGATGGCGCCGCGCGGAAACGAACACAGCGACACCTTGGTCGCGGCCTCGGCGTTGAGCTTGCTTTCGACCCGGAACGGGCGACCGAGGAAATCGGAGGGAAAACGTAAGCCGACGATCTGCTGGCGTCCGTCCGACAGGGTTTTCGTCAGCTTGACGACGCCGGAAAGGACGTTCGAATAGCTTTCGACGTTCTCTTCCTCGCCGACCAGTTCCTCGCCCTCGCCGGCGCGCTGCTTGTGCGACGAGCGAGCGAGCGAAATCAGCTGCGCGGCATCGAGCGCGGCGCAGATGCCACGATGGCGCGCTTCACAGGAGGCGCAGAGAGCGGGAATGTCGTCGGTCTGGGTGTCGTTGCGCACGATCGCCTCACAGGGAACGGCCCGCCTCTCCTAGCATCTTCGATGCCGCACGTCCCGCGTCACTTTGTCTGTCCGGGGAGGATACTTGACTAATGTCAAGGACGCTACCCCCGACGCGCGCGAGAAGGGGACGCTTGACGAAGGAACGTGACCATGAACGCGCCGCTGCAGGCCGACACTGCCCCACGCTACACCAGCTATCCTACCGCTCCGCACTTTCATCCCGGCATCGATGCCGCGACGGTGGAGGGGTGGATCGCGGCGATTCCCCGGAATGAGCGGCTGTCGCTGTACATCCACGTGCCGTTCTGCGACCGGCTATGCTGGTTCTGCGCATGTCACACCAAGCAGACGCGTCACTACAAGCCGGTGGCGACATTCCTCGAAAGCCTGCATCGCGAGATTCGCACCGTCGCGGCAAAGGTCGGCGACCGCGCCCGGGTGGCGGCGCTGCATTTCGGCGGCGGCTCGCCGACGCTCATCGCGCCCGACGACATGCGCGACCTGATGGCGGCGCTGCGCGAGAATTTCACCTTCCTGCCCGACGTCTCGATCTCGGTCGAGATCGATCCAAACGACATGGACGAGGGCCGGCTCGACGCGCTGGCCGCCATCGGCATGACGCGTGCCAGCCTCGGTATCCAGGATTTCGAGGAGAAGGTGCAGAAGGCGATCAACCGCGACCAGAGCTTCGAGGACACCAGGGCGGTGATCGACGGCCTGCGCGCGCGCGGCGTGGCTTCCGTCAATCTCGACATCCTCTACGGCCTGCCGCACCAGACGTGCGACAGCGTCGTCGTCACGGTCGAAAAGGTGCTGTCGCTCCGCCCCGAGCGCATCGCGCTGTTCGGCTATGCCCATGTGCCGTGGTTCAAAAAGCACCAGACCATGATCGACGAGGCGGCGCTGCCGGGCACAGCCGAGCGGCTGGCGCAGTCGCTGGCCGCGGCGGAGGCCATCCGCGCTGCCGGCTACGACGCGATCGGCCTTGACCATTTCGCGTTGCCGGGCGATTCGCTCGCCCGCGCCGCAGCCGGCGGCGAACTGAAGCGCAATTTCCAGGGCTATACCGACGATGGCTGCGAGACGCTGATCGGGCTCGGGCCGTCTTCGGTCAGCCGCTACCGGCAGGGCTATGCGCAGAACGTCACCGCGACCGGCGAATATCAGCGGCAAGTCGATGAAGGCGGGCTGGCGATCGCCCGCGGCATCGCGCTCAGCGATGATGACAGGCTGCGCGCATGGGTCATAGAGCGGCTGATGTGCGACTTCGCGTTCTCGGCGGCTGAAGCCGCGTCGCGATTCGGCCAGGCGGCGACGCCGGTGCTGGCCGAGGCCGCCCTTCTCGCCGAGGAAAGGCCGGAAGCCGCGCTCGTGAGGCAGGGTGAACTCTTCGTGATACCGGAGGCGAAGCGGCCCCTGGTCCGGCTCGTCGCCGCCCGGTTTGACGGCTATCTGGCGCGCGGCACGGCTCGGCACTCGGCGGCGGTCTGAACCGCCGCCGGGGACGGGCGCGTCAGCGCTTGCGCACGAACTCGGTGCGCAGCACCAGCCCCTTGATCGCCTCGTGGCGGCAATCGATTTCCTCGGGGTTATCGGTCAGGCGGATCGAGCGGATGACCGTTCCCTGCTTCAATGTCTGGCCGGCGCCCTTGACCTTCAGGTCCTTGACCAGAACGACGGCATCGCCATCGGCGAGGAGATTGCCCGCCGCGTCCCTGACCTCGATGGCCGCGCCGGCGCGCGCCGCGACCTCCGCGGCGGGCAGCCATTCGCCCGATGCCTCGTCATAGATGTAATCGTCGTCGGCCATGCTGCCCCTCATGTTCCTGTCGGACGCGAATGCGTTCGCGAACGGATGCCGCTGTCCCTACATCCTAAAGAGGACCACGGCAAACCGGGTGGGGAAAAGGGGCGGGGCTTGGCATCGCAACCATCGCTCTTATCTCGATGTTAAGGTCTGCGAGTCCAGATCAAGGGCCAGTTTGTGCAGGTGAGTGCGATGTCGAAGCCGGCGGGCGAGCCAATGATGATCGACGATCTCGATCGTGAAATCAGGCAGGGCCGGCGTTACCTGCGATTCTCCGCGCCGATCGAGAAGCTCTACCTCGACGAATATCTCGACAACCGCAGGAGGATGGTGCCGCTCTGGGCGCTTCTTGGCACTGTGATGTATCTCGCGGCGCTGCTGGGCGACGTCGATATGGTTCCCGACATGGCAAATGCAATCGTCACGCTCAGGCTTGGTGTTTTCGTGCCGTTCGCAGTCATGGTCGTGCTCATCATGCGCTATCGGCCGACGGCCCTTAGTTTCGACCTGCTCTCCTTCGGCGTTGGCATGTTGGGAATTTCCCTGCCCATGGGGGCGCTGGTCTTTTCGAAAAGCGACTATCTCTTCGTCTATCAGACCGGCAGCGTCGCAACGCTGGCGTTCTTCGTCATCGTGCTGCGGCCGCGTTTCCTGACTGTGATGATCGGGCTTGTCGCGATGATCGGGGTCCAGATCGCCACCATCGCCCTCAATGGCGGCTTCGACAGCGTCACCTTTTCCGGCATCGTGACGTTCTATGCCACCCTCGGCGTCTTCCTGGCGCTGTCAGCCTATTTTTCGGAAAGCGTCGACCGGCATAATTTCGTAATGCGGCTGCGCAGCGAATCGCTCCAGCGCGAATTGCGTAAGCTGTCCGAGACCGATCCGATGACCGGCCTGAGCAATCGCCATGTGCTGGACAGGTTCCGCCGCGACCTGTGGTCCGTGGCCGATCTGCCGCGAATCGTCTCGGCGATCATGCTCGATATCGACAATTTCAAGCTCTACAACGATCTTTACGGCCACTTGAAGGGCGATGCCTGCATCCGCGAGGTCAGCCGTGTCGTCAGGCAGGCGGTGGGCGCCGACGGAACCGTGTTCCGCTATGGCGGCGAGGAGATCCTCGCCATCCTGCCCGACATGGACCGTCATGCCGCGCGTGCGCTCGCAGAAACGATCCGCGCGAAAATCGAGGCGCTGGCCATCCCGCACAGCGGCTCCGGCCGCGGGGTGGTGACGGCCAGCCTCGGGGCCGCAACGACACGGACCGACCTGCATTCGCCCGAAGACATGATCCTGCAAAGCGATTCCGCGCTCTACGAAGCCAAGCGCGCCGGCCGCAACAGGGTCTGCGTATGGGGCAGTGGAATGGACTATCCTATGGCTATCGGCGGATAGCTTTCTTGACTCGGATGGCGGCCTCCTGTATCGGGGGCGCAAATCCGGCGTGGAGTTTCTCCGCGGCGGTCGTTTTATGCGTGATTTCCGTTATGTGAAACCGTCTGGAACGTTCACCCGCAATCGACTGACAAGAAGACGGCCCGACCGCTTGCGCGGTCCTCGACGAGGCCGGACCGAACAGCGAAAGGCAAGAAATGTTCGCAGTCATCAAGACCGGCGGTAAGCAGTACCGCGTCGCCGCCGAAGACGTCATCAGGATCGAGAAGGTCGCCGGCGAAGTCGGCGAGATCGTCACACTCGGCTCCGTGCTCGCCTATGGCGAGGGCGAGAACGTCACCATCGGCGCCCCGTTCGTGGATGGCGCCTCCGTCGCGGTCGAGGTCGTCGACCAGGGCAAGTCCAAGACGGTCATCGCGTTCAAGAAGCGCCGCCGTCAGAACTCGCGCCGCAAGCGCGGCCATCGCCAGCTGCTGACCACCGTGCGCATCTCGGAAATCCTCGTCGGCGGCGCCGCGCCCTCCAAGAAGGCCGCCCCGAAGAAGGAAGCCGCAGCGGCCGACGTCGACGACGTCTCGCTGATCTCGGGCGTCGGCCCGGTGCTGAAGGACAAGCTGGCCGAGGCCGGCATCACCTCGCTGAAGCAGATAGCGACCCTGAAGAAGAAGGACATCGCGAAGCTCGACGAGGACCTTTCGCTCGGCGGCCGCATCGAGCGCGAAGAGTGGGTCGTGCAGGCCAAGGAGTTGCTGGCCGGCAAGCCGCCGCGCGCCAAGGTCGACCAGGAAGCCCAGGCTCAGGCTGAATAATTCAGGAACTGAAGGAGAAAACCCATGGCACACAAGAAAGCTGGCGGTTCCTCGCGTAACGGTCGCGATTCCGAATCCAAGCGCCTCGGCGTCAAGAAGTTCGGCGGCGAAGCCGTTATTGCCGGCAACATCATCATTCGTCAGCGCGGCACCAAGTGGCATCCGGGCGTCAATGTCGGCATCGGCAAGGACCACACCCTGTTCGCCCTTCAAGCCGGCGCCGTGTCGTTTGCCCGCAAAGCCAACGGCCGAACCTACGTATCGGTGAACCCGATGCAGGAAGCTGCGGAATAACAAGCCGGAACCGCGACACCAAATACCGGCGCCCCATCTCGGGAACCGGTGTTCGGACAGTCCAGAATGGATCAGGCCGGAAAAGGATCAGGGGAGATGGGTCGCCATCTCCCTTTTTCATTTCTGAAGGACTGAACCATGGTTGCCGAATGGGAAGAAGACGAGGACGAAAGTCCGAGCATAGATTGCCCCGTGCTGGTCACGGAGAGGCTGGTCCTGCGCCCGCCGCATGAGGACGATATTCCCGAGCTGGCGGAGCTGGCCAACAATCGCAAGCTCGCCGAGATGTTTGGACGCATGCCGCACCCCTATGGCGAGCGCGAGGCACGCGCCTTCGTCGAAAGCACCCGCAGGCGCGCGCGGGCCGGCTGTACCTATGCGGTATCGCTGGCGGAGAACGGCGCTTTCATCGGCTGCGCGGGGATTCACCCGCGCTCGCGCGGCCTCGAGCTGGGCTACTGGATCGGCGAGCCCTACTGGGGCCGGGGCTATGCCACCGAAGCCGCGCATGCGCTGGTCGATCTCGCCTTCCGCGCCACGTCGATCTCGCGGCTTCACGTTTCCTGCCGGGTCATCAATTCGGCCTCGCGCCGCGTCATCCACAAATGCGGCTTCCAGTATGCGGGGCAGGGGATGCTCGACTCGCTGGCCGCCGGCCACGTTCCGGTCGAGCGCTATGCGCTCGACCGTCGTACCTGGGCGAGCCTGCGCAGCTGGAGCCATTCCTGAACCGATCCCGGCTGCGGCCGTTTCGCCGTCGTGGCGGCGGAACGGCCGCTCGCCATGGCTTGCGCCGCCGGTCCAATCCGGCGGCCGGCGACAAGCTGCCGCGCGCCTCATTTTGTCTCTTGCGGTTTTCCACGCATCGGCGTATTCGCCGCAGCGGGCCACCTCTCCCCACCGAGAGGCGTGCTATCTGAAAGGGTAGAACCGCTATGACAAACGCTTCGAAGCCGGACCTTCGTCCGGCCAATCCCAATTTCTCTTCTGGTCCCTGCGCCAAGCGTCCCGGATGGTCGCTTGAAGCCTTGGCTGACGCGCCGCTTGGCCGTTCGCACCGCGCGAAGGTCGGCAAGACCAAGCTGCAACACGCAATCGACCTTACCCGTGAAGTTCTTCAGGTGCCCGCCGACTGGCGCATCGGCATCGTGCCGGCGTCCGACACCGGCGCGGTCGAGATGGCGCTGTGGTCGCTGCTCGGTCAGCGCGGCGTCGACATGGTGGCATGGGAATCGTTCGGTTCCGGCTGGGTCACCGATGTCGTCAAGCAGCTGAAGCTGCCCGACGTGCGCAAGCTCGAGGCCGATTACGGCAAGCTGCCGGACCTCGCGCAGGTCGATTTTGACCGCGACGTCGTCTTCACCTGGAACGGCACCACATCGGGCGTGCGGGTGCCGAACGCCGACTTCATCCCCTCGACGCGCAAGGGCCTGACCATCTGCGACGCGACCAGCGCCGCCTTCGCCCAGAGGCTCGATTTCGCCAAGCTCGACGTCGTCACCTTCTCCTGGCAGAAGGTGCTGGGCGGCGAGGGAGCGCACGGCATGCTGATCCTGTCGCCCCGTGCCGTCGAGCGGCTTGAAAGCTACACGCCCTCCTGGCCGCTGCCGAAGATCTTCCGCATGACCAAGGGCGGCAAGCTGATCGAGGGCATCTTCAAGGGCGAGACCATCAACACGCCGTCGATGCTGTGCGTCGAGGACTATATCGACGCGCTGGAATGGGCGAAGTCGGTCGGCGGGCTGGACGGGCTCGTCGCCCGCGCCGACGCCAATTTCGCCGCGCTCGACGCCTTCGTCGGCAAGAGCGGCTGGCTGGCCAATCTGGCCGTCGACTCGGCGACGCGTTCCAACACTTCGGTCTGCCTGACCATCGTCGATCCCGAGATCGTGGCGCTCGATGCCGAGGCGCAAGCCACCTTCGCCAAGGGCATCGCCTCGGCGCTCGAAAAGGAAGGCGTCGCCTTCGACATCGGCGCTTATCGCGATGCACCGGCCGGCCTGCGCATCTGGGCTGGCGCCACGGTCGAGACCTCCGATCTCGAGGCGTTGGGCCCCTGGCTCGACTGGGCCTTCGCGACGCAGAAGGCCGGCCTCAAGGCCGCTGCCTGATCCTTCTCCGGGGCCGTCGATGGCGGCCCCGCTTCACCCTATCAATCTTCCGAACTGATGACGAAGGAGGCCACGATGGCGCCCCGCGTGCTCGTTTCCGACAAGCTTTCCCCGACCGCCGTGCAGATCTTCAAGGACCGCGGCGTCGAGGTCGACTATCTGCCCGATCTCGGCAAGGACAAGGAGAAGCTCCTCGAGGTGATCGGCCAGTATGACGGCCTCGCCATCCGCTCCGCGACCAAGGTGACCGAGAAGGTCATCGCCGCCGCCACCAACCTCAAGGTGATCGGCCGCGCCGGCATCGGCGTCGACAATGTCGACATCCCGGCCGCCTCGCGCCGCGGCATCATCGTCATGAACACGCCGTTCGGCAACTCGATCACCACCGCCGAGCACGCCGTCGCGCTGATGTTCGCCGTCGCCCGCGAACTGCCCGCGGCCAACGCCTCGACCCATGCCGGCAAGTGGGAAAAGAACCGCTTCATGGGCGTCGAGATCACCGGCAAGACGCTCGGCATCATCGGCTGCGGCAATATCGGCTCCATCGTGGCGACGCGCGGCATCGGGCTGAAGATGAAGGTGATCGCCTACGATCCGTTCCTGTCGGAAGCCCGCGCGCAGGAACTGGGTGTCGAGAAGGTCGAGCTCGACGACATCTTCACCCGTTCCGATTTCATCACGCTCCACACGCCGATGACCGACAAGACGCGCGGCATCCTCAACAAGGCGGCGTTCGAAAAGATGAAGAAGGGCGTGCGCATCATCAATTGCGCGCGCGGCGGACTGATCGTCGAGGCCGATCTGATCGAGGCGCTGAACAGCGGCAAGGTCGCCGGCGCCGGCATCGACGTGTTCGAGATCGAGCCGGCCGTGACAAGCCCGCTGTTCGGCATGGAAAATGTGGTCTGCACGCCGCATCTCGGCGCCGCCACGTCCGAGGCGCAGGAGAACGTCGCGCTGCAGGTTGCCGAGCAGATGGCCGACTATCTGGTCAAGGGCGCGGTGTCGAACGCCATCAACATGCCTTCGATCACCGCCGAGGAAGCGCCGCGGCTCAAGCCCCTCATCAAGCTGGCGGAAGTGCTGGGCGCCTTCGTCGGCCAGGTGACGGACGAGCCGATCCAGGAAGTCGAGATCCTGTTCGACGGCGCCACCGCGGAGATGAACACCCGCGCGCTGACCAGCGCCGCGCTCGCCGGCCTGATCCGGCCGCAGGTGGCCGACGTCAACATGGTCTCGGCTCCGATCATGATCAAGGAGCGCGGCGTCATCCTGTCCGAGATCAAGCGCGACAAGTCGGGCGTGTTCGACGGCTACATCAAGCTGACGGTCAAGACCGAGCTGCGCACCCGCTCGATCGCCGGCACCGTGTTCTCCGACGGCAAGCCGCGCTTCATCCAGATCAAGGGCATCAATCTCGACGCCGAGGTCGGCGAGCACATGCTCTACACCACCAACAAGGACGTGCCCGGCATCATCGGCCTGCTCGGCACGATCTGCGGCGAGCACGGCGTCAACATCGCCAACTTCCAGCTCGGGCGCGACAAGTCGGGCGGCGACGCGATCGCGCTGCTTTATCTCGACGCGCCGGTGCCGGCGGCGGTGCTCGACGCGTTGAACAAGGAGCCGCGCTTCGATTCGGCCAAGCCGCTGCATTTCGACGTCGCGGCCTGACCTCTATCCGGGCGAGTACGGATGCCATCCGGCGGGACCTTAATGCCAGGTTCCGCCGGGTAGCGTTTTTCGTTCCGCAAGCATGCCATGTCACGGTGCGTTCATCTCGATGTGATTGATGCCCGCGTGATGAAACGGATGACAGCGTGGCCTTCGATGCGACGGGTGGTGACGATCCTTCTTGCCGTTGTTGCTGTGATGGCGCTTTGCGTCGCAGGCCTTATCGCGCTCGACAGTCCGGCTGAGGGCAATGCCGCATCGGGTAGCCCGCTCGATTTTGCCGAAGCGATCGCCGGTTCTTACGATAATCTGCCAGAACTCGAACCTTATCCGACGCGCAGCGGCGCAGCGCTCCGGTTCCGCCGCTATGACGGCGGCGGATCATCCGACGAGCGGCTGATCGTGCTCGCACATGGTTCCGGCTGGCATGGCATGCAGTTCCATGCGATGGCGGGTGAACTGGCAAAGCGCGGTCTCGGCACGGTCGTCGTTCCCGATCTGCGCGGCCATGGCCCTGCTCCCGAGCGGCGGGGCGACGTCGACTATATCGGCCAGCTCGAGGATGATCTCGCCGACCTGATCGGGTTTATGAAGGACCGGCATGGCTATGGCGAGGTCGTGCTCGGCGGCCATTCCTCGGGCGGCGGGCTTGCCGTACGCTTCGCTGGCGGCGCTGATGGCGCGATCGTGGACAGGTTCGTCCTGCTCGCGCCGTTCCTGAAATACGACGCCCCCACCACCAGGCCGAATTCGGGCGGCTGGGCCCATCCGGCGACAGGCCGGATCGTCGGTTTGACGCTGTTGAATGCCCTTGGCGTCACCGCCTTCAACCATCTGCCGGTGATCTCGTTCGCGATGCCGCGGCAGGTGCTCGACGGTCCCTACGGCAACACCGCGACGACCCGTTACAGCTTCCGCCTCAACCAGTCCTTCGCGCCGCGCCCGGATTATCGCGGCGATCTGGCAAGGATGACCCAACCCTTCCTGCTGCTGGCGGGCACGGCGGACGAAGCGTTTTTCTCCGGCCGCTACGAGGAGGTCATCTCCGCCTCGACGTCGAGTGGCCGATATGTCCTCCTGCCGGGTATCGATCATATCGGGGTGACGCTGGACGCTGCGGCGATCGATGCCGTCGCGGACTGGATCGGGGGCGGTCGATAGCGCGTCGGCGTCAGCGATCGCCGGCCATCGCCTGCTTTCTGCCGCTGTGCTCGGCCAGCCATATGCCTCCCAGCACCATCGTCAGCGCCACGGCATGATAGGGGTGGAAGGCTTCGCCGAGCAGCAGGACCGACAGCAGCGTGCCGAAGATCGGCACCATGTTGACGAATAGTCCGGCGCGGTTCGCGCCGATCAGCTCGACGCCGCGCATGTAGAAGACCTGCGCCAGCACGGAAGGGAAGACGGCGGTGTAGACGATCGCCGCCCAGCCGGAGCTGTCGGGCGGGATCATCCGCCCCGCCTGCCATTCCCACAGCACAAAGGGCAGCGAGGACAGGAACGCCGCCGCGCACATCACCAGCATCAGGCTTTTCCAGTTGATCGGCGGTTTGTAGCGCAGGGCCACGGTGTAGCCGGCATAGATGACCACGCCGGCGAGCATCAGCAGGTCGCCGCGGTTCAGGTCGAGATCGGCAAGACGCGCAAGTTCGCCATGGCTCGCCGTCAACGCCACGCCGGCGAGCGACAGCGTGAAGCCGGCGATCTGTCCGATGGTCACGCCGATGCGGTAGAGCACGAAATTGGCGACGAAGATCAGCATCGGCATGCCGGCCTGCTCGATCGAGACGTTGATGGCGCTGGTGTAGAGCAACCCGGAATACATCGCGGCATTGAACAGTGTGAAGCCGGCGGCGCCCAGGACCGACAGGAAGAAAAGGTTCTGCCGCACCAGCGGCCAGTCGCGGCGCAACTGACCGCCGCCAATCGCCAGCATGACCAGGGTTGCCAGTCCCCACCGCGCCGCGGTCAGTGCCATCGGCGAGATGTGGCCGACGGCGAACTTGCCGGCAATGGCGTTGCCGCCCCAGAACAGGGTGGTCAGCAGAAGCAGGACATAGGCGTTGCGGAACATCACAGCGGCTTATTCCAGCCGGTGCGGGGTGTAAATGCGCCACAGCCCGGCCAAACGCCGCCAGAAGTCGGCAAATGGCGGGTTACGGCGCTTTTCCGGGGTCGCGCGCCGGCGCGGCAGCGGCTATAGAGGCTGTCGCTTCGCCGGGCACGGCCGTCCGGCGGCAGGAAAAGAGGATTGTTTCCATGGCCAATGTGGTTGTCGTCGGTGCGCA
>JBLJBS010000041.1:0-3013 GCA_047637695.1 Aquamicrobium sp. | reverse complement strand
TGTTCAGCGTGTTGAAGGTCAGCACCGACTGGTTGAACAGCCAGTTCGGCACCGAGAAATTGAACGTGCCGCCTTTGGGGGCATCGAGGCTGGCATAGTCGAAATGGGTGAAACCCGGGCCGTATTTCAGCTCGCCGAACGGCGAGATGCCGTGAAGCGGCGTCTCCGTCGCCAATGCGGCGATCGCCCGTTCCGGCAGGAACTGCGCGGCGAAGGATGCGCCGGCCAGCGTGATGAAACCGCGCCGCGAAAGCCGGCTCTGCCGCATGGCGTCCGTCATTCGGCGGCCTCGGTGCTGCGCTCGATCTGCGTCTCGCGGTCGGGCAATATCCACCACGACATGGTGTCGATGCCGGCGTAGCCCGGCTGCTTCTCGGGAATGCCGAACTTGTTCCAGTAGGCATAGCGCAGCGTCGGCTGGAAATATTGCGGCACGGTGTAGAAGTTCCACAACAGCACGCGGTCGAGCGCGCGCACGGTGGCGACGAGGTCGTCGCGGTCCTTGGCGAAGATGATCCTGTCGATCAGCGCATCGACAACCTTGTCCTTGATGCCGGGAACGTTGCGCGAGCCCGGCGTATCGGCGGCCTGCGTGCTCCAGTAGTCGCGCTGCTCGTTGCCGGGAGATTCCGTCTGCGGAAAACGCGCCGTGACCGCGTCGAAGTCGAACGACTGGTAGCGCTGGATATATTGCGTCGTGTCGATGATGCGCAGGGTGGCGTCGATGCCGAGCCGCTTCAGATTGGCGATATAGCCGCCGGCGATGATCTCCGAAGTTGGTGAGGCCCCGAGAAACTCGATGCGGAACTGCTCGCCAGTTTCCTTGTTGACCAGACGGCCGTCGCGGATGATCCAGCCGGCCTCGGCGAACAGGCGCACTGCCTCGCGCAGATGGGTGCGCGAGGCTTGCGGCGTGTCGAAGACCGGAAGCTTGAATTCCTGCGTGAACAGCTCAGGCGGCAGGTCGGCGCGATAGGCCTCGAGGATCTCCAGTTCGCGGCCCTGCGGAATCCCGCTCTCCGCCAGCTCCGATCGTTCGAAATAACTCGAGAAACGCTTGTTGAGCTCGAAGAACTGGAGGCGGTTCTGTTCCTCGAAATTGTAGGCGAGCGTCAGCGCGTGGCGGACGCGACGGTCCTGGAAGCGCGGCTTACGCAGGTTGAAGGCGAAGGCCTGCATATGCTGGACGCCGGTGGAGGTGAACTCGCGCTTGACGACGTCGCCGCGCTCGAAGGCGGGGAAATTGTATTCAGACGCCCAGCGCCGGGTGCTCAACTCCTGCCGCACATCCTCGACGCCGCCCTTGGTGAAAGCCTGCCATTCGGCGTTGTCGTCCTGGAAATAGGTGTAGCGCAGGCGGTCGAAATTGTTGCGGCCGACATTGATCGGCAGGTCCGCGGCCCAATAGTCCTCGACCCGCTCCCAGACGATGCTTTCGCCTGGCCGGAAGGAGGCGATCCGGTAAGGGCCTCCGCCCAGCGGCGCCTCCAGCGTCGGGTTCTCGATGTTGCGCTGCCGGCCGCGTGCATCCTGCCCCTCCCACCAGTGCCTGGGAAGCACGGGCAGGTCGCCCATGATGTGCGGCAGTTCGCGGTTGCCGCTCTGGTCGAAGCGGAATTCGACCTCGCGCTCCGAAAGCGCCACCGCTTCCTTGACGTTGGCGTAGTAGCGGTTGTGCATCGGGCTGATCTTAGTCAGCACCTCGAACGACCAGATGACGTCGTCCGCCGTGATAGGCTTGCCGTCGTGCCAGCGCGCGTCGGGGTTGATCCGGTATGTGGCGGAGGAATAATCGTCCGGATATTTGAACGCCTCGGCGATCAGGGCATGGCTGGTGCCGGCCTCGTCGATCGATTGCTGCATCAGCGTGTCCCAGAGCACGCCGCCGAACTCGGTCAGGCCCACGGCCGGCGTGCCCCGCACGATGAAGGGGTTGAAGCTGTCGAAGGTGCCGAAGCTGGCGGAATTGAGCGTGCCGCCCTTGGGCGCGTCGGGGTTGACGTGAGGATAGCGGGTGAATTCCTCGGCCGGCCCGGTGCGGATCAGCGAGGAAACGGTGCGCCACTCCTCGGCGATGGTCTCGACCGGAACGCTGAAGGCGGCGAGCGCCGCAAGGACCAGTCCGCGCAATCCGAAAGCTGTCATTGTCAACCTCACATCCGATACGCCTAGACTAGCCTGCAAGGCGCGAATGAAAACCGTTCGCGGCGCAATTGTTTTCGATCTCGGCTGCCATCAATAAAAAAGCCGGGCAAAACCCGGCTTTTTCGTGATCGCTCGTCGATCAATTATTGCTGAGCTGGCGCTTCCTCGGCCGGCCGCTCGCCGCTTTCGGTGCCGGCGTCGGGTTCCGGCGCCGCGGGCGTGGCATCATCCTGAGGCGCGGTGCCTTCGGCCGGGCTTTCCGGCTGCTGTTCCGCAGGCGCGGCTTCGGCGGGTGCTTCCTCCGCCGGCGCGGCCTCGGTCGGTGCAGCTTCGGCCGGTGCAGCTTCAGCAGGAGCTTCCTCGGCAGCGGCTGCCGGCAGCGGTGCCGGATCGGCCGAGAGCGAGCGCAGATAGGCGATCAGGTTGGCTTCTTCCTGAATGTTGCGAATGCCGGCGAAGGCCATCGCGGTGCCGGAAACGTAGGAGCGCGGCGACTGAAGGAAGCCGCTCAGGTGCTCGTAGTCCCAGACCACCGAGCCGCCCTGCGAGAAATCGCGCATCGCGGCCGAATAGCTGAAGCCTTCATGCGAGGCGATCGGCCGGTTGACGACGCCGTAGAGATTGGGGCCGACCTTGTTGGCGCCGCCTTCTTCAGCCGTATGACAGGCCGTGCACTTGCGGAACGCGGTCTGTCCGGCCGCGACGTCGGCGGTGGCGATGAGATCGAGCACCGAAGGACCGGCCTCTTCGGCGGCGCCGCCCGAATCGGTCTCCGTTTCGGCGACCACGATGGCGTAGCCGGGGGTTGCGGGCGCGTGGGTGGCGAAGATGGCGTCGGACACGATGCTGACCGAAAAGACCACGAATA
>JBLJBS010000040.1:0-22073 GCA_047637695.1 Aquamicrobium sp. | reverse complement strand
GCGTTCATAGTTCTGTTCTGAAATGGCGCACCCGACAGGATTCGAACCTGTGACCCCCAGATTCGTAGTTCTGGTGTCTAGATTTATCTTTTATTATCAATATGTTACGAGATACAATGCCTTTTAGAGTATCCGGAAGTTTGGGAGTTGCAGCTGCCTTTTTCACTCGAATGCGCGCCACCGCTCTCCTTCGTTAAGGCTGAAACTCAGCCGGTTGTCGTGGCCACTCCTCCGGCACTGACCAAAGTTTGAATACAAATTTCGGTCAGTGTTCGCGCCAATTGCTACTGACCAATTTTTATATATAATTTCCGGTCAGAAAGAGGACTTAATGCCCGACCCAACGTCAGACACGCTCGATCGCATTCACGACCGGATCGCCCAGGCGGCGCCGGCCGGCGTATGGTCGCGCGCCGACTTTCTCGACATCGGAACACCGAATGCCGTCGAGAAGGCGCTGCAACGGCTGGCCCTGCGGGGCGACATCCGCCGGCCCTATCGCGGCCTCTATGACAAGCCCAGCATCAGCAAGCTGACTGGCAAGATGGTGTTTCCGCCTCGCTCCGCGTTCGTCGACGCCATTGCTCGTCGAGACAAGTTGCGCGTTCTCGTCGACGGGATGACTGCCGCGAACGACCTTGGCCTGACGACGGCTATCCCGGCGCGCTCGACGATCTACGCCGATACCTATCCCCGGATGATCGAGATTGAGGCAAGCGCCGGAGATCCGCGGTCGGAGAGGCCGGTCATCTACAAGCTGGATTTCAAGCGCATCTCGGCCAAAACGGCATTCTGGGCCGGGCGGCCAGCCATGCGTGTGGTTCAAGCGCTGGCGTGGTTTAGGGACGAGAAATCGAACCTCGAGGCGGCCGTCAACGGAATCGTCCGGCATCTGTCGCGCAATCCTGACCGGGACAAGATCACCCAGGATTTGCGCGACAACATTCATGCGCTCCCCGCATGGATGTATCCTATGGTCGAGACGATCACGCGCCGGGTCGCTGCGGATCAAACCGAAAGCTCGCCACAGTCAGAATCCGCAAAGGGCGATCATGCAGCAGACGTTCATTGAGATACTTCGCTCGAGCATCGACGAACGCCGCACGCTCTTCGAGACAGTCGCCGCACACGTGGGCACCCAGGCGGCAAATGTCGAAAAGGATCTTTACGTCTGCTGGGTGCTCGAGTTCCTGTTCAACCGGCGCGGCGGCGATCCGGTTGGTCTTTATTTCAAGGGTGGCACCAGCCTGAGCAAGGCCTACGGATTGATCCATCGGTTCTCGGAGGACATCGACATCGGCATATACAAGGCTGATTTGCACGTCCCGCTCGAAGCCGATATCGCCGCCCTGCCTTCCGTCAATCAGCAGCAACGCGCGCTCGCCGAGAAGGTCGATGAGGCTGCGCGCCAATACATCTCTGGACCGCTCAGGGAATTGCTGACGAAGGGGCTTGCAGTCGTCGAAGAGGCGACCGCTCAGCCCGGACATTTTTCACTGGGCTTCGGCTTTGATCCTTACCGTAACAAGGAAGCGCTCGACATCCTGGTGCTCGGCTACAAGAGCGTCTTCGAGGCACCCGGCAGCTATGTGCAGGCCGCGGTCCGCATCGAGGGCGGCGCCCGTCCTGATCCGGAGCCGGCCGAGCCGCGCGAGATCGTGCCCTACATCGCTACCGAAATGCCGGAAGGAACGAGCCTCACCGTCCGGAACGTGACCACGGTGAGACCGGAGCGGACCTTCTGGGAGAAGGTGCTGATCCTGCATGCGATGACGGAGATGACGGAAAAGCGGCGTCAGGATGCCAACCCCGAACGGCCCGTGCCCGATCTCAATCGGTACTCACGTCACTACTACGACGTCCATCAGATCTGGACGCATCCCGACTACGGTGTCGCAACGGCATCCATGCGTGAGCTCGCCGCAGCCTGCCGACAGCATAAGGATTTGATGTTTCGCGCGCCTGATCATCGCTACGATCGCGCGGTGCCGGGCAGCTATCGTCTGGTTCCTACGGAAGATATGAGCGCCAAGCTCGCAGCGGACTATCAGCGGATGTCGGCGATGATTTTTGGAGCGCCACCGGCCTTCGCGGACGTCATGGCGAGCATCAAGGCACTCGAGCAGTACCTCAACGCCGCGGCTGCTAATGTCGACGAACCGTTGCCGAGATAGTGCAGCACATGCCGAGGAATCCTATCAGTTTCCCTTCGCTATCCTAGATGCCTGAACGCTTCCATAGAATGCGGTAGCTTCACCCACGCGCGCCATTCTCCAAATCCCGGATGTAGGCAAGCACCGATTCCACTTGGCCTTCAGCCACGAGTTCCGCTGCCATGCGATGCCCGTAATCAAAAATTGGCTCGTTCCGATACCAGTAGACCGCCTTGTCGAGATCACCGGTCAGTTCGATCGCTGCTGAGATAACCTTTATTATTTCACGCATCCTGCTCTGGAGTCGGTCCGAGGCTGGGTTGCGTAGCGTGCTGCGATGAACGCCGGTTAGCTCCGCCAAGTTCGCGACCTTGATGCCCAGTGCCTTCGCAAGACGCTGCGGCGAGATATAGGGGGCAGGTGGCTCCTGTAAGCTGTCAACGAAACCGGTAACCACCGTTCGAACTTGAGCCACTGGCCTCCGTCCACCTATGCACATTTCGGTACGCATCAAACGCGCGTGCAAAAAGCCGATCACGGGCACATAACTACTTTACGCTGTGGTTACACCGAATATCATCTTGGCGCCAAAAACAGTCTCCCGAGAGAGCTGCCCAGTGGCCGGATTGGGGCCGAAAGTAGAACGGCCTCAATTGGAATCAGAGTCCTCAATAGCGGCATTTTGGCGCTATGGCGCGAGGAAGCGGCAACCGCCGGAACCGATTTTCCTTGATTGGAAGGTTTGGCGGTTCTTCAAGCTTACGCGTCAGGCGTCCAGTCCGACATCTGCAACACGTTCCCGCCGAGCTTCTGGAAGGCGCGCTGGCGGCAAGAGAAGACGATAATCTGCTGCTCGCGCGCTTGGCGGTGTAGCGCGTCGAACATCTTCTCGATGCGATCGTCGTCGGAATAGACCAAGGCGTCATCCAGGATCACAGGAGCAGGGCGACCGTCCTTCGCAAGCAGGCGGGCGAAAGCGAGCCGTGTGAGTACGGAAAGCTGCTCTCTCATTCCACCGCTGAGGCGCTCGACATCCTCTTCCTGACCGTTGCGCAGGATCTTGTGCGGCAGAAGCGTCTTCTCGTCGAACGTGATCGAAACGTCGTCGAAGAGCAGGCCGAGCAGTGGCCGCAGCTCATTCATGACGGGCAGGAGATAGGTCTCGCGGGCGTGGCCGCGTGCCGTTTCAAGGGCGGAACGAAGCCGTTGCAGCACCGCCACTTCCTTCTCGTAGCCAGCGACGCGCATCTGCGCCGCTGAAAGGGCGTCCACGCTCTCGCGCCATTTCTCCTCGACCGCATCTTCCGAGCGCGTGCGTATTTCAGCGGCAAGGCCGGCAATCTCCTCCCGCAACGTGCCGATCTCCTTTTCGGCCGCCTCCGCGACCGAGCGGAGACGGCGCAGCGTCGCTTCTGCCGAGGCGAGATCGATGGCCTCTTTCCGCAATCGCTCGACGACGGTCTGCTGCTCCGCCAGCCGGTTGTCGAGACCCGCCAACCGTGGGGCCATCTGCCCTTCGCGTTCGGTGCGCGTCGCCTCCGGCCCGAGCATGGCCTCGACCTGTGTCCGCTCGGCGTCCAGCCAGGCAAAGGCGGTCTGTGCCGCGACGACCGCATCGGCGGCGCCCGCCTGCATCGGCTCGACCGCACGCCAGGCCTGCCGCGCGGCGAGCCGCTTTGCCTCGGCCGCCTCATGCGCGGTTCGAGCCTGTGCCGGATTCTCCTTGAGTTCGAGCACGTCGCCGGTCGCCGCCCGATGCGCCGTCACGTCTTCCCGCAGTTTCGGTAGCCCGTCAGGCGCGAGCAGCGACAAGCGGGTCCTCCTCTCGCGCAGGTCGCCCTCCTTGCGCTGCGCCTCGACCTGCCTCTTGCGGGCGGCGGCCAGGTCGTCGATGCCCATCGATGCAAGCAGCGCCTTGCGGCGTTCCTCCGACTGCCGCAACTGCCCATCCTCGCCGGCCGGACGACTCGATCGCAGCGTGACGACACCGATACCGGGGATAGCCAGTTCCGCCTGCCCCTCATAGCTGTGCGGTTCGCCTCCTCTCAGCGGCTCGCCGTCGAGGGTGGCGACAGGCGCCTGCGGCGCGTAGGCGATCGCAACGGAAGGACGACCGGCCTCGGCAACCGCCCTGAGCCTGGCGATATCGAGGTCGAGCGCTTCGAGTTCCGCCACGGCGTTTTCGGGCAATCTCAGCAGGGCGAGCGCTGCCTCGCTCTCCTCGATCTCCTTGCGGACGGCCTCGGCCGTTTCCAGCTTCCGCTCCAGATCGGCCAGCCGCTCAGTGGCTTCGCGCGCATTCAGCGCGACATTCAGGCGGGCCAAAAGAGCGCGCGCTTCCTGTTCCTCAGCTTCTGCAGCCTCGATATCCGCATGCGCCCTCGCTGTAGCGGCAGCAACCGCGTCGCGGTTCGCAAGCGCTTCTACCCGTCGGCGCTCGGCTTCGCCGAGCTTGACCTCGAGACCTGCCGCCCTTTCGAGAGCGATCCTGAAATCCTTAAGCGCGCGTTGCGCGTTGTCCCGCTGTTCGCGGACAAGTCCGAGCTCCGCTTCCGCCGCGCGCAGAATCTCGGATCGGCTCTTCGCCGCGTCGAACGCCGCCTGCGCCGCTTCGATGGCCCGCTTCCGCTCGTCACGATCCTCGGCACGATCTAGTTCGGCGAGCCGCTTTGCCGCTGCGGCGCGCTTGTCGAGCGCTTCGCGGAGCGTACCGACCTCGGCGGCGAGCCTCATCTCCTCGGTCTGGAGCCGATTACGCTCGTCGATCGCAAGAGCATAATGTCCCCCGGCCTTTGCGCCCCGCTTGGTGATGAGGTTCTCGATCTGCTCGTCAACCGCCGCCATGATCTCGGACATGCGCCGCCCGCCGGTGATGGCCTCGACCTCTCCCTGCACCGATTGCAGCAGGCTGGTGCGAACCTTCGTCTCGCCCTCTTCCTCGGCTCTGTTGCGTTTCTCGATGCCGGTCACGCCCTGGCGCACCCAAAGCAGGCCGGCAGGTCCGGCGGTGCCGCCGCGCACGAGGCCGGCGATGAAGTTCTCGGCCTCGTCCGCCTGCGCCACCAGTCGGCCGTTGGCGAGATCGACGATGCGTGCGGAACCCCTGCCATAAAACTGCTTGGTGATGCGGAACGTGCCCTCATCCGTCGCGATGTCGGTCTCGACCAGCGGGTTTCCGCCGCTATAGGGCCGCAGGCTCCTGACATCGCTGGCCGTGCTCGAATGCGGCTGGAAGAAGAGCGCGTGCAGGGCCTCGAAGCTGGTCGACTTGCCGAATTCGTTGGCCGCGCACAGCACGTTGACGCCGTCGCCGATGCCTTCGATGGCGACGCCGCGTCCGGCGAAGCGCTTGACGTTGAACAGGCGCAGGGCCGAAATCTTCATGAGCCCACCGCCTGCGCATAGGCGTAGAGCCGACCGAGCGCCGCCCTTGCGATCTCGCGCTCCTCAGCCGAGCGGTCGGCATCGCCGGCCTCGGCGAGCAGGGCGTCGGCCGCTTCGCGCAATGCGCCCGTCCGGTCGATGGCGTCGAGGTCTTCCGCCTCGCATTCGGTGGCCAGCGCCCCGTCGTCGAACTCGAGATGGGCGAAGTCGGGACGCGCACTCCCGACCGCGACGCCAAGCGCGGTGCGGGCTTCGAGCCGCGCTCGTCCGCCGGCGACGAGCCTGACCAGTGCCCACCGCCTCAGCCGGGCTTCAGGAAGCAGCGCTTCCATGCAGGCAACAGCGTCGTCGCCGACGAGGAGATCGAGCGCCAGAGTGCGCCAGGAGAAGCTGCCGGTCTCGAGCGGAATGACGTCCGGAAGCGCTGACGCACCGTCGATCGACACGAGCAGCGCCTCGCCCGGCCGGTCGTGCTTGAAGCGGTCTGGCTCCGGCGTGCCGCTGTAGCGCGTGCGCGGATCGATCTCGACGCCGCCATGCCAGTCGCCGAGCGCGAGGTAGGAAAGACCGGCGCGGCGAGCGCGATCCGGCGCGATCACCTCCAGCCCGTTGCCTTCCTCGGAAAAGCTCCGGACCGCGCCGTGGGCGAGGCCGATACGGATCGTCCCCTCAGTGGTCTCCGCGCCGTCCATCCATTCGGAGAGATCCCGCCCCGGCCGCCGCGTCGTGCAGGGCGCCGGCAGCAGCACGACGCCGGGCGCAAGGTCGAGCGGCGCCGCCTCGACGGCCAGCGTCACGTTCCCGGGCGCCTCGGCGAGCAAGGCCGACCAGAGCTGCGCGGCCTGCAACGAGTCGTGGTTGCCCGGCAGGATCACCCAGTGGATGTGCGCATGGTGGCGCATCTCGGCAAGCGCCTGGCGGCGGACCTCCGGCGACGGGGTCTCGGTGTCGAACGTGTCGCCCGCAAGCAGGATCGTCGATGCCCCTTGCGCCCGCGCATGCTCGCCAAGCCGGCCGATCGTCCCATGCCGGGCCTCGCGCAGCTTGGCGGGCAGGTCGCCCGAGAACTGCCCGAAGCGTTTGCCGAGATGAAGGTCGCCGGAATGAATGAATCGGAAGGTCATCAGGAACTTCTATCCTGCGTTGCCATGTGAATGCGAGCGCGAGCGATAGCCTCGTCGAGCCTTGTGCGCGAAGTGGCGGCGAGTCGCTCAACCCCGATGAGCCGCGCGAGGTCGCGAGCCGGGTCGGGCATATCCAGAAGGTCGGGATTATCGATGGCCACCGAGGCGAGTTCGGCAAGGGGAATGTCGGAGATCGACCGGCGCGAGCTTTCGTTGGCAGGTGGCCGATAAGGCAGGATGTCCGACACACCGTCCTTCTTCCAAAGGAAGACGCCGCTGGATTCGCTCGTCGTGTCGTAGCCGCGCAGGTGCAGGTCGATCCTCTCCCGGATTCGTCTCCCCGTTTGCAGCCAGCCATGGGCCCGTGCGACGCGCTGCGCGAGTATGTCAGCCTTCAAGGGAGCTTCCTGAACCATCACCGCCTCGATCATCCCCCTGAGCGTGTCGCGATAGGCGAACTCGTAGAAAAGATCCGGCTCCGCCTTGAACGCCGAAAGATCGGTCACGCGGTATCCGGAATTGCCGGCCGGCGTGGGCTCTGCCGCAAGCGCGGACGCCGGAGGAATGGCCGGCGCGTTCGGGACCGGGAGATCGGACGACGAAACCAGCTCGGTCTCGTCCGCAACCGGCGGCGGCGCGGCTTCGATCTCCGGCGGCAAATCCTCGTCGCGGATTTCCTCGATCCCCTCGACCTCGTGCCCCATGTCCCAATGCGTCTCGCTTGCGGTTTCCTCCTGCGCCCGCCTTTCCCGGCTCTCCTGAAGCAGCGCTTGGAGGTTTTCGTGCAGCCGTTCGGCGCAACCATTCGCGTCGAACCACCAGTCGGTCGACCAGACCCGAAGGATGTTCCATCCCAGCCCCCGCAGGACCTGTTCCCGGACCTTATCGCGGTCACGGGCTGTCGCAGATCCATGATAGGTCGCGCCGTCGCATTCGACGCCCGCCAGATAGGCGCCGGCAAGGTCCGGATGCCTGATACCGAGGTCGATGCGGAAGCCGGAGATGCCGACTTGCGGCACGACCATCCATCCGCGCCGCTCAAGTTGCGCGGCGACCGCTTCCTCGAACGGAGAATCGAAGCCGCCGACCGAACCCTGGTCCACCGCCGGCAGCGCGATTGCGCCCCGCTCCGCGTAATCGAGAAAGGTCTTGAGGTGATTGACCGCAAGCGCCTTCGTCCTGCTGGGGTCGATCTGATCGGCTGTGAATCCCGAGAAGACGATCAGTTCCTGCCTTGCGCGGGTCACGGCCACGTTGAGCCGCCGCTCGCCGCCATCGCGGTTCAAGGCGCCGAAGTCCATGGTCAGCTTGCCTGCCATGTCCTTCCAGAAGGTGATCGAGAACAGGATCACGTCGCGCTCGTCGCCCTGCACGTTTTCCAGATTCTTTACGATGGTCGACTCGACCCGATCATCTGCGAAGAACCATTCGAGTTCCGGCTTGTCCCGCCGTGCCGCATCGAGCAGGTCCAGGATCAGCGCCTGCTGCTGCGCGTTGAAGGTGATGATGCCGAGTGTCGGACGTTCCCTCTCCGTCATCTGCAGCCAGCGCTCCATACACGCCACCGCCTCGGCGACCACGGCTTCCGCTTCGATGCGGTTGGTTCGGCTCTTGCCGCGATCGTAGATGCCGCCTGGAACCTTGCGCAGGCTGACAGCCCGGTCCTCGACCGCCGGCGACGGGAAGGTCACCAGCCGGTTCTGGTAGTAGTGATGGTTCGAGAAGGCGATCAGCGACTCGCTGCGGCTGCGATAGTGCCATCTCAGGTCGCGCACGGGGATGCCCGACGCCCTGGCCTCGTCGAGGATGCTCTCCAGATCCTTCTCGTAATCGGCGACATCATCCTCGTCCTCGTTGCGGCCGAAGAAGTTGGTCGGTGGCAACTGCTTCGGATCGCCGACGATGATCGTCTGCCGTCCCCGGGCAATCGCGCCGACCGCGTCCCAGGTCGTGATCTGCGAGGCTTCGTCGAATATCACCACGTCGAACAGCGCCTGGTTCGGTGGCAGGTACTGGGCGATCGACAGGGGTGACATCAGCATGCAAGGAGCGAGCTTCGGGAAGGCCTGCGGCATCTTGCCGATCATGTCGCGGATCGACTGGCTGGGCCTCTGCAATTCCATCTGGTGGCGCAGAAGTCCTAGCTCGGAGTTTCGGGGAACACCCGTGACAGGAGGAAGCCCGTGCGCCACTGCGCTGATGACGCGGCGGGTCGCATGGGTGCGCACCATGTCGTCGATCTCGCGAAACTCCTTGATGGCGTTCTCGTGCTGGAAGCGCCTGAATGTTCTCAAGGTAGGATCGGCGTCCAGAACCCTGGGCAGCCACCAGCGGGCATAGGCCAGCCGGAATGCCGGGCGTGTCTCACCGGGAGAGATCGTCCCGGCGTCCAGCGCTTCGACCAGCGGTCCGAGACCGTTGTGGACGGCACGTCTTCGGACGCCGCACCAGGCGGACCAGTCGCGCAGCAGATTGCGCGACTCGGCAAGGCCCGTCATCTGCTCCACGATCCCCCGCAGGCTCATCTGCGAACCGGGCTCCCTGCCGGCGATCTCGGAGAACCGTTTTCTGGCCGCATCCATGCCCTGCATTGACGCGAGGAGCCTCGCGCCGACATGCCGCAGTTGATCATTCGGATTTCCGCGCAGACAGGGTGCGATGACCCGGAGCATCGGCCGGATTTCTTCCGGGCTCCGTCCAGGCAGTCGCAGTGCGCCGCGAAGCGCGCTGGCGAGGTCGAGTATTTCCGCAGCCGCAGTGGTGTCGGTCGCGAGACCCTGCACTGGCAATGGCTTGCCGGCGAGCAAGGTGCTGTCGATGCTTGCCAGACATTCCTTCATGCGACGCAAAAGAGGCAGGTCGCGAGCTGGATCGACATTGCCCTCGCTCGCATAGCCTTGCAGCAGCTTCTGGACCTTCCGTTTTCCCAGCATCGAGTTTGGCCAGAAGGATGCCTCGACATCTCGCCACTGACGCTCCACGGCTTCCGCGTCGATGTCGCGTACGGCGCTCTCCGGGTAGGACGCCGCCGCGCTTCCTTCTGCTTGCCGGTACGCCTCGATCGAGCGGCTCAAATCCGCAAGAGCGCCATCCATCTTTGCGAAATCCCGATCGAAGGCGACAGAGATGTCGCGACCGCTGCTGCGATGCAGCCTGGTCGCAAGCGTCGAAAGCGCACCCAGTTCCTCAGGGGAAGCCTCGTCTGTCTGAGCGAGGCCAAGACAGGTGAGGTAGGCGGAGGCAGCGTCCTTCAGCAGTTCTGCGGCATTGCACAAAGACTGTGCCGCGACGATCAAACCATCCTGCCAGCCGGCAGACCAGTCCTGCGCGTCGACCAGATCAAGAGCAGGATGCCGTTCGACAGACGCGTAGACCAGCCCGGCCTCCGCTGCCATATCCTCCAGCGCCCGTAGCGTCGCCGCATCGTGAGCATCACGCTCCGCCCATGAAAGGTCCGGCGCCGGCGCGTCGCCGGCCTTCAGCGCGATGCCGAGTGCGAGGTAGGGCGTCCAACCATTCGGGTAGCGCCTGTGCAAGGCTTCGACATAGGCATTGAGCTGGTCGCGGTGAATCCTGAGTCGCTCGTTGACAGCCACCCATTCCGAGGCGTCGACGCCGCTCCCGTGTTCCCAGGCCGCCTTGAGCTGACCGAGGAAATGCTTCCGATCCGCCTTGCTGGAATGGAGCTCCACGCACTGATTACCGAGGCCGTGCTCGCGAAGGCGCCGGTAGACGACGTCAAGCGCCGCCGTCTTCTCGGCGACGAAGAGCACGGTCCTTCCTTTCGCAAGGCAATTCGCGATCATGTTGGCGATGGTCTGGCTCTTGCCCGTTCCCGGGGGGCCGACGATTACGAAATCCAGGCCCTCGGCAGCGGCAAGGCTCGCCGCGGTCTGGGACGAGTCGGCCGGGAGCAGGGAGATGATGTCCGATGGTGCATAGATGCGATCAAGCTCGCGCTCGTCTCGGAATGACGATCCTTCACCTTGGCTGAACGATTGCTCCGGCGTGTCGATAAGATGACGCACGACGCGGTTCTGGCGGAGTGCATCGGTCCGCTCGACCAGATCCTTCCACATCAGGAACTTTGCGAAGGAGAAGGTAGAGAGAGCGGTTTCGTCGACTACCTCCATGCCTGGAACGTCGCGGACCGCGTTCCGCATTGCCGCAAGCAGTCGCGGAACGTCGACGCCATTGTCGTCAGCCGGCAGGTCGCCCGAGAACTGCGGCAGCTTGAGATCGAAATCACGCTCCAGAAACTGCAGCAGGGTGGCGTTGAAACGCGGCTCGTCCTCATGGAACCGGATGGTGAAGTGCGAACTGGCGCTGCGGCGCTCAAGGCGCACCGGCACCAGGAGAAGAGGCGCGCGGAAGCTGCGCTCGTCCTCGGGTTTCTTCTTCCAGCGCAGGAAGCCCACGGCCAGGAACAGCGTGTTGGCGCCGCCTTCGGCGAAGTCGTTGCGCACCTGCCTGTGGAGGTCGATGAGCCGCGTTTCAAGCTGTCTGGCATCGAGCGGTGAAGGAAGCTCGTCGCGAAGCAGGGCTTCCGCCGCGAAGGTCCGCTGGATATCGCGGCCGTGCACGTCGCGGTACAGCGCCGCGTCGCGTTCCCCGAGCGGGTTCTGTTCCGGCAGGGAGATGACGCGGATCGCAGCGCCTTCCGCAAGCCGGTCCTCCAGATAGGCGACGTCGGTGCACAGAAACGGGATGGTCTTCTTCGACTCCGGGAAGTTCAGGAGCCTGTTGCGCAGTGTCAGGTCGAGAAGCTTCTTCTGCCACCGGTCGATCCGGCCCGCCGCTGTGGTCGGTTTTTCCTCGACCATCTCCGTTGGCAAATCGCCAAGTGACGGTGGCGGAGGCAACGGAAGGTCCGCGACGGGCTGCGGACTGTCCTCCGGCATCGACCGACGAAGCGGCTCATGCGAGGCAAGAGGCGTGATGCCGCCGCTGCGCGCACGGCGCACGTCGATGGCGGCGACGAAGGCGTGCACTTCTTCTTCGGCGAGGCGCCGGTCGAGCGCGCGCTGCGCCGCCTCCATCGTCATAGCGGGGCGATGCGTCACCCCGGTGGTCTCGAAGACGATCAGTTCCCGGGAGGCGAGCGCCTTGCGCACCTCCATCTGGTCCGTCTCGATCACGTTGCCGAAGGTACGTTTCGTCAGCCAGACGCCCACGGCGGCATGCCCGTCGAACATCAGGATAACGGGATGCAGACCCGCTGCCTCCAGCGCGGCAGCAAAAAGAAGCGTGGTATCGAGGCAGGTCGCTAACGCTTCCTCGGCGATCGTCCCCGGCCGTCTGATCTTCTGCCCGCGGCTTTCGAAGCTGGCCGGCGGCTCTGCATAGTGGAGCCCCATGGAAGCGATCGCGGAATAGACCGCCGCGGCAAGCATGAAGGCGCGTTTCGGATCCTGCGACTGATAGCCGTCGAGCCCCGAGGGATGGCCGTGCGCTGCCAGGCGCTCGGCGGCCTTTCTCAAGAGCGACGAGACCGCCCGATCGTTCGGCGTCACAAAGGCCGGCAGCAATTGCGCCATGTCAGCAACGCCACCCCATTCGTCCCGGGCAAGGAGCCGCACGGCGTGACGATGCTCGTCCAGGATCTCGGAGCCGGCGATGAGCCTAAGGGTGATCTCGCCTCGCTCCGCCTCATTGAGCCCGGCCAGATAGCCGGCATCGAGTTCGACCTTCCGATCGCCGAGCGGAAGGTGATCGCCGGGAATGACGCGATCGATCGTCCACGTCTTGGGGCGCAGGAAAGCGGGAGTAGACGAGAGCTCCAGTCGGAGCGAGTCGACCCGACGGTCCGACCGGTTTTCAATGCCTATACCCCGAAGCACCGGGATGGCGTTCTGGTAGGAAGCATAGGTGAAGCTGGATGCAATATCGGCGAAGATCTTCGGTGACTGCGGTTTCTCGGCCGCCGTTGTATCAATCGCGATATGTTGCTGATCTTCCGGTGTCATGACGCCCCTCCCGCCACACACTATCGCCACTTTATCGCGAAAGCGAAAGTTGCAATCTGCTCGGGCGTAGTAGCCGTGATAGAACGTGGGCATTTCTGTACAAAGCGAGTTCCGTTCAGGGGCCGGAAGGGGACTGTCTGGTTATAGCAATGAATTTGACAAAGCCGACATTCGGCATCCGACCCCATCTCTGTCATCCCATGATCACTGACGGCTTTCCGGAAGCCGTCGTTCCAAGCGTGCCCATCTGTCGACGTAATCGGGCCGGAAGCGGATTGGCCAGTTAGGAGCGACTGTAGGGAAAGACCGGACGGTCCGCTTCCCCAATCAAGAGCGATTGCCTTCTGCAGTGATAAAGCCAGGGTTGAACGCGGAAAAGTCGCGCAGTTGGGGCACAGCGTGGAAGTAGGCCAGATCGACCAAATTCATATCGACGAGCCTGTGTAAACAGCCACCGTGAAGGAGGCGCAACACCTCGCTGAGCACCATGGTCGCCGCGACCGCTCCGACGAATGGAGCACCAACGGCCTTGCCCGCCAGCAGGGTCACGCCGCATCGGTCAAGGGAGCCCTCGTCGAGCATCTTGCGATAGGCCGCTGCATCCGCCGCCGTCTGGGCGGTTTCTCCTTGCTCCGTCCACAGCGCGCTCGCTGGTATTTCGCCGGGGAGCGTATGGATCAGAAGGCTACGGAAATCCTGGTGGCCGCGGCCGAGCCCGGCCTCGACCACAAAATCAAAACCGACTTGGTCGAGAGCGCGTCGGCCTACGGCATTGTCGAGCCCGCATAACGCGATCGCCGGCTCGTCGCGATGGCGGTGGCAGGTTTCGTCGAAGAGCCGCTCGGTGATGGCGGTCTCAAAGCCGCGCTGCTCCGCCCACCGGGACGTAATCCGCGTCTTCTTCCGGCCGTGCATCCTGCTGTCGGAGAGGATCGATGTGCTCTCGGTCGAGGGGGTGATCACGTCGACATCCTGGAGCACGAGCCCGACTTTCGCGTCGCTGGCGTAAGGCAAAAGCCCCAGCCCCCAGAGATAGGCTTGGCCAAGATGGCCAAGGCCGATCAGCCAGAGGTTGGACGGAAGATAGCGCAGATCCGGCGCGCTTTCTTCGGAGGACATCCAATCCGCCGACCGCGAAAGATTCCAGAGATCGAGCCCGGTGCTCCGCTTTCCCGCGAACGGGCTGTCGCCGGAAACATGAAGGAATGACTCGTTGATGGCTAATGCTGCCGCCAGCATCGGCGATAGCGCCATCGGACCGATCTTGCCGCGATCAGGACCATCAGCGTGGCCGGGCACGATGCCGCCTCGCCAGCCATCGAACACGATCCTGATCGAAAAGCCGTCCGTTCTTTTCTTCGCTGGTCCGCCGATTGAAATATGAGGGATGCTTGCAGGCGCGGACGCTGGTTTACCTCCGGCGGCGGCGACCGCATGATGGAGGGTCGGTCCCGACGCTAATGGGACTGCCAACGGCACATCGAGGCAACCTTCCACGGTCACGCCACCGAGAAAGACACGCCGACCAAGCTCGATCGTCGTCAGAAGCGCGGCCTGATGATGACGATCCATCGCCTCGTCTGGGCCGATCGACAGGGCGATCCGGTAGCCGCGCAGCAAGGCCTCAGCCTCCTGGCGACTTGCGGCCGTTCCGTTGTCCATGGCTCGCTTGGCGAGCCGGTGCATCTCGTCGGCAGGGGTGAAGTTGTGTATCGGCATCCTCAAAATCCAATGTTGAAAAATCGACGACGCTGCTCGCGCGGCACCGTTTGCCATGCGCCGCCGCCGAGGTAGCGGTAGATGCCGATGTCGTCGTGCGGAATCGGCTTTCGCGCAAAGCGCGGAAGGATCAGCGCGATGTGCCCGGCCTGCGAAACCATGGGATAGGCGCGGTCCGAGTTGCTCTGTACGGAGCCGCCAGGGTGAACATGCACGTCGGCGACCACCGTCAGGTTGCGCTCTCGACACATGGCCCACAGCCGCCCGAAATGCTTGCCGTCGAAGCGGACGATGCCGGTGTCTAGACTGTGCGGATCAAGATCGTCATACAGAACGAAGTCGCTGATCCGCGCCGCGCCGTCGGCGTCGGTATGGCCGAGCAGGAACGCGCCGCTTTCACGGCTCTCGCCGCGCCCGCGCTCCCGCAATCGCGCAGCGAGCCGGCGCCACAGGAACCAGGAGCATGACAGCTCACGCCGCGGTGCGAGCAACCGGTTGATAATCCCCGCAATTGAGAAGTTCATGCACAATCTCCAAATACTGTGTGATGCCGCGCTCGGGACGCCAGATCATCGTGGGGGTTTCGGTGCGCCAGTTGTCGTGGCCCTCTCGGCTGATACGGTCGCACGGCAGATACAGCGCGGTGCCTTCCCTCCAATCGGGACGAAACACGGCTCCGACGCGACCGCCTTTGCCGCGCGGCCATCGATCAAACGGCAGAGGCACCTGCCGCTCCGCGTCCCATGGGCGCGCCGTCGGGGCGAGCGCGGGATAGTCGCTACAGTCGAAGCGCAGGACGTATTCCTGGCCATCGATGGCCGAGACGCCGAGCAACACGATGGGCCAGTTGATCGAGATCAACCGGAAGCGACCTTCCGATTGCGCGAGCCGAAACGCCGGTCGGGCGAGGTCGACGCGCAGGGCCCGTTCGTCGGGCCCTGCCGGTGCCGCGGTGCTCACGCGCCCTCCCAGCCGTTGACCTTCGGCGTGGTAACGAGGTCGAACGCGACCGAGCACTTCGGGCAGGAGGCGAGCGTGCCGATATGCGTGCCGGGATCGGGTTGATCGGTCGTGCCCGCGATCTGCAAATGGTGGTGGCTGGCTTCCTCTTCGGTCATGCCGAACTTGCGCACCGTCACCCAGTGCTTGATGCGGGCAATGGTTGCGCCCGGCGCGAACTCATGGCGCACGGTCTTTTCCTTGAAGTGGACGACCACTTCGATCTTGCGGCAGCGATGCACATGCGCCTTGATCCCGGCACGGCCGGCCTTGTCGCGGAGCTTGGTGCTGCCTTCGACAGGCTCAGCTTCGTCTTCGATGAACAGGACGATCTCGCCCGCGATGTTGTGCTTACCGACGATTGCCGTCTGCAACGCGGCAAACGTCTCTTCGACGTCGAATTCGAGATGCTCAAGCGCGCCAACGCCTTCGCCCTGGTAGTAGATGTCGATGATCTTCATGGTCCCAACCCTTTCGGTGGCGAGAGGGCTGGCCCGATTGCCGTTCCTGTCGCTTCTGCCGGGCTAATTCCGGGTCACGGGCAAAACCGGAACCGGGTTGGGAAAAGAATCTATGCGATGTGAAGCGGACCTTCCGGCACCGACGCGCAGATGAAGAAGTGAGGGCAGCGCGGACAGCGGAAGGAATCGGGATCGGGCGGGAAACTCCCGCCTGCGATACCTGCGAGAATCTCTTCCACCTTCGTGTCGTTATTGCCAGCTTTCGTCGCCTTCGGCGGCGGCACATCTTCGACACCGCTATCGCTCGGATGCACAGCCTCGACAATGGCCCGAGCGCCAAAATGCTGCGTGGCCGCGCGCTGATAAAGTGAATACTCCAGCTTGCCGAACTCGGTCTTGCCCCGCTTGCCAGTACGAACTTTGCGCACGACGATCACACCATCGTGCCGCTCCGCGATTTCGTCGGGGATCACCATCACCTTGCCATTGCGGTAATTGATGGCGAGCGGCGACGCTTCCCTGAAGCGGCGACCAGCCCCGGCCTTGATCAGGCCGGCAACGATGCTGCTGGCCAGCTTCTGATAGTCGACAACATATGGGCTGTCGTGCGGAGCTTTGTCTTTCCAAATTGCGTCAAACGCTTCTTGTGCGGCGTTCAGATCGGGCGGTGCGTTGACGCGCTCTTCCGCCAGCCAGTCGATGAACTCGTAGATGCAGGCGTGCGTGCGCTCGAACGGCGTGGTGCGCCGTGCGGTGCCGATGCCAAGGATATGCGTATAGAAGAAGCGAAGCGGGCAGCTCTCGTAAGCTGACACGTGTCGGTGCGTGCGCTCCCACTCATCCGCGATGGTGATCTCTATACGCCTTGGCGGACGGGGCGGCAGATAGATCGTGGACGGGGACGCGATCGACCGCAGACTGCCGGCGATCCGCGCCAGATAATCGGACGGATTACGCGTCGCGCCGCTCGGCTGCTGCCGATAGCTGTAGAGGTTCAAATAGGTTCGCGCCCGCGACATCGCCACGAAGAAAAGACATTCCTGCTCCTGCTTATGGGCACGCTCGGCCTCTTGCGAGATGGTGCCGACCGCACCTTCGATCATGCCCTCCGGTACGGGGCACGACAGGCCACGGTAGCTTGCGGGAATGCCTGTCTTTACGAAGCCGGGAATGTGAACCGCTTCGAACTCAAGACCTTTGCTGCCATGGACGGTCATGAGCCTGACAGCGTTCATCTGCAAAGCCGCGTCGGGCACCTGTCGCAAATCCCGTTCCTCCGCCAGCAGAACGAGGTTGCGGACACGATCGAGCAGCGTTTGCACGGGTGAACCCGTCGCCACAGGGCTCTGATCCCGCAGGAAGTTGAGCAACTGCCAGACGGCGATGGCCCGCATGCGGTCGCCGATGCATGTGCCGGCCGCCATCCGGCGGACCAGATCGGTGCGGTCGAGGAGGAAGGTTGTCGCCATATCCCAGGGCGAAGCCGAGGCGTTCACGCCCTTCAGGTCGTTCGCGAGTCTGGTGACGCCTTGTACGCCGGCAGGCGACAGGTCGGCAACCGACGGCAGTTCATCCAGGCGGAGGATGGCTGGCTTGTTCCCACCTTGCAGATGGACAAGCAGCCGTTTCACATCCTGCGCCGGGATCGCATAGCGCTCCATGCCGGCGATGCGCGCGAGGCCTGCACCGAACCGGTCGGCTGCGAGGCTGAGGACGCTGAGCACATCCCGCACTTCCTCGCGCTCGAACAGGCTGCCGAGATGGAGAACGGGAATGCCGCGGTCTTCGAGTGCCTGCGCAATCTCATTCAGTCTGTCGTTCGTGCGGCAAAGGATAGCCTGATCACGAAGGGCGATACCGCCCGTCTCCAATTCCCGGACACTCGCGGCGATGCCGGCAGCCTCCTCGGCCGGATCGAGGAGCGTGCGTAGCTCAGGTTTCGCCTCGCCGGGGCCGCGCTCGGCCTTGAGTGGCAGATTTGCGAGCTCCGGCGGCAACGGCATGCCGGCAGAAAAGCCGCTGAATGTATCCAATACCTTCTGCGTCGACCGGTAGCTCAAGCCCAGCTGACCGAGTTTCGCACCGGGAAAGTCGGTGCCGAACGATGCCATGTTGGCGGACGACGCCCCCCGGAAGCGATAGATGGACTGGCGAGCATCGCCGACGGCCCAGAGGTTTTCGCCAGCACCAGCGACCGCCTTCACCAGCCGGACGCTGGCGCGATTAACGTCCTGGTATTCGTCGACGAGCAAATGCCTGTGACGCAGACGCACCGCATTGCGCACTGCCTCGTCCCGCTCGATGAGCAAGGCTGGCAGCATGATAAGATCGCCGAAATCGACCGCACCACGGCTGCGCTTTGCATCTTCGTAAAGCTCGTAAACAGATGCGATCTCCAGGCATTTCGCGGCGAGATCGACGGCCTTCTCATCCGATGGATCAGCGCTTTTCGCCATGTCTTCAGCGAGGCGCCGGTATTCGGGAGGCGTTACGACTTCGTCCTTTGCGCGCGAAATGGCTTGCAGTATCTCGCGCAACACGACGACTGGGTCCCACAGATTGCGATAGTGGCTGAGTGGCAGGGTTGGAAGGATCTGTTCCAGTACCGAGATTGCATCGCTGCGATCGAAGAGCGGGGGGTCTGGCGGCAGTTCGAGCTTTTCGTGAAACCGCCTGACGAGATCGAGGCCGAAACCGTGGAAAGTGCCGACCCAAATCTGGGCTGCATCCTGCCCGATGGCCTTGGACAGGCGTTCCGACAGTTCGCCGGCTGTGCGGTTCGAGAAGGTGAGCACGAGCATGGAGGGTGGATCGACATGGTCCTGAATCAGCGTTTCGATCCGTCGGACAAGCGTTCGCGTTTTGCCCGTCCCAGGCCCCGCCCGCAGCAAGTAGGGCTTATCGCGATGTCGGGCTGCGCCCTCTTGGGCTGGGTCCTCTGTGAAAATCGGTTTTGGCTTGCTGGCGGACGGCTCGATTTTCGGCAGGAGCAGAGCATCTAGAATTTGCTGCCGCACGAGCGGCACCGGAAAGCCGGTAGCCGCCGCGATATCCGCCGCCGACATCACCTGATCGACGTGCATCTTTCGCGCGAGGTGGCGCGGAAAGAGGAATTCGCGGGCGAACACGTTGGCTTCGAGCTCGCGCCGCTCGCGTGCGCCGTAGTCTTCCACTTTTTGCAGGCCGACAGGTGCGGACTCGGTTGAGCGCGACGGATCGATATCGCTGGCGCTGCAACTGCTCGACATCGTGTGAACAGCCACGTGGCCGATCTCATGGCCGACAAGAAGAGCGCGATCCGCGTCCGACCCTTTGTCTTCCGAGCAGATAGTGCGGCTCTGCTGGTCGAATACAGCCCGGCCGCCATTGAGGGCTGTGTTGCCCGGTTCGAGGAATGCCAGCTCGATACCATAATGCTTGATCGAAGCGTCGATGAGCGTCAGCGGTTTGAGCGCGTCGGCTCCGCCTACCACGAATTGGTCGTGCAGCCCTGCTGCGGTGATCCGTATGGTTTCGAAGGCGTCCATGTGCGTCTCACATTTCTAAAAGGCGCTGCTGCTGTTCGGGTGTCAGTCCCGAACTGCGGACCGCTTCTTCAAAAGTTTCTCGTTTGTCAGCGACGGGCTTGCTGTCGGATTTATGCAGCTGGTGCGTGCTCACCGTTGGCCCGGAGCGGACATGCGCCATCAGCGCCTCAACAGGGATGTCAAGGCCGTCGGCAGCGACCTTGCAAAAGCCAGGACGCACATAAATGCTTTCGGGCTCGATCCTGCCGTCCCGGAGCTTCATCACGAAAATCGAGTTGGCGCCAAGCTTAGCCGCATATGCTCGAAAGCCTTCGGTGCTTAAAGACGCAAATGGATTGCCGAACGATTTCGGTGCTTCAGGCAACCCTTTTTTCTCCAAGTCGCCAGGCAGACCTTTCTGCTCCAATTCGAATGAAATGTTCTGAAAGTGGCTGATCGCGCGCGAGACCGCCGAGCTGACGGCTCCGTCGACACTCTCATCGCCTTCCTCGTCGCCAATGGATTGCGGGTTAAGGGCTAGCTCAACGGCAAACTCGGTCAGGGCTGCGGCGTGCTGCGGATGCTTTCGCACGAACTCGTCCAGCGTCTTTGGATTCGGGGTGGGCATGGCGAGCGCGAGCGCGTAAAGTACGTCGCTCTCGTCTTTCGTGTTGATGGTCGTCATGTTCAGCTCTCCTGCTGGAACTTTTTCAGTGCGGCAGCCACCTTGGCGAGCCGTTTATTGATGGCCCGGCGGCCCACGCCAAGAATCTTAGCAGCGGTGACTTCGTCCGGATCATCCGATTCGATCGTATGGCCATCGATCAGGACCAGTCTGATGGTCTCCCGGTCGGCTGGAGATAACGTCGCGAGAAATTTTCCAACCTGCGCGAGATAGACGACGTTATCCTGCTGCGCAGGACTGCGCGCAGCCTCCGAGAGCTTCGCGAGCGTGTTTTCTTCGTCAAGCGGTCTGCCGTCTTCATCTTTTTCCTGGCCGATATCGACGAGGATCCTCTTGCGCGCGTTGTCTTTGCGAACCTGCTTCCACCAGAGAAACTGGAATGCCTGGTTGAAACTAACCTCGTAATAGTCGAGCGCTGTGGCGTCTTCATTGGCGCCGACGCGGGCGAACATCACATTGAATTTGAACATCACCTCATCGCGGAGGTCGGCGGCATCCGTCCGGCTACCGTCCGGGATAGCTCGCTTCAGCCGCGCTTCGCAGCGCGACATGAAAAGGACGTAGAGCTTGCCTTCCATCGACTTGTCTTTGCCGAGACGAGCCTCACGCATGAGGTGCAGCAAGCACTCCATAGGCATGTAGTCGGGATCACGGACATTCCGGATCGCCGCGCGTCGAAGCACCGTTTCCGTGCTCTGCTTCAGTGCCTCGTCGATGCAGGCCTCAATTTCGGGACGGCGGGTATAGAAACCGCCTTCGTCCAATTTTTTGTTCAGTGGTCTCGCCATTTACCGCCTCGCGCGCGCAACAGTGGTGTTCCGGCGTCCACGTCTGGCCCGCCTCTATGCCCCCTAATTCCGGGAGGAACCAAACCCGGAACCACGCTGATCGAAAAAACTCACCCATATCTGCGACTGAATCGCTCGTGCCGAGAGCTCGCAGCAAGCTGTATAGAATTTAAAATAACCCAGCGCCTTACGGTAGTAATCTTTCTGTCAATTCAACTCGAACTGAGTGCGGTGACAATAATTATTATAGTGTCGGATGGCGCGGACAGGGAGGCTTTGCTGCCAATCCCGAATACAGGGCCCACGGAGATGGACTTCGGCCAAAATCCTTCTAACATCAACCAGTACATGATGTGCTGTAATTTATGTAGGTCGGGTTTCAATAATGGGAAATCGGGCGTTTAACGACTGCAATGGGGGCGCAAAGCGGTCAACCGTCCGTCCGGGCCTGAAGTCCCCTTTGGACCATAGGCGGCCGAGATTTCGCAACCGACGCACGGGTTAATCCCCCGCTGCAGTTCTCCACACCACGCGAAACTATCCGATCGTCCAAAACCGTTTCAAAAACCGTTTCAGATTGTCGTTTTGAAACGGTGCGGTTCGGCTAAGTCATTGAAAAGATTGGCGCGCCCGAAAGGATTCGAACCTCTGACCCCCAGATTCGTAGTCTGGTGCTCTATCCAGCTGAGCTACGGGCGCATCATGCATCGCGCAAGCGATCGAAAAGAGCCGCTACCGGCTACCTTTCGCTGGAGGGTTCCTACCCAGTTGCCGGGCGAATTGCAAGGGCGCGACCGGATTTCTTTTCGACCGATCCGAAGGTTTCCAACATCGGTCCCCGCCCGCCTTCCCATCATGCCGTACCGGCCGGCAGCCGCCCCCACGGCATGCCGCGCTGCGGAACGGGTCCCCGCATTTCAGCGGCATAACCCTAGATCTGCCGCAGGAACCGCACCGGCCGCCCGGGAGCCATGGCCTCGGCCGCGCGCATGATGCCTTGCGTGTCGATGCCATAGTGACGGTAGAGGTCGGCGATGGTGCCGGTCTGGCCGAAATGCTCGACGCCGAGCGCGCGGGTGCGGTGGCCGTGAACGGCGCCGAGCCATGCCAGCGTCGCCGGGTGACCGTCGATCACCGTGACCAGCGTACAGTGCGGAGGCACTTCCGCCAGCAGACGCTCGACATGGCCGGCAGCGTGGACGAGGCCGTGCTCGCGCGCGTGCTGGGCCGCGCTCCAGCCGGCGTTGAGCCGGTCGGCCGAGGTGACGGCGAGCAGGCCGATGTCGCG
>JBLJBS010000039.1:0-35311 GCA_047637695.1 Aquamicrobium sp. | reverse complement strand
TGGGCGCCATGAAAGTTGTCATCGAGTTTTACCGCACGCGGGAGACAGATGACGCTCATGCCGTCGTGGGCCGAGAGGCGGCAGAAGCCGTCGATCTCGCTAACGCCATTGAGATTGCGCAACTGCTTTCGCAGACGCTCGATATGCCTCAACGGCCCGACGCCATCGCGATCACCGACTTATCCGGTAACGTGCTATTTTCCGGCATCATTGATGCCGACGTGACCACTAGAGAAAGGCCACGATCATGACCCGATACATAGATGAAATCGAACGGGAGCGGCACGACCGCGCGATCGGCGTCTGGGACAATGAAGGCGGTGCATCCGCCCGCGCACCAGGCGACGAACAATATGGCCGCCGGATCGAAGCCGACCGGTCCTGGACCATCTATCATGTCTTCACCGGCGTTCCAGCCAGCCGCGAAGGGCAGGAGATGATCGGCCTTAGCCACTCGGTCGCAACCGACGGCATGCTTTCACTCAATCGACGAAATGAGGTGTGACGCAAAGAGCACGCGAACGCACTCTTGCGTGCGCCGCTGCCAGTTCTAACGACAGGGGCAGATCAACGATGACTCTTGAATTCCTGAACCCCAGCCGCAGCTTCGACGAAGTGCGCAACGCCATTCGCTTTATCGGGCACGACGGCATGTTCGAAGTGCCCTTCTTTGTCGAAGTGGAGGCGCTCGCCAAGTCCTCTGCTGGATTGCGCAGCATGGAGCTATCGGAGGAGATGTATCTCTCGACCTTCGATGCGGCGCGCAATTCGATCCACGATGTCGCCCGCGAGGCCTACTCCCATCGCCGCCAAACCACCTATACGCTGACCGCTGCCGATTTCCGGTAGAGGTGATCGCTGGATGCTGATCCGCTACGGGTACGAGATCACATTGACCTGCCAGCAGCCGACAGCCCTGGTGTGGGTGACGTCCCTGGACGTGGTGTAGCTGGGTAGCGCGGTGGTCATCGGCGCTTTCCGGTAGGGTCTGGTTGCGACACCAACTCCTATCCGAAGGGACCGCCGATGACCGACGACATGATGAACCTGCGCGCGCTCGTGGAGAAGAGCGCGGATGCCGATCTGCTGCGCGAGATGATCGGCTTCGCTGCCGAGCGGCTGATGGAGATGGAGGTGGGCGCGGCCACCGGCGCCGCCTGGGGCGAGAAGTCGCCGCTGCGGACGGCCCAGCGCAACGGTTATCGCGACCGGGACTGGGAGACGCGGGCCGGCACCGTCGAGCTGCGCATTCCCAAGCTGAGGAAGGGCTCCTACTTCCCAGGCTTCCTGGAGCCGCGCCGCATGGCCGAGAAGGCGCTCACCGCGGTGATCCAGGAGGCCTATGTGCAAGGCATCTCGACGCGTTCCGTCGACGACCTAGTCAAGGCCATGGGCATGAGCGATGATCCCCTCATCAGTCTGCCCGCCGTGGCACGCTGATCAGCCCGGCAATGCCGGAAAGCACGGCGACAAAGGCCGCCAGCTACACCACGACGCGGGACACGATCCTGGTGTGTGTGTTGTCGGGTGTCACTCCAAACCGGTAAGTCCGCTCCCCACACCTTCGGCGACTTTATTCTATAGATGCGATATCGCGTCGTTGCATTGCGTCCTATTCCGCTAGGAAACGCCCACCTCTGGTGTCTCTGTTCAGGCTGGCTGGTGACAGCACCCGTTACAACTCGGTCGTTGTGCTATAACAGTAATGCATTGAAATCACGTGATCTTTTTCGACCGAACCCAATCGGGTGAGGTTCGCATGGTTTGAGACAAAAGCTGTTCAGAGACTGAAATCCGGCCCTTTGCCAGTCTCTGAGGTTCGGTCGCCGCTGCTAAACCCCTTTGAAATCAAAAAGAATTTCGGAGATCAAATCGAAAAGTGAAGCGTTTGCAATTCGTTAGTGGCGGAGGGGATGGGCCTGACGTCCAACCTTCTCTGGGCCGGAAACGAGTTGAAGTCGTTGTCTTCAACCCGCGCGCCGCGGGATTTTTCTGCGATAGGCATGACGTTGGACGGGGGCGCTGATGCTGTCGACCGTCACCACCTGATCTGGTGACGCTGACTTGTTTTCGTTGCGGCGGATGGGGTCCCGCAGCAGACGCAGCCCGTTGAGCACCACCAGAACCGTTCCGCCCTCGTGACCGATCACTGCGAGCGGCAGAGGCAGCTCGAAGAACAGCGCGCCCGTCACCAGAATGACCATGGCACCCATGGCGAAGGCGAGGTTCTGCCGAATGATCCGCGCCGTGCGCCGCGCCAGTCGATGCGCCTCCGCGAGCCGTCCCATGTCTTCCGACAGAAGCGCCACATCGGCTGCCTGGAGCGCGACGTCGGAGCCCGCAGCACCCATGGCGATCCCGACATCGGCGCGGGCCAGCGCGGCGGCGTCATTTACCCCGTCGCCGACGAAGGCGACCTTGCCTCTTGCAGCCAACTCCCCCGCCATCCTGACTTTGTCCTCTGGCAGCATGTCGGCATGGATTTCCTCGGGCTTCAATCCGAGCTCTTCGCCAATCCGCAACGCAACCGGACGGCGATCGCCGGTCATCATGATGATTGCGGTGACCCCACCTTCCCGCAATGCGGCAAGCGCCGCCGCAGAGGTCGGGCGGGCCTGATCCGCGATGGTAACAGCTCCCATCACCTGCTGATCCCGCCCGAAATAGATGACCGTCTCGGTGTCCGCAGCCAACGCCTTCAGCATCGGGTGATCGATGGAAGCGTCCATTTGCCTGGCGAGGCGCGGATTGCCTGCCCATACCTGCCTCCCGCCGTCGTCGCCGACGATGCCGGCACTCGGCCGGGTGATCACGTTAAGTACCTTGGCCGGTTCAACACCGCGGCTGACGGCTTCCTGCCGGATGGCTGCCGCGCTGTGATGTTCCGAGTGGGCCTCAAGTCCAGCCAGCAGCGAGAGGAAGCGTCGCTCATTGCCGTCGAGCGCCACCACCTTCGTGATCGAGGCCCTGCCGGTCGTCAGCGTTCCCGTCTTGTCGAAGGCGAAGGTGTCGACCGCCGCCAGCGTCTCGAGCGCGGCGCCGCCCTTGAACAATACACCTCCGCGCGCGGCAGCCGACAGGGCGGAGAGGATCGCGGCAGGGACGGAGATCACGATTGCACAGGGGCTCGCCGCTACCAGCAGGGTCGCTGATCGGTAGAGCGCCTCCTCCCAGTCGCGCCCCAGCCAGTAGAACGCGGCGAAGGCCAGGACGGCTCCGACCATGACCGCGACCGTGTAGCGTTGCCCGAACCAGGCACTGAAGCGCTCCGACGGAGCCTTGGCCGCCTGCGCCTCGGTCACGAGTGCGATCATGCGGGCGACGGTGCTTTCCTCGATCGTCTTCGTTACGGCCATCTCGAGCACGCCGTCGAGGTTGACCGTCGCCTCGAAGACCGGGGCGCCGGGTTGTTTGGCGACGGGCATGGACTCGCCGGTGATATGGGCTTCATCGAGAGAGCCCCGGCCGCTGACGATCACCCCGTCCGCCGGAACCCGCGCGCCAGGCCGCAGCACCACGACGTCATCCACCTGAAGATCGGCAGCAGGGACTTCCGAGACTGACTCGTCCGGCGCCTTGCGAAGTGCCGTCTCCGGCCGAAGCTCCATCAACGCCTCGATGGCCCGGCGCGCGCGGCCGAGCGCCCGTGCCTCCAGCGTCGTGGAGATGCTGAAGAGCGTCAGCAGGACGGCGCCCTCGAAAGGCGCCCCGACGGCCGCAGCCGCGACCGCTGCAACGACCATCAAGAGGTCGATGTCGAGGATCCGCTCCTCCCACAAGGTGGCGGCCGCCCGCCAAGCGGCTGGCAGTCCGCCCGCTAGATAAACGAGCAACAGACCTGCGAGGGAAAAGTACGCGGCGGCGGCACCCTGCAGCGGCCAAAGAGCGAGTATGGCCAGAAGCATCCCAGCGACGGTCAGGACCGTCAAAACGAACGAACGATCGATCTCGAATGCTTTTCCCACTTCATCTCCTAATCGCGGCGCAGGCTCTCATGCCGAAACTATGCTTCCGGGCGCAACAACGCGCGCCGCCCGCCGTAGCGACGAGATCATGAACGTTCGACGATGGTCGCCGCTGGCTCCTGTCAGTGAGACTGGTGCCGGTTTCCGACAGAGTCGGCAAAGCCGAGCTATTCTTCGGTCGTCTTTCCGTCGAAGTGCTCGTGGGCAGCGTCGGCTTCGCCTTTGGTCGAATGGACGACGCCATCGACATGTTCGGGAGGACTGTAGATCGTGTAAAGCCTGAGGGGCTCGTCGCCCGTATTCCTGACATTGTGTCGCGCGCCCGCCGGTACGATCATCGCCATGTCCGACTTTATCTTGTGTGCGGCGCCATCGATCAGGATCTCGCCTTGCCCCTTCTCGACACGGAAGAACTGGTCGCCACCGTCATGCACCTCTTCGCCAATCTCTTCGCCGGGCTGTAGCGCCATCAGGACCAACTGCATGTTCCTCGCCGTATAGAGGACCCGCCGATAGTCGGCGTTCTCCTCGGTCAACTTTTCGATGTCATCGACAAATCCGCGCATGGTGTGCTCCTTGTATTTTGGCAGGCCTCTTTAACCATAGGTCCATCACGTGTGGATGACCAGTCCGCGTGCTGCTGCGACACCAGCTGGCCTGAATTTGCCTCCACATTGGCCTCGTATAAACCTGTTGGCCAAATGGAGTGTTTCGTTTTGGACCTGTTGACATGGATGGGCGTTAGTCTCGATGTTCAGTCCCTCGGCGCACACGTTTTGCGATGAAGAACACGAACAAACGCAATGAATGGCAGGTCGTACTCGAATTCTGGTTCCCTGAGGGGAACTCGTTCGACATAGATGCGGACGTCCATCGCAGCCATTGGTCTTGGCGGATGCGGGGCGGCGCGGACGACGAAATCACGGCCCGCTTCGCGGAACTCACAGTTGAAGGAGCCGCGGGAAATCTTGACCACTGGGCCTCCGATCCCGAAGGCAGGCTCGCGCTCATCATCGTGCTCGATCAGTTCTCGCGATCGGTCTGGCGAGGCAATGCCCACGCTTTCGCGCAGGACAAGGCGGCGCTGGCGCTGGCAATGAACGGATTGTTGAATGGCCACTACGCCGCGCTATCAACGCCATGGTTCAAGGTCGTTCATGGTCTGCCACTCGGCCACTGCGAAGGGCCAGACCATCTCCAGCGCCTGGACCTTCTCATCGGACTTCGCGAGGAGATCGCCGCAGAAGCCCCCACGCACCTGCAGCCGATTTACCGTTCGCTCGTGAAGCAGGCCCTGGACGTGAAGCAAGTGATCGCGGCGTTCGGCCGTCATCCCCATCGCAATCAGGTTCTTGGCCGCCGCTCGTCGCGGGCGGAAGTTGCATATCTGAAGGAAGGCGATTTCCCTCATGAGCGGGCGTTTCAAGGGTGATGCTTGGCCCCCGGCCCAGAGGAGACCTGCGGCGCGTCACACGTTGCGCTTTATCCGCCCCGTTCAGGGGCACGGTTTCTCCATCGAGAAAGTACTGGTCCTCATGGCGCTCTGGCGTGACGGGGCGCGGTCGTTGATGGCGTACGCGTCCGGGGGTAGCCCGAGTTCCTCGACTGACCACGCGCGCTGCGTCGATCAACGCAATGTAGCGCTTCTTCGTAGTTGTTGGTCGGGAGCGACCCGCTGCGCCTCTTGCGATGATGTCGACAAGCGCCTCGTCTCAGTGAGTGCGATGCTGCGATATTAATGGCCCCGCTCCGCGCAAGCACCTCAGCGGCAGAGGAAAATGCTAGATCGAGCGTTGGTTGACGCGCTTGGACAGCTGCTCAGCGCTTTCCACCCGCTCCGAGTAGCGGTCGGTTAGATAGGCCGAACGGCCGCGCGTGAGATGGGTGAACTTCACGAGTTCCTCCATGACGTCGACGATGCGATTGTAGTACGGCGACGGCCGCATGCGGCCGCCCTCATCAAATTCGCCCCACGCCTTCGCCACCGAGGACTGGTTTGGGATCGTCACCATGCGCATCCAGCGGCCGAGGATGCGCATCTGGTTGACGGCGTTGAAGCTCTGCGAGCCGCCGGAGACCTGCATGACCGCGAGCGTCTTGCCTTGCGTCGGCCGCACGCCGCCGAGCGACAGCGGCAGCCAGTCGATCTGCGCCTTCATGACGCCGGTCATCGCGCCGTGCCGCTCGGGCGAGCACCAGACCATGCCCTCCGACCAAGTGGCGAGCTCACGCAGCTCCCTGACCTTCGGGTGGTCGGGGTCTTCCGCGTCCGGCAGCGGCAAGCCGGACGGGTTGAAGGCGCGGGTCTCGGCGCCGAACCAGCGCAGCAGGCGCGCCGCCTCCTCCGAGGCAAAGCGCGAGTAGGAGCGCGTCCGGAGCGATCCATAGAGCATCAGGATGCGGGGCGGGTGCGCCGGCGCGCCGGGCCCGGCGAGCGCAGCCACGTCGATCGGCCGGAGCGATGCTGGGTCGATGTTCGGCAGGTCTTCGATCGGGACGGGATGGTCAGCCATGCCGCGCGCCTCCGTCATCCGCGGGAAAATGGTGACAAGTCCGATTGGCGAAGGCGACAAGTGACAGCATGACCGGAACCTCGACGAGAACACCGACCACGGTCGCGAGCGCAGCGCCGGATTGCAGTCCGAAGAGGCTGATCGCGACGGCCACCGCGAGCTCGAAGAAGTTGGACGTACCGATCAGCGCGCAGGGCGCGGCGACGTTGAAGGGCACGCGCCACGCCCAGGCCGCAGCATAGGCCAGCGCAAAGATGCCGTAGGACTGGATCAGGAGCGGCACCGCGATCAGCGCGATCAGCAGCGGCTGCTCCAGGATGATCTGCCCCTGAAACCCGAATAGAAGCACGACCGTCGCCAGCAGGCCGAGCACCGAGAAGGGCTTGACCGCCGCCGTGAAGCGCGCGACCGCCGCCTCGGCGTCCGCCCCCCGGCGGCCCCGCGCGAGCCACTGGCGCGTGGCGGCGCCGGCAGCGAGCGGGATCAGAATGTAGAGCCCGACCGAGAGGATGAGCGTCTCCCAGGGCACGACGATATCGGTGACGCCGAGGAGCAGCGCCACGATGGGCGCGAAGGCAAAGATCATGATGACGTCGTTCACCGAGACCTGCACCAGCGTGTAGGTGGCGTCGCCCCGAGTGAGCTGCGACCAGACGAACACCATCGCGGTGCAGGGTGCCGCGCCCAGCAGGATCAGACCGGCAATGTACTGCTGCGCATCGGCCGGTGCGATCAGGTCCGCGAACAGAACCTCGAAGAACAGGACGGCGAGCCCTGCCATGGTGAAGGGCTTGATCAGCCAGTTCACCACGATCGTCAGCACGAGCCCTTTCGGCCGATCGCCGATGTGGCGCAGGCTCGCGAAGTCGACCGCCACCATCATCGGATAGACCATCGCCCAGATCAGGACGGCAACGACCAGGTTGACGGACGCGATCTCGAGCGCGGCGAGCGTCTCGAACAGGCCCGGCAGCACGTTGCCGAGCAGCAGCCCGGCGCCGATGCAGAGCGCCACCCAGACAGAGAGCCACTTTTCGAAGAAGCCGATGCCGGCAGGCGCCGCTGCGATGGCCTCGGCCGTGCGCGCGTAGGTGTCGTTGCTCATCGGGCGGGGCTCTCGTTTACGCGGCGCCCGTCGGCGTCCACCACGAGCTCGCCGTCCTCCTTGCGGAACTCCCCGCGCTGCGGGTTCGGCAGGATGTCGAGCACCGCCTCGGAGGGGCGGCAGAGCCGTGTTCCGAGCGGCGTCTCGACGATGGGGCGGTTGATGAGGATGGGATGCTCCAGCATCAGGTCGATCAGCTCGTCGTCGGAGAACTTGGGGGCATCGAGCTTGAGCTCGTCGTAGGGCGTGCCCTTCCGGCGCAGGAGGTCGCGCACGGGGATCCCCATCGCGGCGATCAGCGCCACGAGCCGCTCGCGGCTCGGGGGCGTCTTCAGATACTCGATAACCTCCGGCTCATCGCCGGAGTTGCGGATCAGCGCCAGCACGTTGCGCGACGTGCCGCAGTTCGGGTTGTGATAGATCCTGGTGGTCATGCGGTCTCTTTCCGGGCGGCGTGCGTCGAGGGGGCGATCCCGCATGCTGCCGGATCGCCGGCGCAACAGTGGCGGGTCAGATAGTCGATGAGGCCTGTCATGGTGGCGAAGTCCGCTGAGTAGATCAGCGAGCGTCCTTCGCGCTGGACCGTCACCAGCCCGGCGTGCTTCAGTTCCTTGAGGTGGAACGAGAGCGTGGCCGAAGGGAGATCCAGCGCCTCGCCGATCCGCCCCACTGCACGCCCTTCCGGACCGGCCTCCACCAGCAGGCGAAAGATGTCGAGACGCGTCTCCTGCGAGAGCGCGGCAAGCGCAGCGAGTGTGGCCTGTTTTTCCATCTCTCCACAATAGTGGAGATGTAGAGCGAGATCAATCCCGCCTGCGGCCGCCCCGCGGTGTCAGCTCGGCGCACGGCTGATCCTGCAGCGCTGAGGCGCGGACCGATGCCGGTGATCAGAGGAGAGCGAGCGCAATCCCGCCTGTCGCGATCAGCACCACCACTACCCACGGCGGCGCCTTCCACACGGTCAGCAGCACGAACCCCACCAGAGCAAGCGCGAAGTCCTGCGGGCTGAAGATCGCGCTCGTCCAGACGGGATCATAGAGAGCCGCGCCGAGGATGCCGACGACGGCGGCGTTTGCGCCGCGCATGGCCGCCTGCGCCAGCGGCCGCGTCCGAAAGGCGTCCCAGAAGGGAAGCGTGCCGATCAGCAGTAGGAACCCGGGCAGGAAGATCGCGATGAGGCCGATGGCCGCGCCGGCAAGGCCGTTCGGCTCCGGCACCATGACCGCGCCCAGATAGGTGCCGAAGGTGAAGAGCGGCCCCGGAACGGCCTGCGCCGCGCCATATCCGGCCAGGAACGCGTCCTCGCCGACCCAGCCGGGCCGGACCACCTCCGCCTCGAGCAGCGGCAGGACGACATGACCGCCGCCGAACACCAGCGAGCCCGCCCGATAGAAAGCGTCGAAGAGCGCCAGCCCCTGCGATCCCGCCGCTGTCGACAGGACCGGCAGAAGAAACAGCAGCAGGAAGAACAGTCCGAGCGCAGCGGCTCCCACCGTCCTGGAGACCGCGAAGGTCAGATGCCCCGTCGTCGGAGCGGCGCCGCCCCGGCAGAGCCAGAGACCGGCAAGACCGCCGACGACGATGGCCACGATTTGTCCGACCGATCCGGCGGCGAAGACCACGATCAGCACCGCCGCAAGGGCGATGCTGGCCCTCCCGCGATCGGGCGCGAGCGTTCGGGCCATGCCCCAGACAGCCTGCGCGACAACCGCCACGGCGACGATCTTGAGCCCGTGCAGGAGGCCCGCTCCGATCGGCCCGTCGAAGGCGGATGCACCGAACGCGAAGAGCACGAGCAGCAGAGCGGACGGCAGCGTGAACGCCGCCCACGCCGCGGCTGCCCCGAGCGGACCGCCGCGAAGCAGGCCCAGCGCGAAGCCGACCTGGCTCGAGGCCGGCCCGGGCAGAAACTGGCAGAGCGCGACGAGGTCGGCATAACCCGCCTCGTCGATCCACTTGCGTCGTGTGACGAGCTCGTCGCGGAAATAGCCGAGATGCGCGATCGGGCCGCCGAACGAGGTGAGCCCGAGCTTCAGAAAAGCTCGGAACACCTCGCCCGCCGAGCCCTGCGGGCCGGCACGCTCAGGCGCCGTCGCTTCCCGGAACGACCTCACGAAATAGCTCCCGGATCTTGTCGTGCGCGAGGTTCAGCGCCTCGGTCCCGTAGGGCGTCGCCCTGTAGATGCGCCGATGCGAGCGGCCCGCCCGTTCGGTGCGGGATTCGAGATACCCCTTGCGCTCCATCGCGTGGAGCATCGGGTAGAGCGTGCCCGGGCTGACGCGGTAGCCATGCCGAGCCAGTTCCTCGATCATCCACTGTCCGTACAGGTCTCCCTCGGCGGCATGGTGCAGGACGTGGAGCCGAATGAATCCGGAGAGGAGCTCCTGATGTTCCATCTGCTGAAGTCCTCAAAGCCGGCCCCATTATCGAATCTCGATTTCGGGAACCGATGGTATAGTGGATTGTTCGCCGTGCAACCTGCCCGGGGAGGGTCCGGCGGGTGATGTCGACGTAGTGATAGGAGGGCGACACGGTCAGCGAAGCAGATCGCGATCCGCGCCACCACACCTAGAAAATGCAGACGCGCCTGCAGGAGACGATGGATCACCTGGCGAGGACTTCGAGAAGGTGGACGAACCTCAGCTGAAGGCAATGTTCGAGACAGCCGCCGAGGTGCTGGGCGGACTGAAGAAGGCGTTCAGCGATTACGAGCGGAAGAACGACAGTGCTTGGCGCGGCTGAGCTCGAGGTCTGAAGCAGGAATGGCCTTAGGGTGAGGCGCACTTCCGAGACTGCTCACGCATGACAGCATAGTCGCTCATCATCTCGGCGACCGCCGAGGGGTCCGGTAGCAGCATAAGCTCATCAGCCGCACGCGCTTGGAGATTGCGACTGTATTCCACTACCGGCGGACACGCCGCAATGCGTTCTGGTTCAGAACCGCCCGTCGCGCAGGCGGTCAGCGAGGTCGTCGCGATCACGAGGACGGCGAGCCGCAGCCTCCAACATCCGACGCTGAACGTCATGGGTTCTCTCCACAGTTTCGAGGCGCTCGGCGACGCGTCCGGCGCGCTCACCGGAGCGTCGGAGCGAGAGCAGGAAAAGGAGCACGGCGAGCGACATGGTGCCGTAGCGCAGGGCGGTCCGCGCCCACGGGCTGGCGGCAATTCCGGTGAGGAGCCCGCCGATCACCGCCGCCCCCGCTTCCAGTCGTCGAGTCGAGCGTAGATCGTGACCGCGATCCCGATGAGAGCCGCGGCGATGAACACCCAACGGAGCGTATCGAGATACGGCACCAGCGGCAGGATGGCGCTCTGGGTCTCGGTCAGGACGCTCTGCGCCACCTCGACCCCGGCTGCACCGAGCGTCGCCGCTCCGGCAGCCCCGCCGCCCCTCATGGTGCGGCTCTCGGCAAGCACTTCGCGTGCGGGCGGCGTCTCGGCTGCAAATGCCGTCGCCCGGACCGGGAACCGCTCGCCCCACTGCCGCGCGGGCCCGAGATCGACATGGATGAACCCCGATCGCGGGTAGAAGCCGAAGCCGAGGAATCCGACCTCGCGCGCCGCGGCCTCGAACGCCACCGGGTCGTGGTTCGCCATGGCGATGTCGAAAGCCGCGCCATCCATGTGCTTCGAGCGCGTCGCGCCGCCCACGGCGCGGTTGTGCTCGGGGCTGCGGTAGGCCGAACGGACGATGAGCGGCTTGCCAACCCGATCGCGCAGCGCCTGGAGCTTGTCGAGCGCAGCTTCGTTGACCAGCAGATTGCCGGTGCCCCGGCAGGCGATCTCGGCCATTGCGAAGGGCCGGATCACCTTGCACGCATCAACCGCCTCATCGGGCTGCGCGAGGAGATCGCTGCAGAAGCACCAGAGCAATTACAGCCAATCTACCAATCACTGGTGAAACAGGCACGGGACGTAAAAGAAGTGATCGAAGCTTTCGGTCGTCACCCTCATCGCAATCGCGTTCTTGGCCGCAGATCCACCGAGGCGGAAGACGTGTATCTTGAAAAGGGCAGTTTCCCGCACGAACTGGCGTTCCAGCGCTGAAGCGATTGCTCTTGACCTTCCAGCGCTTGGAAGGTGCACCGTCTTCCATAACGATTTTCGGATGACTGGATCGAAACCCGACCCGACGAGCGGTACAAGCAGATTACCGCGCGCCTTGCGCGGCTATGATCTGCGTTTCGGCATGGAACCAGAACCCGCTATTCCTCAATTATCGTCCTGATATCGCGTACGGCACAGACGATTTGCTGTCGTAGCAGCAGCGTGATGATCAGGCCACCGAGTGCAAGCGCTCCAATTGCGGTCACGGTCTGCCAGTTCATGCCGGCGAGCGCGGCAAGGCCGGCGCCGCCGGAGCCGAGGATGGTGGTGATCCAGCTCCACTGATCGGTGCGCCTGCGGATTTCGGCATCGACGGCGACGGGGATGACCGGTTTGAGAACCTTCTTCTCAACCATGATTTCCCGTGCCGGCTGGGCATCGGCGTGGCGCTTCCTCACAACTGCCAGAACCTGTCGCACGCGGGTTGGTGTCACGGCGGCGTTCTGGCCGGCATAGGCACCCTTGCCGTAGGTTGTCGGCAGTGAGGCCCATTCGCGGGCGAGATTGTCGATGAGCGTGTCTTCGGCGAGCCGGCCGGCGAGATATTTGTCGATGCCGCGCAGGCCGAGCAGATAGCAGGCGCAACGATCCTGCATGGCGGCATCGAACAGGGCGGACGTTGGTAGACCGAGCGTCTTGCGGATGGTGCGCAGCGTGGTGCGCACGATCTGATAACGGCCAAGGGCTGAGGAGTTGAAGCGGTTTGCCGGATGCTTCAGCATTTTCGTCTGCAAGGCGTCGATCTCCCGCAGCGTCATTGCGACCAAGTTCACATTGCCGCCGGTATAGGTGCCATAGCCGAGCGTCTCGTTGTAGCCCCGCTTGCGATCGGTCCCCTCGGTCAGGCCGATCAAGTCGAGCATGGGGCGGTAGACATGGTATTTGTCGGGCGCAGCCGGGTTCGCCGCGCCGATGGGCACGTTGGTGTTCATGATGATGTCCTTTCGGGTGATTGCCGATGATTCCCGATCCGGGATCGGAAGTGGTGGGGTTCAGGGCCGCACGTCGCACAGCCCGGCCGTGGTGGTGGGCCCCGGTCGCGACCTGCCCGATCAGTCGCTTCTGCTGTCTTTGCCGGCGCCGCCCTGCGGTTGCTTCAGTTCCAGGGATGTGGTTGCGCCACCGGAGCGGCTGGCGCTGTGTCGCACGCTGACGATGCGCCAGGTGCCATCAACGCCGGCTCTCGTCCCGCTGAGCAGGAACGGCGCCTCGGCCTGCGCCGTGACGGTCAGGTCCATTTCGACGGTGCCACCGCCGGTTTCGCGCCCGGCCTCGCTCTTGCGAGCCTTGCCGATGGCCTTCGCCTGGTCCTTGTCGGCGGCCGCGATCCGAACGAGGTTGGTTGCCTCCGGCGCGCTGTCCTTGTCGAACGCCACATCCTCGGTTTTGAACGCCGCCTCCTTGCGGTCGAAGTAGCGCACTCTCGCCCGGGTGAAGCTCTTGCGGCCGGAGAATGGCTCGATGTCCCACGAGATGACGTTGACGCCGACCATGCCGGTCACGGCCGCCAGCGGGGTTTCGTCACGCGGTTGCAGGATTGCGATGTCGCCAGCCTCGCCAACGCGGATCTTGAAGGTGGCGTCGAACTCACGGGCGAGCTTTTGACCGACCTGCAAAAAGCTCTCGCCATCGGCTGCCCAATAGTCGCGCCGGATGGAGCCGAGATCGCCGCCGATCCTGACGCCGGCAAGGCCAGCCTGTTTCGCGGCCTGGCCGAGGAAGTCTTTCAGCGTGGCGTCGTCCTTGTGGAAGCCCTGCGGTTCCTTGACCTTGCCCCGGCTGTCAAACCCCTTTGCACTGACCTTCAGGAGCCTGCCGCCGCCGCGCGAACCGGACGAACGCACGCTGTCGACCGTGCCGGCAAAGATCGGCGCGCCCTGCAGGAACACGCTGAGCTTCGCGCCATCCTTCGGCAGAAGAAGGTGGCCGTCGGTATCGTCGAAGGTCAGCGAGCAGGTGTCCGAGGCCAAGCCGTCCTTGTCGGTGACCTCGATGTCGAGCAGATAGGAGCGCATGCCTGCGCTCATATCGCGCCCATCCACAGTGACGCGCCATTCGACTGTCCAAGGCATGGTGTCTATCCGAACAGGCTGACGACCCTGACCGGCGGCGTGGCGGGCAGCGTGGGCAGGTCGGGAAGAATGACGGGCGTGCCGAGCGGCAGAACGGGACCGAGTGCGGCAAGCCCCGGATTGAGGTCAAGCGCCTCCTCGACCAGCGCCTGGCCGCGCACGCCATGGCGGCGCCACAGCAGAAGATCGAGCGTGACCGCCTCGCCACGAACAACGATAGTCTCTGGCATGATCAGCGCCCCAATGCGGCAAACAGCGACAACAGCCCGGATATGATCTGCTGTCCGGCCCCGGCGGTCCCTTGAGTCCGCGTCATGGCGATCGTGACCTTGACGGTGAAGCCGACGCCGTCGCGGCCGATATCGTCGTGCTGCTCGCCGATCCTGGTGATGGCATACCAGCCGAAGCGGGTGCCATCGCCGCGCATTAGCGGGAAGCGCGCGCCGGACCGGCGCATCTGATGCAGGGTTTCCAGCGCGGTCAGGCCGCCGATGCGGGACGGCAGAAGCTGGCCCGTCAGCGTGATGTCGTCCTCGCCATCGCCGGTGAACTCCTTTGCCGGAGCAGCGCCAATCAGCGGCTTGGCGACGATCGAGGCATCGGCGTCGCGGCTCATGGCGTCGATACCGAGCGGATGCGTGTCGAGCGCCAGCGTCCCGATCATGTAGAGCATGGTGGTTTCCGGTCTTCTTCTCTGGCTCACAGGCCGGCGGCGTAGCCGATGTCGGACTGGATGCCGGACAGCGCCTCGCGCAGCTTGCGGCTGGTGATCTCGACGACACGGGCGGCGATCGTCTCGGGGTCATTGACGCCATGAACGCCGCCGAGATTGACGGTCACCGCGACGTTGCCGCCCTGTCGCCCACCCGAGCGGTTGAGCGCGTTGTTGGGAACGATCGTGCCGGCCATGTCGGGCATGAACAGTTCCGGCCCGCGCTCGCCGACGAGATAGGGCAGGCCCGCCCGCACAGGGCCACCGGCGGCGCGCGCGCCGGCAATGGCAGGAGTTTCGCCACCGCCAAAGCCGGCATAGTTCTTGATCGACGACCATGCGCCAGAGGCCGCGCCCGTGATGCTGCCCTTGATGCGCGAGCCGACACCGGCGACGTAATCGATGACCGCCTGCGCGCCGGCCTTGATGCCTTCGAGCAGGGCTGCCATCAGCGCCTTGCCCGCCTCGACCATCTCGGCGCCGAATGCGCGCAGGCGGGCAATCATCTCGCCGATATGGGTTGCGACCGTGCCGGGCAGCCCGACCAGCGCAGTGACCATACCGCCGACGGCAGCACCCGCCGCGGTGCCAAAGGCGCGCCAGCTTTCGCCGCCCGCGTCGATCGGTCCGAGCAGGCCGGCAACCAGGTCCCACAGCCATTGCACGCCGTCGATCACCGGTTGCAATGCCGGCCTTACAGGCCCGATTGCTGCCATGAAGGCGCTGCCGAACGCCGTGAACATTTCGGCAATGCCGGACCAGTTGTTGTATATCCACATCCCGGCCAAGGCGAGGCCGATGACGATGGCCCCGATGCCGGTGCCGACCAGCGCCAGCTTCATCGCGTGGAACGCCGCCGTCACCAGACGCATCGGATTGAGCAGGCCAAGGAGGCTTCTGCCCATGGCGGACAAGGCCGCACCATGACCGCCAGCCGCAGCAGCTGCCGCGTAGCCGACCATGGCCGTGCGCAGCGCCTGCAATCCTGCCGTGACCGGTGTGAAGGCAAGTGCCGCGATCCGGCCCGCACCGGACAGGCCGCGCAACCCGGCAATCGCCGCCGTGATCAGCCCGCCCTTCATCCAGAAGAAGCCGAACTGTGCAGCGAGCGCGGCCACGCGAAGACCGACCAGGGCAGCGCCTGTCGCAACGATGGCCCGTGTCAGGCCGGGATATCTGTCTGCCAGCTCGCCGATCCGGCTGACGATCGGGGTCAGGCTGTTGGCAAGGCTGGTGAGCGCCGGCAGCAAGGCCGAACCGATGGCAAGGTTCAGCCCCTCGATTGCAACACGCCACCGCTGCGCGGCCGCCGCGCCGGTCTGCATCCGGCGCTGGTAATCTTCCTCGACCACGCCTTGAGCGGCGAGCGCCTCGGCGCGTATCTCCCGGTAGAGCTCCATGTTCTGGATCAGCGGGCGCAGGCCCTGCTGCACCTGCGCATCGGCAAACAAGTCGCCGAGCTTCGAGAGATCACCGCCCAGCGCCTCTCGTGTGATCTCGGCAATCGCCTCGACCGGCGTCATGCCCTTGCCCTGTGCCAACTGCATCGACTTGCGCAGATCGATGCCGATCGCCTCGAAGGCCTTGACGGTCTTCGGCGCATAGACCTTCTGCAGGATGTTCGACAGGTTGGTGGCCGCACTCGCACTGTCGCCGGTGCCCTTGCGCACGATCTGCAAGGCGGCGGCAAGGTCGGCGACGGCCGGCACACCGGTCTGCCCCAGCGCCTGATAGCCGGCGCCCAATTCGGGGAAGTATTGCGCCATGTCCTTCAGCTCGAAGGCGCCGGCCTTGCCGGCCTGCGCCATGGCGTCAAGGGCTGCGCCGAACTGTTCGGCCGGCACCTTCAGATTGTCGAGCGCGGCAAAGCCCGCCTGCGACAGATCGGCGATCTCGGCATTGTAGGCGGTCGCTGCTCGCCCGATCGGCGTGAGCAGGCCAAGCGCATCGTCGCGGCTGGCACCCATGCCGGCCAGCACGTCCATACCTTCAGCGATCGCCTCGGCCGATTGCGTCGTGTCCAGTGCGACCTGGCGAATGGCGCGGCCAAGCTCGGGCAGCTTTGCGACCGGTTCGTCGATCTTCTGGCCGATATCCTCGAGCGTCGTCTCGAACGCGCTTGCTGCTTTCACAGGGGCAGAGACGGCCCGTGCAAGGCCATAGGCGACGGCGGCAGCCTCCACCATGCGGCCACGCATGGCGTCGAGGCGCTGATTGTTGCGCTCCTGCGCCACCGTCAGCCTGCCGAGCGTGGCATTGATGCCGCGCGCCGGCCCGGTCAGCCTGTCGACAAGCTCGACGATCAGCTTGGAAGTCAGAGACGCCATGGCCTATTTCCCTGCCTCGGCCTTGAGGATGCGCCCGAGGGCTTCCGAGTAGGCCGCGAAGCGGTCCATCTCCATGTCCTCGATCTCGCTGATCGGCGTGTGGAGATGGCGGGCAAGCACCGACACCGCCTCTACCGCGCCGGTTTGCCGGGCGCCTTCGCCATGGCCGCCGCCGCCGACTTTCCCATCAGGGGTGCTGCCTCCTCGCCGAGCTTCTCGAAGTCGTCGACATCAAGTTCCTCGATCACCTGGACCGGAACGCCGGCCATGGAGGCGAAGATCGCGATCGCCCGCTGCGCGTCGCCTTTGGCAAGATCGCCGGCAACCAGGTCCTTGGCCTTCATCTTGCGCAGTGTGAGCGCGTCAAAGGTCTCGCCATTGAAGGAGACCGGCGTGTCGAGCTTGACGGTAACGGTGCTGGCTTGCGTCATGATCAGACACCCAGCGCGCGGCGTTCATCGGCAAACAGGTCGTTGCCGCCGCGCCGCAGCACACGCTCGAAGAAGTCGACATACCAGAGTTCGGATCCGTCCAGCCAGAACTCGTAGTGCGTCACCTCCTTGATGGCGTGGTTGCAGCCGGCAAAATCGGACGGATCGGCATCGTCCGGGGTCCATTCGACGATGGCGCCCTCGATGATGGCGCGCGCCGGCAATGCACGGCCGGTCTTCTTGTCGCGCAATGCGCCGGCGAAGGTCCAGCGCCCGACGCTGCCCAGATCGCCGAACACGTCGGTGTCGAGGCCCTTGATCTCGAAGGCAGGCTCCACCGCCTCGATGCGCGGCAGGGCAAAAGCGACGGCCATGACGCCACCGCCCGGATTGTGGCCCGCCGTGGCGAAGGTGATGGCGGGGATGGTCAGCTTGGAGACGGTGATGGCGCGCGAGGAACCGGCTTCGGTTGCCCGCCGCACATCGACAGCGGTCAGCATGTAAAGAGGCTGCATGGTGATGTCCTTTCAGGGAAGCGTGCGCGTTACGCCGTGGCGTTCAGACGAGCGATGATCTCGGCGACCAGCCCCTCGATGGCCGGGCGGTAGCGGCGGATTTCGTGGTTGGCGACCTTGAACGCCGGCGCCGGCTCGATGCCGAGATTGACGGTCAGATGTCCCAGCCTGATCTGTTCGGGGCTGTTCAGGTCGGCGCGGAAGTCGACGTCGTAGCCCAGAATGTCGTTGGCCGCCTTGTGGTCACGCAGCATGAAGCGCATCGAGTTGAGCCACGCCTCCACCATGTCGGCCTCGATCTTCCTGCCGAGGAATTGGCGGGTGATCTTCATCAGCTTGACGGCGATGTAGTCGGCGCCACGCACCTGGTGGAACTGCTTCCACAGATCGCCGGTCTCGGTGTTGTCGGTGCCGATGAAGACGAAGCCGCCATCGGCAACCGAGCCGTCGACACCGATCTCGCCCTCGGCCACGATCGAGACATTCGCCTCGAGCAGCTGCTGGCCTTCGGTGGAACCGTCGAGCAGGGAGAACGGCACTTTGCGCGACAGGCCCGCCAGTCCCTGGATCGGCCGGTTGGCGATCGGGTCGAACGGTTTTCCGGCATGGTCATTGTCGTTGCGCACGAACAGGCCGAGGACGCGCGGCCCCATCGGTCGCGTTACAAGGCTTTCTCCCTCGTAGACGCGCGCGGCCATGCCGAGCGGAACCAGTCGCTGCGAGTTCATGGTCTCGCGGGCGTCGATGGCGTTGGCGGTCGAGGTATCGTCGACATCGACGACGGCAACCGCCAGCAGCTTCTCGCAAGCCGCAGGCAGGGCAGCGACGACCGGGTTGGTCGTGCTCAGGTCTGCGCGCCAGCTGGTGCGTCCGACCCAGATCAGGCGTGGCGTGGCATTGACGAGGCCTGGAATGTCGCTGACCTTGCCGAGCGCCGCCACGATGTTGGCGCTGGTGGCGGCCATGTTGGACGGCGCATCGCCACCAGTCTCCTCGGTCACGCGCACGACCGTCACGTCGGCGCCGGCATTCAGGCCGGAGAGCTGGTCGTTGATGGCGCGCACGGCATCGGCAAGCGGGCCGGTGCCAAGATCGGCGGTCTTTGTCGCATCGCTGGACGAGAAGCGAACCGGCGTGTCGATCGGGAATGTGGTGACGTTGGCGTCCGCCGATGTTTCGACGAGCAGCACCTTGGAGAAGTCGGCGCCCAGAACGGGAACCGGCTCGTCCTGCGGCCGGGTAAAGGTCATGCCAAAGTGCGGGGCCGTCATGGTGACGCTCCTTGTCGGTTGAACGGGTTGTGGTCGATTGAAGCCGGTGGGCGGCCTTTATGCCGCGAACGCCGCGTCGATTTCGGCGGTCGTGGTGATGGCGCCGGCATCGATGGCCGCCAGCACCTGCGCTTCCGCGGCAAAGCTCTCCGCGACATGGGCGAGCACCGCGTCGGAGATGGCGATGATGGTGTCGGCGTCCAGCGTGACGAAGCCGCCCGGCAGCTTCCATTCGGTGGTGAAGTCGGGGGCTGCCGCAGCCGCCGCCCGCGCGCCGATGATCATCATCTTGGACCGGTCGTCGGTGGCGAAGTGGAAGCCCGCGAACATCAGGCCGCCGACCTCGCGCTGCCAGCGCCGATCGGCGGCATATGCGACCAGATCGACCGGCTCAGGCTCGGGCTCCGGCGGAACATGCACGACCAGCGCAAAGCCGTCATCGTCCGACCAGCCCGCTACAGCCGGTGAGAACACGTCACCATTCGGCAATGTCACCCATCCACCTTCGTGGACGAGCGCCACAACCTCATCATTGTGGCGAAGCTCAAGCATCGGAGCGTGTCCTCTTCACCATGAAGATGTAGTGCTTGCCGGTCGGCTCATCGTCGCCGATGTCGCACCAGGAGGCAGGGAGCGGCGCAATGCCGGTATGTTCGTAGCCGCGCCGGAGAAAGAAGCCGACCGGATCACGCCAGCCTGCCGGAGCCTTCGGATCGTTTTCCTGCCGCTGGATCACCATGGCGACGCGGCCCTCGATGCCGCGCCGGGTAAACTCGGCGGTGACCAGATCGCCCATGGCGGCATTGACGCCCTGCTGGCGATATCCGGGCCAGGTCAGCGTGTAGAGCGCATGCATCCATCTGGCGCGGTCGAGCCCGTTGCGCTCGAACCAGCCATCATAGCGGCCGACATCCGCCTCCCTGATCGGCGCTGCGATGATGCAGCCGGCCAGGACATCGCCGTCATGGGCGGTCACGATCAGCACCTCGGGATCGAGACACAGGCGGCGCATCTCGTCGAGTGCCGCCCGTTCATCGGGCGCTCGCAGATAGGGATAATCGGCAAAATAAGCCGAGCGCAGGGCCGCAAGCAGTTTTGCCAGCCTGATGCGGCCACGCACCGGCGCGATCCCGACGGCGATGCCGTTCATGCCCATGACAGGTCAGCCCTTCCGGCGGCACCGGGACCGCCATTGCCGGCACCGTTGCCACCAGCGCCGACCACGACGGTCAGCGTCGTGCCGGGCTTCGGGGCGCCGCTGTCGGTGGACAGGTAAGTCTTCGTGAGATACGCGCCTGAGCCGCCGCCGCCATAGGCGACCCCATAAGTGTATTCGTAGTAGTCCTTGCCGCCGCCTTGCATTTGCGTCCAATGGTAAACGGCGCCGCCGCCACCGCCGCCAGGGGCGTTCCCTGCCTTGCCCGCGACAGAAGCAAGCGATCCAGTGCCGGCGCCCCCGCTTCCACCACTTCCTGGAGCATTTCCACCTTTACCGCTGGTTATGTATTGGGCGCTGCCAGCCATGCTATAGGATTGCCCGGTGGAACCGCTATTGCCGTTGCTGCTGCCAGCGCCGCCTCCCGATTGCGTGCCACCGCCGCCCGCCGTGGTCGATGCGCTGCCTCCGGCACCACCGCCAGCAGACAGTCCGTTGAAGGTCGATGTGCCCCCTGACGCGCCGGCGGTCACGCCGCCGCCTTCACCGCCGCCGCCACGCAGCACCACGGTGAGCGTGTTGTAGTCGGGCACGGTGAAGTTGTGGCTGCCGGCCGAGGTGAAGGCCTGCGAACCGGGGATGACCACCGGACCGGGGCCGATCGGGAACGGGAAACTCATTGCAGCGCCACCACATTGGCATGAGCGTAGGACTGCGAGCGGGTGATGAAGAGAAGGAACTTGTGCCCGTTCGTGGTCGTGAAGGACGTCCCCGACACTTTCGTGAAGCCGGAGAGCGTAATAGTGCCCGCCGAGGCGTTGTTGACGATCTGGATCACCATGGAATGAACGCCTGACGGTGCCGCGAGCGTGAAGGCGCCGCCATTGGTGATGTGCCTGAAGTTTCCGCCGGCCGGAGCCGGCGTATAGGTGCCCGACGACTTCGTGCCGTCATTGGCGCTTGTTGCCGTGTATCCGGCGACCAGCTCCGCCGTCTGATCCCTGCGCACGGCATTGGCGATGCGAACGTCATTGCCGGCTGCCACCGTGCCGCCTGCCGTGCCGACATCGCATGCCGCGGCATTGCCAAGGCCGAGATTGTTGCGCGCGGTTGCGGCGTTCGCCAGCCCTGCCAGATCGTCAGACTTCGCCAGATAGGCGGACGGATCGAAGGTCGCCGCGGCAAGCGCGCTCGCTGCTGCCTTGATCGCATGATGCCTGGCCGAGTATTGGTCGGCCTCGACAACGACGTCCTCTTCCTCCTGCGCCCATTTCTGCGCCTTGTCGCGGGCAACCGTCGCATTGCCTGCCGCCGTGCCTGCCGTTCCGGCAGACCCGCTTGCCAGATCACGCGCATCTTCTGCGCCACCCCTTGCCACGACAGCAGCGTCCCTGGCCGCCCGCGCCTGCGTCAGCATCTCGACCTGCGCCATGGTCGAGCCGGCAAGGGCGGCGATCACCCAGTCGTCATGAGGGCCCGGATCGCCGAAGGCGGCAACCACCTCGCAGACCAGAATGCCCGTCTGCGCATCCCACGACACCCACGAGGCAACCGCGTAGTCGTCCGCCGTCGCCGCGCGGGTCAGTGCCAGGAAGGGCGACGGCGTGAACAGCCGCCGCTCGTCCTCGTCGGCGATGTCGAAGGTCAGCACATTGGTCTCGGCCAGAATGTTCTCGCTGGCCGAATGGGCGATCAGGAAGCCGCGTGCCTGCATCTCGGCAACGCTGGCGATCGCCGGCCCGAGAATCTCGTTGATGCGGTCGAGCGCCAGCTGGTTGACGTTGGCGGTCGCCTCCTGCCACGACACGCGCACCTCTTCCAGCGCATGCAGGCGTGCGTCAAAATGGTCCCAGTAATAGTTGAAGACCCGCGCGACCGCTTTCGTCTGCCGGTCGATGAAGGCCGGCAGACGCGAAGAACCGTAAAGGCGCATGACGGTCAGACCTTGTTGTCCGGAGCCTTCCTCAGCACCCCGGCATCGTCGAGTTTCTGGCGCATGGCCGCACTCGCCTGATAGACGATGCCCGGCCGGAAGATGATGCCGGGCAGTCTGTGAACGGCCGTGACCTCGGTCGCGACGAGATCGCCGGCATCCTTCGCCGGCATCGGTGCCTTTGCCATGGTCGCGTCTCCCTTGATTACGACAGCGCCACGTAGCGGCGTTCAAGCACGACCGGCGGCGCGATGCTGGCCGCGCGCGTCACATCGGTCCTGATCCTGAACGACGAGATCGGCGAGCCGAGGTTGAACACGAAGCCGAGCCGCATGCTGTCGCCACGCGGATCGTCGGCAACGGCCGGTTCGCTGACGTCCGGCGTATGCACATTGGCACCCTCGCGGATGGTCGGGGTCAGCGTGGCGTCGTTGGCGTTCCACTTGTGGACGACATATTCGAGCCGGATGTCGGAAGCGGCGGACGCCAGCGTGATCGCTGCCGACTGCTCCGACAGCGCCAGCGCCGGCCGCGACAGCGTCACCCGGTTGGCGCCGGTGTAGAAGGCCGGCATCAGATCCTTGGAGCCGATCAGCACGGCACGCATCGGTGCGGTATTGGTGCCACCCGGCAGGCTGGCAATGTCGCGGATCGGCCGCCAGGTGCCGGCGATGTTGATCTCCCAGGAGATTTCCGTGCCGGAGGGCACGATCTGCTCGGTCTCGATTGCGATGTCGTTGATGCCGCCGGCAAGATCGGCCGTCTGCAGCACGATCTCGTTGCGCGGCTTCCTGAACTCCGCCGCCAGCACCTCGAGGTAGATGTCCTTCGTCAGGTCGCCGACAAAATACTCGCCATCCGTGCCGGCAAACCAGGTGCCGTCGCGCCAGTTGTCGGGGTGCACGGTGGCAATGCGGTGATTGCCCTGCGTGATGATGACGATGGCGTAGAGCTTGCCGCTTTCCAGCAGGACCGGGTTCATCATCGCCGCCGTCTTCGCGGGCGCCTTCTTCAGATCGCCATGGGAGACGGACACCCGCGACAGGGTTCTTGCCAGCACCGGCTGGCCAAGCTCGGTCTCGGTGATGAGCACATGCACATCGCCGGACGTGTCGAGGCTGGTCAGCTTCAGATTGACGCCGGTGAACCACATGGCGCGCGGGGCGCGGAAGGTCTCCGCCGTCAGGATGCCGTTATAGGTGGTCGTCGTGCTGACCACCGACGTCACCAGCTCGGGGATCGTCTCGGTCCACGTGTAGTAGGACTTGACCGGATAATAGGCCCACCACCCCCAATAGCCCGGATATCCGTACCAGTCGTGCAGATACCAGCCTCCATACGGATAGTAGTAATCGTACCAGTAGGGTGCATAGTTCCAGGTCCAGCCATAGCGTGTCACCGTGCGGTAGACGGTCTCGGTCTTGACCGTGTGGGTCTTCACCTCGAACTGCGACAGTGACACGTCGCCATTGGTAGCGGGCCCTGCGATCGCCACGACGGTATCGTAGACCGGCAGAACCTGGCCGGATGCGTGTTTCTTCGCGTTCGGATCGTTGTCGTTGAACAGCGCCAGCGGCCATGTGCTGGCGGCCGCGTCGGGGAACAGGAGGCCATTGTCGATCTTCGCGGTCGATGCCGAATAGACCGTGTCGGTCTCGGCATCGTCGGCAAAGAAGGTCGCGCCGTATTGCGCATAGGTGTCGGGCAGCCCGACCTTGTCCTTCAGCCGGGCAATGTCGAGCAGGCCGCGCTCCAGATCCTTGCGCGAGGCGCGGTCGCGGCTGCGATCGTTCAGCGCGGCAAGGTCGGAGACCAGGCCGGTGACGGCCGGCTCGACGCGGTTGAAGTCGGCGCGCAAGGTTCCGATCGTCTGCGCATTGCGCTGGGTCGAGGTCAGCCTTGCCGCCTCGTTCATGGTCACGCTCTCGATGCCGGCGACGCCAAGCACGATGGTTGCCACCACGATCGAATTGGTGGGAATGGCCGGCGGCTGCGGATCGCCGCTTTCCATGCCGACGATCACCTCGACATTGGCCTGCCGCAGCATCAGCATCTGCAAGGCCTGCGGCTCGCCGATCATGTCGTCGACATTGACGGCGACGGAGCGCTGCTGAAGATCGGTGGCGACCTCCTGACCCCAGACCGTGACCACGGCAATGCGCTTCTGCACCAGCGGGATCTGGTTGGACAGCTGCTTCTCGGTCTCGGTGTCGAGCCGGTACATCATGCCGGCATAGTAGCGGCCGGGCGCGATGGAGATTGCGGTGTTGCCGGGCAGGATGGAGACCTCGAAGCCGGCAAAGCTGCGATCGGTGGAGACCGCATCGCGCACGATGTCGTCGAGATCGCCCTGCGCATATTCGCCGACATGGTTGAAGTCGTCGGCTTCCGCCAGCATGAGGTCGTGGAACTTGACGCGACGCGACATCAGATGATCCTTCTCAGTTCGCCGATGGTGAAGGCGCCGATCTCAAGGCCATTGGAGATCGTGGCGCGCGTGGTGGTCGTGGTCTGCGCCAGCACCTTTTCGCTCAGCCGCTTGGCCGAGCGCATGGCGCCAAGCGTGATGGTCAGCGGCTTGTCCTTGCGCGGGGCCAGCCTGCCGCGCATGAAGGAGCCGACCAGCAGGCCGCGACGCGGCAATGGCTGGCGGATGCGCACCCGGATGCGCGCGGTATGGTGGGCGATGTTGATGTAGTCGCGCCCGATCACCGCGCCGCCGCCATCGCGCGCTACCAGCGGTCGCGCGGGGTCGAACAGGCGGGTGCGCGTATAGATGTGGTCGACCGCACGATCCGGCACCAGGAAGGCGCGGCCGATGCGGGCGCGCGCTTCGACGAGGCCATTCAGCAAAAACCGCTCGCGCACGAACTCAGACCGCACGTCGATTGCGTCGAGGTCGGGTCGCAGCACATCGACGGCCAGTCGGGAGCCGCCGTCGATCTGCTGTTCCTGCCGGGTTGTCAGCGTGTAGACGCGCGTTTGCGCATCGTCGCGGCCGAGGAACGCGCCGCCCAGGAAGGCAAGGCCGATCACATGGCCGTTGAGCCGCGCGGGCACCCGCACCTCGATCGCTTCCTCGACGATGGCGCGGCGGCGCACGGGCTCGCGCCTTGCCACCACCAGCTTCGTCTCGACGCCACGGTCATGAAGCCAGGCCTGCGGGATCGCAAAGGCTGCCGCATCGTCGGGCGCCAGCGCAGCGCCATGGCCGGCGATGAAGCGGCGGCCAAGCAGGAAGCCATGGAGATCGAAGCGCCGCCTGCCGCGATAGACGCGCAGTTCCGGATAGCGCGACAGCCAGGCCAGCCGCTCGGCCTCGCTCATGCCGCGCCCGAGGCGATAGCCCGAAGGCGGGCGCCAGACATGGTCGATGCCCGCGCCGACCATGCGCAGATAGCGGGCCATGCCGTCGAGCGTGCCCTTGCGGCGATGATCCTCGGGTGCGGAGGCAATCACCGCGCGCTTCTTCCATGCCGGCCAGTCCTCGTCCCAGATGTCGACGGACCGCTCATGGGCGAGATAGGGCAGCAGGTGTTCCGGACAGGTCCACGGGTCCTTGGCCCGCCGCACGATGTCGAGGTCGAGGCCTTGCCATCGCTCGCCCGACACCTGTTCGAGCGCGCGCTCGAAGCCCGTGGCATTGGACGGCAGGATGGTCTGGAACTCAGCCGGCATGATGGTCCACCTCGACCGTGATGCCGGTGCAGACGGCAAGCTCGCCGTGATCCATGACAACGTCGCCGGCAGGTTCGGTGACGACGACACGGTCGACCGGACCGATTGTAGCAGCGGCAATGATGGCCGAGACCGGCACGTCACGGCCGGGAATGCGCCGCGCCGCCACCATCGCGGTCAGGCTGGCGATGGCGCCATCCTTCACCGCCGCCGGATCCGGCCCCGGCTGGATGAAGATCGTCAAGGCGATCGTGTAGTCGTGCGTCTCGACGGAGCTGACGGCAATCACGTCGGTCAGCGGACGGATGTCGTCGGCAAGAAGATGGGCCCGCACCGCCTCGACGGTTGCCTCGTCGGCGACGCCGGCCCCATTCCTCCCTTGAATGGCGACACGGACATGGCCGGGTGCCGACGACCACACATCGGCATTGAGCACGCCCGGATCGGCGCTGAGCGCGTGGAACACATAGCCGCCATGCGTGCCGGCCGTGGCGAACGCTTCCGGCGCCAGCAGCGCACGGCGACGCATCTCCGCATCGCTCTCCATGACCGCCGGCATATCGTCTGTGGCCGGCGTGATGACGCGTCTGGTCATGCCGTAGAAGGCGGCCAGGTGGTCGAGATCGGACCCGGTGGCAAAGGCGACGAGAACCGAGCGCACCGCATCGTTGATCGCGGCCAGCACCAGCAATTCGCGCCAGGCGTCCGTCTCTTCGACGATGATGGCGGGGTCGGTCTCCAGCCCCTCCACATCATAGGCAATGCCATGTTGCGCCATCAGCGCGACCAGCCGCGCCTTGCGCTCGGCAAGGACGGTCTCGTAGTCGATGCCGCGAATGGCAAGAGGAGCCGGAAAGCGCGACAGGTCGAGCGTGACTGCCGAGAACCTGCTCATCCGACCTTCACCTTCTGCCCGAACGCGATGCCGAAGGTGACGACGCGCTCGACGGCAAGATCGCCCAGATGCCCGCGCGGGCGGTAATCCGCCTCGATGGTCATGGCAGCATGCCCCAGGCGAAGCTCTTCCGCCGAACCGGCAAGCGAGACCTTGCGAACAGACAGGCGCGGCTCCCACAGATCGATGGCCGTGGCGACCAGTTGCCGCCAGGCGGCAAACAGCGCTGGCGTCATCAACCGCCCGAGCAGTTCGGCAAGGCCGCCGCCAAACTCGCGGCGCATGACGCGGCTGCCGATCCGCGTCGACACGATCACCTCGACGCCCTGATAGGCGGAGGCAAGATTGTCGATGACCTTGCCCGTATGGCGGTCAACCCCGGCCATGGTCGATTACGTCCTCTTTGGCAGGCAGGTCGATGGCCGCCCTGCGGCTGGACTTGCCGGACGGTTGCGGCGGCGCGGCAGGCGCGATGCGCCCCTGTTCGAGGTCGAAGCGCGCCTCGGCATCGCTCAGCCGAACCGTGCGATCGGCCGGCACACGCGCGCCATTGACCCACGCCACGCCCTCGCGGACGCGGTAGAGTTTTGTCGGTGTCATGGTCTTCTCCAGATGTCAGTTCGACGGCACGTCGGTGTCCGAACCGCCCGGCACGATGCCGCCGTGAAGGTGGGTATCGCCGACATTCTTCGCGTTGTGGCGCAGGCTCGATCCGTTGATCTGCACATCGCCGTCGATGGTCAGCTTGCCGCCGGCAATCGTGATGGTGACGCCGCCGAACTGGAACCTGTTCTCGTCGAGGCTTTGCGAGATCGGCGGGTTGTCGCCGGAGAAGCCGCCACGGATCAGCACGCCCTGGCGGGGATCGCCGCCCGGATTGATGACGCCGACAATCTGTCCCTTCGACAGAGGCGCCCATGTGCCCGTCGCGCCGCCGCTTTCGGGGTGCGGATACCAGGGCGACAGGAAGGGTCCGTCCGGGCCTTCGCCCAGCTTGAGGCGATAGCCCTTTTCGGCGTCGACATCCTCGACCGGCCCGACCTTCAGCGCATTGCCGAAGGCCGTCTTCAGCATCTCGACGTCGATCTTCAGCCCGAGGAATGCATCGATCATGGCTCAGGCTCCACCGTGATGGTCGGTCCGGTTCCATCGACCGCGATCTCCACCACGTCAGGCCCGTCAGGCGCACCAAGCCCAAGCGCCGCCATCTCCGCGCAGGACAGGGCGAGCCACCTCTGCATCGCCTTGCGCGGATCGTTGCCGCTGCCGAGCAGCGAACGGATCAACGCGGCCTTGGCAGTCATGACAGGATCGGCGACAAGCGCCGGGCTTCCCGGGTCATCAGGGTCATGCGCCGGATTGGGGACCTGCATGGCTTCCAGCCTTGTCAGGAAGCGGTCGAAGGGTGCGTCGGACAGAAGCGGCTCGCCCATCGCCGGCTCCGGCAACAGGTCGAGCGCGATCACCGTCTGGTGCGCGGCAATGCGCACGCCGGTCGCATCGGCCGTGCGCCGCCGCTCGATCTCCACGATGCGCAGCGACAGACCGCGCCAGATGTCGGCCCATTCATTGTCCGGATCGCTCAGCGCCGTCACCACCTGCCGGTCGACGCAGTCGAGATACATCTCCATGGCCGGGTCGGCGGCGGGAATGCCGATGCCGACGATCCGGCTTTCTCCCGTGTCGGGGTCGGTCTCCGCCATTGCCGCCGTGATGCCGGCCTCGATGGTCAGGTCGAGCCGGCCGCACCCATGGAGCGCACGCACGTCAAGATCGCCCTCGGCCTTCGCCATGTCGGTATAGACCGACAGGAACGGCTTTTGCGTATCCGTCCGGATCGTCCCGTCGGCGGCCACATCGAGCGCGCCGATCTCGCTGTCGAGCACATGGTCGCCGACAAGCGTCCTACCCTTCAGCGCCTCGACGGTCGCAATGCGGATCGCCAGCCGCGACAGCATCATGCCTCTCCCAATTGCAGCACCAGCCGCGTCATCGACCGGTCATCGATGGCGAGCACCTCGAACCACGGCGCGCCCGGCCGCGACAGCGCCTTCACCCTGTCGCCCTTGCGCGCGACAATCTGCGGCCAGGCGACACGGTCGATGTGAAGCTCGGCGCGCTGCGCCTGGATGCGGCTGCGCCAGGCGGTATCTGCGCCACGGCCTGATACCGATGTTTCCCTGCCGCCGCCAACGCGCAGCACAACCTCGATCTCGACCGCAGGGCGGGCAGGGTCAACCGCGCCGCCCTTCATGAACGTCAGCTTCACAGGCTCGGCATGGATATGATCCACACAAGCCAGAACGCGGTCGCGAAGGGCATGGTAGCGGGCGGTCAACATGATTGGACAAGACTCCAACGGGCCGGTTTCCAGAAAATGGAAATCTGCTTGTCCCAAATGTGGAAATCTGCTAGGCAATCCCCGTGAGGATCATTGCAGCCAGCACGCTTGCGGCCTTTGCCGAACTCCATCCGGAAGCGCTGAAGTCGCTGTCGCACTGGCTTCGTGTTGCCCGTGCCTCGAAATGGGCATCGACCGGCGATGTGCAGGCATCGTTCTCGAAGGCGAAGGTTCTCAATGGTGAGCGGGTCCGCTTCGAGGTCGCCGGCGGCAACTATCGCATGATCGTCGCCTTCGATTTCGGCAGGCAGATCGCGTTCATCAAGTTCCTCGGCACGCATGCCGACTATGACAGGATCGACGCACTCACCGTGGCGCAGTTCCAGGGAGCACGATGATGGATATCCGTCCCATCCACACACAAGAAGACCACGCCGCCGCGCTCGGGATGATCGAGCGGCTCTGGGGTTCGCCAGCCGGCACGCCGGAAGGTGACAAGCTCGACATTCTCGCCACACTGGTCGACGCCTACGAACGCGAGCACTTCCCGCTCGAGAACCTTGACCCGATCGACACGATCAAGGCGCACATGGCGATGAACGGGTATTCCAACGCCGATCTTGCCGATGTCATCGGCTCGCGCTCGCGAACCTCGGAGCTTCTGAACCGCCGCCGGGCGCTCAATCTCCAGCAGGTGCACAGGATTGTCGATGCCTGGAACATTCCTGCCGAATTGCTCGTCCACCCATACCGGATCGACGCCGCCGCCTGACCTGCCCATCATCGCGATCCCACCATCGCGCCATGATGAACGTGGCGGGGCGTCAATGCCCTGCCGCGCTTTCATCAGGTGCGCTTGGCGCGCATCAGCGCGGCCGGACGCGTGCAGATGTGCAGTGCATTGGTCTGCGTCTCGCCGTGGATGCCCTTGCCGTTCTGCATCGGCCACTGCTTCGCATAGAGGCGCTGGCCGAGCGTGTTGACGGTCTCGACATAGTCGGCAGGCCCAAGATAGGTGCGGAACAGGCCGGGCACACCGACGGGCACGAACTTCGCCTCGTTGGTGGCGATGCCGAGCAGCGCGCCGTCGCCAGCACTGTCGATCGCGCCGTAGTTCTCGAACACGATGCCGCCAAACTCGAACATCGGGTTGGAGGACCGGTTCGGCCCGATATGGCTCTCGCGCAGGATCTGCGCCTGGCTCCACCCCTTGTAGGTTTCGCGGACTTCCTTGTGGCCCAGAAGGTCGTCGAAGAAGTTGTCGCCGACAAAGGCGTGCAGGTGGTCGAACGGCACGCCGCCCAGCACCTTGTGCACGTCGCGGATGGTCGTCACGCACTTCTTGCGCAGCGCGCCCTCGGCAGGGCTGGCGTTGTCGAGGTCATAATCGACCTCGGTCGGCTGGGCGACGCCGAACTCGGTGAACAGGTTCAGCGTCTGACCGCCCTTGTAGGTGACGATGCCCTGAATAGCCCCGATGCGGGAGTACTCGTCGGTCAGATCGAGATCGGCAATGTTGACCGCCAGCTTCTGCGCGACGATGCCCTGCACGGTGGCAAGTTGGGTCTCGGAACCATAGGCGCGAACGCCCTGGACCTCATCGGCCACGACCGACCAGTCGCGCTGGAAATGCGGGATGGACAGGTTGCGGATCGAGCGCTTCTCATTGTCGCGCACGTCGCCGGGCGCGCCGCGCGGCGACGGCGCGACAAGCTGGATGGTGTCGCCGATCGATTCCAGCGCGATCGTGAGCGTGGTGACGGCCGTGGTCTGGAACAGGCCCAATTCGCCAAGCCTGCCGGGGCGGACGCGCTTGTCGCTGATCGCATCCGTCAGCGAGGTGACGCTGAACGCGTCATTGTTGAAGATGTCGAGCATGGCGCACTCCCTAGCGAGCGATGATGCCGACCGAAGCGAGCTGGCCGCGCGCGGCGCCCTTCTTCGTGTCGTCATTGATGGTGGAGCCGTAGGTCAGGGCCGCCGTCCTGACCTCCGCGTCACGGGTGATCGCGGCAATGGTCTGGTCGGCGCTGGTGGCGTCACAGCCGTAGAGCGCGACAGCGACCGCTGTTTCCTCGCCGGTCGATCCGGTCGCGGTCGCCGGCTTGTACTTGCCGGATGCCGTGACCTTGCCGAGCACGGCGCCCGGCACGATCTGGCCGGAACCGGACGCAATGGTGATCTGGTCGCGCGAGCGGTGGAAGTTCGCCTCCGACAGGAGGAACTCGGCCGTGTGCCGGCCTTCGGTGAACGTGGTCATGGTCGTGGTTCTCCGTATCTGACCGGATCAGTGGGCGGCCGTGCGCTTGAACGCGCTGGCCCAGCCGCTGGCGGCAACAACGCCGTCGGGCTGATCGGACGCGGCAAGCGGGTCGCTGCCTGCGGAAAGGCGGCTGGCGAGCGAGGCCGGCGACGCGGCCTTCGTGGTCTCAGCCACATTGGCGCTGATGAACGCCGCCACATCCTCGGTCGACATGCCGGGCGACCTGACCGCCAGATCGATGGCCGCCGACATGCGCGTGGCGCTGCCCTTGATGCCGTCAGCCGAGACGATGGCCGCAAACCTGTCGGTCGCAGCCTTCGCGCCGGCAGCCTCGCCAGCACTGTGCGCGGCTGCAACAGCCTTGTCGTATTCGGCCTGCGTGATGCCCGCATCGTCCATGGCTGCGGGCGCGCCAATGTTCTCGCTCATGGATGATCTCCTGGTCCGCGAGGTTGAGCGCCCGCTTTTCGACGGTGCGCGGGAGAGTTCCACCAGCACGCTCTCGAACGTGCCGATGCGGTCTGCAATGCCGGCGGCAACCGCCGCCTGGCCGATGAATGTGCGCGCCTCGGTGTTGCGCGCGGCGGCAGTCGAAAGCCGGTTGCCGCGCCCCTTCGCTACGGTGGCAAGGAAGGCGTCGTAAAAACTGTCGACCTCGGCCTGCAGGCTGTCGCGAACATCGTCCGACAGCGGCTCGAACGGGTTGCCGTCAACCTTGTGCGCGCCAGCATGGATCAGCGTCGGCGTCACACCATCGCGGTCGAGTTGGCGCGAGAAGTCAGCATGCAGCAGCACGACGCCGATCGATCCGGACACGCCGGTTTCCGTGGTGACGATCTCGGATGCGCCCGAGGCGATGGCATAGGCAGCACTTGCCGCCATGCCGTTGACGATCGCCACGGTGCGTTTGGTTGCCGTCAGATCGCGCACGAGTGCTGCCGTCTCGAACGCGCCGACGGCCTCGCCGCCCGGCGAATGCAGGTCGAGAATGACCGAATGCACGGCAGGGTCGGCCGCCGCCGTCCTGATCTGGTGGCCGATGCCCTCATAGGAGGTCAGGCCGGAGTTCGCGCCGATCCAGGCGCCACGGTTCACCAGCGAGCCGGTGATCGTGATGATGGCAATGCCATTCGCCACGCGATAGGGCAGCGCGCGCCGGCTACCGTCCTCGCCGATGACGATATCGCTGCCCTCGAAGCGGCTTGCCTCCGGCGTATCGATGCCGATGCGGCCTGCCAGCACCGACAGGATAACTTGCGCCTTCTCCGGCGCGATCAGCAGCGGCCGGTTCAGCACCCGGTCGGCAATGTGGATCAGCGATGGCATGGTGTATCTCTCAATAGCGCGTGAAGCCGCCGCGTATCGCGTGCCGGCGAACCCGGCCCGAAGTCTTGCCCGCGCACTCGGCCTTCAACACGGCGATGCGGCGCTCCAGTGCCGCAATGCTGCCGCGTCCGAACTCGACATCGTCCTCGCCGAACTTCGCCCGCACCACACTCTCGCCGACCAGCAGCCGGTCGAGTGCGGCCTGCATGACCGGCCACAGCGCGCATGGATCGCTCGCGTCGATGCCGTCGAAGATGGAACTGTCAGCCATGTTCGGCCTCATCCTCTGCATCGTCGGCCTGCGCATCGCCACCAGGACCGCCGCCGCCGGACATCACCAGCACGGGGTCATGCAGTCCGAGCCGCGCACGGCTGGCCTTTTCACGGGCAAGCTGCTCGTGCACATCCTCATGGTCGACGCCGAGATCGTTGCAGATCATCTCCTGCGACATGACGCCGAGCCGATACCAGGCCTCATGCGCCTTCGCCGCCTTGACGTCATCGGCCTGCGGCTTCGGCGGTCCGCGCCAGTCGGCCCGCACCAGCGAGGTGCGCATGGCAACGAACTGCTCTGTGCCGCCATCGAGCGGAATGCGGCCGGCGTCGATCTCTTCCTCGAGCCAGGCCTCGAACACCGCCTGCGCCAGCCGGCCCGGAATGTGGCGGCGGCGGTATTCCATCAGCGGCCACTTCTTGGCGATGCCCATGCGCACGCTGGAATAGGTGTCGCCGCGATAATCGCCGGTCAGGTCCGACGGCATGACGCCGAGACACGACGCGATCTCGCGCAGCAGGAAATTGGCGAACGCCTCATAGGTGGAGTTCGGATGTTCCGAGCCTTGCAGTTTCAGCTTCTCGCCCATCAGCAGATGCGCGATCTTGCCGTGCCGGCCAAGATCGATATTGACGTTCTGGTGCCAGCCGACCTTCTGGCGCATGAAGGCATCGAAGGCGCCGGAAAGCCCGGAGCCGTCGACGCCGGTTACCTCGTCCTCGTCCTGCAACGCCTGCATGACCTCGACGGTCGGATAATCGCTCTCGATGGTCGCGGCGAAGATGGCGTGGATCATTGCCGCCGTCAGCGTGGCGTCGGCCAGTTGATCGTACTGCCTCACGATCTTGAGCGCCGGGGCCAGCGGCGTGATGCCGCGAACCTGACCGGCCGCCCCGTCGAACACATGCACGATGCGCGGGCGCGCATAGGCATCGCGCGCCGGCATCCTGACCTCGCGCCGGTCATGGAACGAGTCGGGAAGATCGAACAGATAGCCGACCGGCAGCCCGTTGACGTCGGTGTGGACGCCATGGTCGAGCCGGTTGAGCGGGTCTGACTTCTGCGACAGCCAGTGGCTCGGGATCAGCCGGACCTTGGTGACGGTCTCTGCACCCGGCCGGGCAATCTCGCGGATGGAGGCCACCACTTCACCGGTGCCGATCCATTGGCGCACGGCTGCCGCCTCCATCTGCGCCATGGTGTAGCGGCCGGCCGCATCGCATTCGTAAGGCTGCGAGGCCCATATCTCCCAGCGCCGCTCGACCAGCCGCGCCCATGACGCCGTCCGGTTGTCGTCCCAGCCGAGCACCGAGCCGTCGGGCTTGTGGTTGAGGCGAAGGCCGGTGCCGATCATCAGCGCCACCACCTGCTCGACGACGCCGGCGATCCAGCCGGAGTTCATCTGCGCATCGTTGGCGCGGCTGTTGGCGGCAATCCAGCCGGCGCGCACATCCTCGCTGCGATCACGCAGCGCAGGCGTCACCGCCGGCATGTAGGGGCCGCTGTCCGGCTCGCCGCGCAGATAGCCGGCAGACGGCGATGCGGCAGTGCCCGCTATTGTCGGCTTCGGTGTTTTCACGTCGGTTCTACCTGTTCAGCATCGCCGAATAGTCGGCAATCGACCGCTTCCGCTCCGGAAGCGGTGGAATGGCCGGTATCGTCGTAGCATCGGCATGGTCACGGGCCGGCGCATCGCGCAGCCGCTGCACGCCGAGGAAGAAACCGGCAGCCGCGTTCATCGCCTCGCAGTCAAGAAAGTGGTTGTCCTTCGCCCGCCTGACCCAGACCGGCTTGCCACCGGGCTTCCTGATCCGCGCCTCGCTGACCAGCTGACGCAGATAATCGTCGCTCACGTCTTCCGGCAGATGGAACGCGCCAGGCTCGTCCACCGGCCAGCGCAGCCGCTCATGGACAAAGCGCTTGAAATAGTCGCTGTCGAGGTCGAGCCGCTCCAGACCGATCGTCACCCGCTTGCCGCGAATGTCGACGCCGACCTCGCTCTTGCGCGGCATGACCGGCTTGACCTGCGTGTCGCGACCCTTGGTCGGCCGGCAGAAGCGGGAATGTTTCTGGCAGAACTGATAGACCCGGTTCTCCGGCACCGCATCGGGCCGACCCGGACGAAAGCCGGAATCGATCAGCGCCAGCCTGATGGCATGGCCGTCATAGGCTCTGAGCAGCACGTCCTCCAATGCATCCCAGGTTGCTTCCTCGACGGTCTCGCCGAACACCTCGCCGGCCTCGACCAGCCAGCTTTCCGAACGCGCCGCCCAACCGCGAACGGCATAGACGAGCCGGTCCTTCTGCACGTCGACGCCGGCGGTCAGAACCCGCACGCCCGATGGCACCTCGCCAGACAGGTAGGGCAGCTTCAGCTTCTCAAGCTCGCGCCATTCCGGCACGTCGCCGCCGCCCGGCGCCCAC
>JBLJBS010000038.1:0-13392 GCA_047637695.1 Aquamicrobium sp. | reverse complement strand
TGGATTGAAAGTTACTGGGATCGAGCCTGCGCTCAGGCGCACGGCGGATGCTGACGATATGATCGACCAGCGTGGCGGGCTCGCCGCATGAGACACAGGCAGGATGCGCCGCCAGCCAGCGGGCACGGGCTGCCTGCCATTCGCCGTCATAACCCCGTGCGCGGGCGCTGGGGCGACTTGCATCGGACTTGGCCTTCCGGGCCTTGGCACATGGGCACGCCTGTCCTGCCGGCACGATGCGACCGCAAGCGCAGTAACGTGGTGCTGCTCTTGGCATAGCGAAGCGGGGAGCCCGAAGGCTCCCCAGCCCGATCAGGCAACCGGACGGCGCTGGGCATCACCCAGAACCGCGACCGCACCAGCCGCGATCGACGTGCCGCCGGATTTCGTCAGCGCGAGGCGCACATAGCGTTTATGGCCGCGATAGCCGAGCTTGTAGGCGCTATCGGCGTCGAGCGTGGCCGGTGCGTTGCTGTCCACCACGGCGCTGTCAGCGTCGGCGAAGTCACCGCTTGTCGTGGTGTCCGACTCCTGCACCTTCACGCCGAAGTCGCCATCTCCAGCAATCGCGCCGGTCGTGACGGCGAAGGCAACGCGGTTGAAGCCGTGAGTGTCGATAGCCGGGCCTTCGCCTGCGGCGGACTTGACGGCGGGAACAAGCGCCGGAATGACGCCGATATTGGAATAAAGATCACGCATGGATGCGCTCCTATATAAAGAGAATGGGCGAGCCGAAGCCCGCCCTGAAAGTTTTGGTGGCGTCGATTAGACGGTCGCGCAGACGATCTTGCGGATCGCCGCAGGCTGCACCACGGCAGCGCCAGTGCGGCGCGTTGCATGGATGCGAGTGATGCCGTCCGTCGCCCGCAGATACGGGTTGACGAGGATCGAAAGCGACACACGATCGATGATGCGATAGGCAGTGGCGATGTCACCGAACGCGATCGGCTCGGCGGCGGTGCCCACGTCATCCATGTCAGGGATCTCGACCACGGGACGGCCAAGGATCGTCTCGGGCTGGCCGGCCTGATAGCTGGGCTGCCACAGATAAACGCCGGTCGTGCCGTCCTTCAGCTTCCTGATGGCCGAAAGCGTCGAGCCGTTCATGAGCCAGGTTCCGCGAGCGCGATATGCGGCTGGCAGGCTGTAGTAATGGCTGATCAGCAGATCGGCGGGATTGGTGCCGAGCGTCGCGGCGTTGCCGGTCTTCGTGACCTGCACGTCTGCATTCGACATCAAGCCTTCCGGCTCCAGATTGGTCGAGCCCTTGACGAAGGCGAGCCCTTCCTTCTGGCCGAAGTCTTCGGCGAGTGCGAGGCGAACTTCTGCCTCGGCCGCGCCAGCACTATCGGCGAGCAACTGGTTGCTGATATCGACGAAGGTGTTCACCTCGCGAATCGGCACCTCGATCTGTCCGAAGCTCGGCTCGGAAGCCTCCTGCGCCTGCGTTTCACCCTTCCACTTGGCATTCGTGATGCCGGTGCGGCGCGGATAGGAGACAGACGGTGCGGTCGTGCTGCGCACCGTGGCGAGCGGACGGATCGGCGAGAACTCGACCAGATCGCGGATGAACTCCGTCGACAGTTCGGCCGGCGCGAGATAGCCGCCCTGCGGATCATCCGAGACGGTCAGCGTCTTCAGTTCCGGCGCGCGGTCGCCCTGCGTCAGATAGCCGTGGAACGCCTTCTGTTCGTCGGAAAGCTCGCCGTCTTTCTTGTCGGTGACAATCGCCGGGCGATTGAGCTTCGTCTCGACCGCTTCAAGCCGGGTCGCCAGATCGGCAACCGGGGCGGTCTTCGTGTTGATGTCGTCGGTCAGGCCCTGAAGGGCAGTCTTCACTTCATCAATCGGGTCAGCATTCTCCGACTTGATTTCAAGATCGGCGGGGAAAGAATGAATGGTCAATGTGTTACCTCAGAGGTTGGCCCGTGCCGCATTGATGGCGGCCACGAGTTCTGAAACGCTAGCGTTAGTGGATTTGACGCTCGATACCGTCGCGTCCTCGTTCATCGGGAAGGTCACGATCGACACCTCCCGCAATTCGAGTTCATGCAACAGGCGAGCGCCTTTCTGCCGGTCAACCGCGTCCCTGATGGTGCGGAAGCCGATGCTAAGGCCGTCGACAGCCCCAGCCTTCATGAGCGCATGGACCTCACGGCCACGCGCGGTTTCGAGGATCAGGCGGCCTTCGGCTTTCAGGCCGTGTCCATCCTCCTCGAACTTGGTCCAGACGCCGATCGGCTCCGTCGTGTTGTGCTGGTAAAGCATCTTCACGCGGGCGGGCGGATAGGTCTGGAGTGACTTCGTGAAAGCGCCGGGCATGACGATATCGCCGCCGCGGTCCTTCACGTTGTAGACCGACGCATACCCAGCAAAAAGGCCATCGTCTCCGATGGCCTTTATGTCGAGTTCAATCGGCGAGCCGTGCTTATGCTGCATCGGCATCCCCTTCTGGTTTTCGGTTGTCATTGCCCGCCGTGGTATAAGGTGACGACAGGCTGTCGCCGTCCGGCAGGGCTGGCAGGTTTTCCTTCCGGCGCACGTCATTTGCCGTCATGACACCAGCCGAACGAAACTGCGCATAGGCAGCGGCTCGGGCTTGTGTGTCGGCGCGAAGCAGATCGTCGACCACAAACTCGATGGAATGGCTGGCGCGCTCGTCCTTCGACAGCAGTGTGCGCCGATAGGCATCGGTCCAAGCCTTGAGCCAGGGCAACAGGCATAGCTGCAAGAATTGCAGGGCCTGCTGTTCGGTGTTGGCGAACGTGCCCTTGGACAATTCCTGCAACATGGTGATGGGCACGCGAGTCAGGCGCGCTATCTCACCGATGGCAAAATTGCGCTGTTCGGTATGCTGGCTTTCGACACTGGTGAAGGCGATTGGCTTGTATTCACCGGCCTGATCCAGCACCGCAACGCCGCCAGCCTTGTCGCCACCATGTGCAGCATGCCAGCTTTCACCGATGCGCTCGACTGTCTTCTTTTGCAGCTGGCCCTTGAAGGACAGGACGCCGCCAGGACGACTATTGTTGCGGAACAGGCGGGCGCTGGTACGCTCCAGGAGCACGGCGAGCCCGATGGCCTCACGTCCGGCGCGGATCAGTCCAAGGCCGGTTTTGCCGTCAAGCGACGGGGCCTGCACATGGATGATCTGATCCGGCTTATAGAGCGTCTGCCCGACACGATAGCGCGGTTCGCCGCTGTCGAGATATTCGACGGCGACATTGCTCCGCGGCAGATGCAGGATTTCCGCGGGCTTCTTGCCAGCCTTGTTGACGAAGGCGAAGCCGTCGCCGTGCAGCATGGCGTCGATCGTCACCAGTTCCCGAACCTTGCCGGCTGACTGCCAGTCATTCGCCTCGTCGTGGACAAGGGCATAGGCAGCGTGATCGTCGGCAGCTTCCTTGCCGTCTGCCGTCCGGCTGTAGAGCTTGCATGGCAATGTGCCGACAGCCGTTGCCACCAATGTCACCGCCGCATTGACGGCCGGGACGCGCATGGCGATATCGGCGTTGACCGCGACGCCCGTGCTGGAACTGGTGAACAGCCCTGCCAGCGCTTCCCAGCTTTCACTGGTGGGGTCCGTTAGGCTTTTGGCCTCCGGCGGCTCGGTTGATTTACGATTGAACGGCCACAATGTCGGCCTCCTTTTCTATGGCGTCGCACCGCTCGACGATGCCCGAGACGATCTTCCCGACAGGGATAAGGACAATGGCCTCGTCGACGGGCAGGCGCTCGACATCGCGATCCGGGATGATCCGGCCTGAAACAGCCGAAACCGAATTGGCCCGGAAGACGAGCACGGCATCGGCGGCAGGTTGATCCTGAAGATGCTCGAAGGCTCGCGCCAGCGCAGTGAGCCAAGTCTGACCGGCGCGTTCGCATTCATATGCGATCCGCAGAACGGCTATGTCGCGTGGCGAGAACCAACGATTGCGCCCGCGCTTTTCTGAGAACAGCACGTCGCAGTCCTTGGCGCGGTGAACGATCAGATCGATGTTGGCGCGGTGGATGCCGCTCACGGCGGCGCATTCCGCGACGGTGAAGTCGCGGGAGTCCCAGTCGACCATGACGGCCTCCCGTGTTGCGATTGAAAGATTGTGAAATGGGTAAAAAGAAGGCCCGCCGATGCGAGCCAAGAATTGCAGAGGAAAGATGGGCCTGCCTTCCTACTATATACGCGCCAAGCAGGAGGGTATTTGGCACATTACGCGGCGATTTTCTTTTCGTTATTTTCGTTCCTGGCCACAAGCGTCTTGCCTGCTTCAAGCAGTGCCCGCTTGCCGGCACGATCGGCATAACCGCCGCGATAACCCAGCTTCAGGCCAATTTTCTCCAGCGAACCGCGCGCGGCAACTTCCTCTAAGACCATAGCTGTCTTCTGGTCGAGCGGTGGTAACTCTTCCACTTTCCCGATTGTCCCGGTGCTCGCCGTCTGACTGCGGCCGGAAATGCCGCCGATGAACTGTGCGCCCTTCGCGATGGCAGATGGACACTTCGTTGCGGGGATCGGCAAATCCTCGAACGGAACAGAACCGTCGATGCCGAATGAACGCAGGAGCGCCCGCCCTTCCTCGACACCGTAGCGGCCGACACGATCAAGCTGGCCGGCGATGTCAAATGCCTTACCGGGAGCGCGGCGCATCATGGGCGTGAGCATGGGCATCAAGGCCGGCTCGCCGGACATCGGAGTCCGTAGGCCGTCCACAGTAAGCGGACACATAATCGCGGCGGGCAGATTCAGATAGCCCTGCGGGTCATGCCGTAAAGGCCGCTTGCCGCCGCGCGGCTTACTGGCCCTGTACGCTGGCCGCTGCACCTTGCCGCTATCGTCAACGTAAGACAGCATAAGCCCGCCCGGCAGACCACGCCGCACCTCGGGACGATGATAGAATGTAAGCCCGCCGATCTTGACTACGTGCCGCTCGGGGAAGTCCGGTTGGCGGGTCCACACATATGCCCATGGCTCGCCTCGCCAGAATACTCTGCCGGTTCGCTTGTTCCGCCAGCGCTCTCCGCACCATGGCGTTGCCCATCCTCCGGCACTGCGTAGCATGACATGGATATCCGGCTTTACCTCATGCAGCATGTCCAGATGCGCATCGTCCGGCCCGTCATACACCGGCTCTGCCATCGTTTCTGATGTCAGCAACTCGTCCGGCGCATCGTGCGCTTCAGCATCATCGGGATTGCGCCCGCGTGGGTCAAAGGCCGGCTCAGCATCGACGCCATAGCGGCAGGATTCATCCCGCAGACGGTGAAAGATCGCCAAGGCGGCTTCAGGGTCTCGTTTCGCGAGCCAGTTTAAGGCCCGAAGGTTTGGTGCTGCTTTCATCTTTCCCTCATGCTTTCGGTCCGCTTCTGGTGGCGGCTTTTTTTGGATATGTCGTTTTCCCTACCCCCCCATCACAGGCATCACACACGTCACAGTTCGATAGATCAGGTGTGACGACTGTGACGTGTGTGACGGGGGGACATAGAAACTACCGTCCTGCCAACTTGTATTGGCCGAAGGCGTTCTTCTCGGCCTTGCCGTCCTTGACGAGGCGTCCAAGCATGTGACGAACGCTCGTTCCGGGAATGCCGGTTTCCTTGGAAATCTCGGCCGGCGTAAGGATGCCGGTCGCGTCGGTCAGGGCGGCAAGTATCTTCCGCTGCTGATCAGACCGCTTCACGTCGTCAGCGTCGCCGAGCACAGCCCAGACGCCTCGATCGAACCGGAGCGCCTTTTCCAGTTCCTCGATGTCACGCCCGCGCCCGTAGAGCTTCGGCCCGTCGGTCGCACGGTTCAGGACGAGGATCGTGTCTGCCGCGCCGGTCAGTCCGTTCGTGCCCGACACAGCCTCTAGCGGATCGTCTGCCTCGGCCTTGCGAACGTGATGCACGACGATCAGCGCCAGTTGATGCTCGCCGGCATACTGTTGCAGCGGCGAGATCGCGTCATAGTCCGCAGCGTAAGAATCCTGATTGGATTTCTTCGGCGGCCGAACCATCGACAGCGTGTCGATGATGATAAGGCGAGGATTGGCAACCTTCGCGCGCCATGCGTCTAGCGACTCGATCAGGCCCGCGCCGATCTTTGCGTTCTTGGTCCGCAACGTAAGCCGCGCCATGTTCGGCCTGGAACGAGGAGGAGGTAGCACCATGGCGAGCCGGTCCTGTAGGCGGCGCTTGTTGTCCTCCAGTGCGAGATAAAGAGCATCGCCAACTTCGCATTCCTCGCCAAGTGCATCACCGCCTGTTGCAACGGCAATTGCGAAGCCGAGCGCCATCCATGACTTTCCGAGCTTCGGGCGACCGGCAAGGATCGTCAGCCCTTCCGGCACGTATCCGGGGACGACGTACTGGACCGGGGGGAAATCCATGCCGAGCAAGGTTTCGGCGTCGATCTCGTCGGGAAGGCTATTATCATTCGCCGGCTCCAGCTTCTGGAACGGCTTGCCGGGCTCGTTACGGACTTCGATTTTCGGAAGCGGTGCCATCACGCGGCCCTCCGATCGGCGAAGTCGCCATGTAACGGCGCAGCCATAGTCACTTCGCGGCCTGCCAAGTGCCATCGCTCGCCACAGTCATTAGCGGCCTTGATGCCGGTTGCGTCTTGATCAGCAAAGATCGTCAGCGCCTCGATGCCAGCCAACACCGGAAATGCCGCAAGCTGCCCCGCTGACAGACACGCCCAGACAGGCCGGAACGGAACCGCCAGCGCGGTCTCGATACCCTCCGCGATGCCGAGCGCGGACGTAACCTCGTCATCGGCAGACAGGCGGACAACGCCGCCAGCGGCCTGCCCGAGCATCATCTTCCTGGTACGGTTTCCGTCACGGTCTAGAAAGGTGCGATGCAGCCCGATGGCTTCGCCTGTGATGGCGTCGGTGATCAGCGCCACCATGGCGCGCCCGCCAGGATAGAAGCGCAGCGCGTCGCCGTCATAGGACAGGCCACGCGAAGCGAGATAGGTTTCGGCGAGCGTGCCGGCGATGGGAACGGAGCGTGCCCAGATGTCGGCGGCGGTCTTCTGCCGGGCAAGGCGCTCGGGATCGATCGGCGGCACGTTATCGTTGAACGCGACGGGGCGGTCATCGGAAATGCCAAGGCAAGCCTTCACATGATCCCGACATTCGCGGAAGTCGTCGCCCGCGAAAGAATGGACGAGGAAGTCGTCGCCGTTGAATGTGACGCTAAGCGAACGGTCGCGCCGGGAATGTCCGGGGCCGGGGCAGAGGATGCGATTCCTGCCGGCGACATCGCCGCCAAGGGCGATTGCTGCCTGGCGAAGATTAAGCTGCGTACTGTTCAAGATATTCACTCCCGATGGCGGTCAACGCCATTTCAATGATTTCGCGGCGGGCGGTCGGCGACACGGAAAGCGTGTTTCCGTCACGCCCCGGCCCGTAAAGAAGGACGCGCTGGTCCGGCGCTTCGACGAGGCTGCAATCGTAGACCGTCACCTCGTCGGTCACTTGAAGGTTGAATTTCGCAAGCGTGCGGAATCCCCGCGGCGACGGTGCTTGCCGCACCGGCCGCGCTGATCTGATTTTCAAAGGTGTATCTCCCGTTTAATGCCGGCTTTGGCCGGTCTTGTGATGCGTTACGGCTATTGATTGGGTGTTGCAGACGGCAATTCATTATCCGTAACGACCGCATCTGCGTTACGGCTGTTAAATCGGTCAGGTTGTACCAATTTGTTATCCGTAACGCGCTTGCGATATGCCTTCTGCCTGCATGAACTTCCGCAGAACTTCGCGTCATTTCTAGTCGGCTGAAAGGTATCGCCACATTCTGTACATTCCAGCACCCCACGCGCGTCGGTGCGCTTCTGGCGTGCTACTCTAGACTGGGCTCTGGATTCGCAATTGGTGCAGCAGTAGACATGCCTCCGGTCGATCATGCGCAGTTCATTGTGGACGATCCGGCTGCAATATTCGCAAGGTGCCGGGCGCTCGAACGAGCGGGTCTGTGACATGGATGCGCATGCCTCGCAGCACGGCACGGTGTCATATGTCCACCCGAACATCGCAGGCCGGTGATTGATCCGCATTCGCCAGACTGGATCATGGTCGGCAAGGGCACGCTGGCACTTACCGCAATGACGGCAATCTAAAGTCGACTCGTAGGTCTTTATCCTTTGCTCCCGCTCGGAGTCGGAAGTGATAAAGATCAAGCCACTGCCCTCCTCTTTTGCTGGTTATCATTCGCTGGCTCGACGCGACGGGCTGCTACCCATGCGTCCAAATCTGATGCCTCATAGACGATAGTAGTTCCCAGTTTTGCGTAGACGGGCCCACCCCCATAACAGCGAAACTTGTCTAGCGCGGACTTCGAAAGGCCGAGATAGTCGGCCGCTTGTGGGACTCTCATGTATGCCATGTCACCTCCTATGCTGTGGTTACTCCTCACTAGATGGCGCATCATCTGTCGCAGTAATATCCCCCCATTCTTGCGACACGTACCTTGCCGCCATCTCCGCAGCGCGTTCACGGACAATCTTATAAGGAAGGATACGCATTGCATCCGGCGGCGAGGCAGGTTTTGAAAGCACGTCTTTCAGTGTGCTCTCATTCCAGCCGGTGCGCTTTGCAACCCGTCGTGCTGCTTCACGATTGCTGATCCCAGGGTTGTTTCTCAACTCTTGCTTCATCGCTGAACGAGCAGAAAAATTTCGCCACCCTGACGGCCTTCCGCCGGCTCCACTCTTGCCGGTGCGATCAACCGGCGTTTCCATTTGAAAAGCTGGCTCGTGCAATAAGGCAAGTTCTATGGCGAGTTGTCGCCACCCATCAGCGGTGGGGTGCAATCCGTTGTGCGCGGTCATAAGGGCTTCAATCCGATCCGCCATCTCCTCCACTAAGTCTTCGGGTTTCGTATCCGACATGATTTTTATTGGCGGTCGCCCAAGCACCTCAATGTACCAGGGCATGTCGTCATCCCTGTCGGCTGCCATCACTTGCCTCCAATCGCAGCGGCGATCTGGCCGGCAATAGCATTGGCGGCAGCGCGTGCCGGGTTGACGTCGACATGCGCATACCGCTGTGTTGTCGCGGCGTCGGCATGGCCGAGCAGCTTGCCGATCGTCAGCAGCGACATGCCATCGCCTGCACCGACGCTGGCGAAAGTATGACGCAGATCGTGCAGATGAACGTCATCAATACCGGCGTGGCCTGCGATCGCTGCCCATGGCTTCTTCAGATCCGCCCGCGGCTTCTCGTCGGGCATGCCCGCGCTTCGGCTGGCTATCACGTAGGCCCCAATACGGGGAAGGCTGTCAATTTCAGCCTGTGCCGCTTCCGACAGCACGATCGTCTTCTTCCCTGTCTTCGAATCCGGCAGCAACAGCAGGCCGCGCTTTTCATCATATTCCGACCAGCGAAGATTCAGGATTTCTCGCAAGCGGCAGCCTGTCAGCATCAGCAGCCTAATCGCGCCGGTGACGTGCGGCCCGTAGATTGTGCGGTTTTGTTCTTTCGGCGCGTGCTTTGACTCGGAGGGCTTGTGCGGAATGCCGATCGTCTCGGCCTCGCGGAGAGCATCACCCAGCCGCGTCATCTCGTCGGGCGTCAGATATCGCTCCCGCGCCTCTTCCCTGTTGCGGTCGATCGCCGCGGCGGGGTTCATGCCCTCCGGCACGGAACCGCGCTTTGATCCCCATACGTATGCAGCAGAGAGCAGCGCCATCGCCCGGTTGGCGGAATAGCGTGCCGTGCGGGACATCTTCATGTGGGCGCGCTGAACGTCCACGCGGGAAACCGCGACCGCCTTCTGACTGCCAAGATGTGGGACGATGTGCTTTCGCAATGTCACATTATAGAAGTCGCGCGTCGACTGCTTCATGTCCTTGCCGGCGATATATTCCTCGACAAGCTCTTTCACTGTTCCTCCCGCCCGCTCGTTAGCGCGGTCCTTCGCCAAGTCCTTCCCGAGTCCAGCATGGGCGATCGCCTTGCGTGCTGCCTCCCGGGCCTCGTTTGCTTTCAGCGTTCCGACACGGCCAAGTTTGATTCGCTTTTTCGATCCGCCCGCGACGGGGCGAAACTCGGCAAAAAACGTGCCAGTGCCTCCCGGTGTTCGGTACATGCCGAATCCGACGACATCATCATCGAAGTAGAATTTCGTCTTATTCGGCAGAGCCGAATCCATAATTTCCGAAACCGTCGCTGCCGTAAGCTTCATCCTGCCCACCAACTTTATAGCCACATTATAGCCAGCACATTGGCGGACACCGAGCTATAGTCAAGCGGCCTTATGTTCATTCCGTTGCATTTCCATGGGTTTTCGCACCTTCATGCAACGCTAGGAATGGCTATAAAACTCAATATTTAAGACTGGGGGTCAAGGGGTCGTGGGTTCGAATCCCGCCACTCCGACCATTTAATTCCCTGATCTGGAAAAGTTTCCGCTGTTCGCCGCCGCCCCCTATCCGGCTGTCGGCAAGGTGCGTCAGGATATCCCCCGCCATTGTGTCGGCGTTCCGCCACTGCCGCTGGCCGGCTCCGCGACCCGGCGCGAAGTTCCGCGCTCCCATCTTGAACCTCACCTGCCCGCTGCCCATCTGGACGCAGTGTTCGCTGCCGGGGAAATTGCTGCCACCGAAGGGGCATGGCAGGGAACGCCATCCGCATCATGGAGCCTTTGAGATGAAATTATACTACATGCCCGGCGCCTGCTCGCTCGCGCCCCATATCGTTGCGAACGAAGCCGGGATCGCGCTCGATCTCGTCAAGGTCGACGGCAAGACCAAGAAGACCGAAGCCGGCGAGGATTTTCTCGCGACCAATCCGAACGGCTATGTCCCGACGCTGGTGCTCGACGACGGCCAGACGCTGACGGAGGCGCAGCTGGTGGTGCAATATCTCGCCGATCGCGAGCCCGGAGCCGGCCTGATGCCGCCTGCGGGCGAGATGGCGCGCTATCGCGTCCAGCAGTGGCTCGCCTTCATCTCAACGGAACTGCACAAGAGCTTCGGCCCGTTCTTCAAGCCGGGCACGCCGGAGGAAACCAGGTCGGCCAATCGCGAGCATCTCGGCAAGCGCCTGCGCTATGTCGACGGCCAGCTTGCCGGCAAATCCTATCTGACCGGCGAGACGTTCACGGCGGCCGACGCCTATCTGTGGACGATCCTGAACTGGACCAAGTTCGCCAATATCGACCTTGCGCCCTATCCGAACGTCGAGAAGTTCATGGCCAATGTCGCGGCCCGTCCCGCCGTTCTGAAAAGCCTGAAGGAAGAAGGCCTCGCCTGAGGCCGAACCGGCCGGCTGACAGGACCTGAACCGATGCACGGCGCCAGATGCGCCGTGCATCCTCAGTCCAGCAGATATGGCACGGCTCCGCGCCGGTCGCGGTCGACCACCAGCCGGCGCTTCAATGGCGGCACCGCGCGCTGGGCGCAGTTCGGCCGCTCGCAGATGCGGCAGGAAATGCCGATCGGATCGAAGGCGGCGCGGTTGGCGAGGTCGAGATCGTCGGCATAGACGAAGTCGCCGGCATGGGCGACCTCGCAGCCGACGGCGATGGCGTAGCGGCGCTGCGGCGCGCGAAAGCCGCCTCCCCCTTTTGCGATTTCCGTGGCGAGGCACAGATAGCGCACCCCGTCGGGCGTCTCCGCCAGCTGGCGGATGATCCGTCCCGGCGTCTCGAACGCCTGATGCACGTTCCACAGCGGGCAGGCAGCGCCGAAGCGGGCGAATTGCAGCTTGGCGGCTGAATGGCGCTTGGTGATGTTGCCGGCGCGATCGATGCGGGCAAAGAAGATCGGCACGCCTTTTCGCCCCGGCCGCTGCAACGTCGATAGCCGGTGCGAGACCTGCTCGATGCTGGCGCCGAAGCGCAACGCGATCAGTTCGAGATCGTGGCGCAGCTCGCGCGCCGATTCCTGCAGCGCCGCATAGGGCATCATCAGGGCGCCGGCGAAATAGTTGGATAGGCCGATCCGGCAGATTTCGCGCGCCTCGGCCGAGCGGAAACTGGCATTGTCGACGATTGACTCGATGGCAGGCGCCATTTCCAGCAGGCCGATCTGGAAAGCGATCTGGAAGCTGCGCGTCGAGGGCGGCGAGAACGGGTTCAGATGCAGGACGCCGCGCCCGGCATCGAACCGGCGCAGCAGGTTTTCGCCGCTCGCGTCATGGACCGTGCGCACGCCGTGGCGCGCTTCGAGATGCTCCGCCAGCGCCGCACCGGGGTCGCGCGCTGGGATGTCGAGCCCGGCGGCGAGCTTCTCCGCCGCCATGTCCAGCTCATGGATGTAGTTGTCGACGAAGTGGAAGAAGTCGCGCACTTCCTCATAGGGCGTCGGTTCGGCCAGCCCGGCAGAACGGCCGAGCGTGTCGTCGAAGCTCGCCAGCTGCTCGGAATTGCGCCGATAGGCCTGATGCGCCGCGATCAGGGCATGAGCGAAGCCGGGCGCATTCTGGGCGACGAGCTTCAACTCCTGCAGGCTCGGGCGGAAGGTCTCGAACAGCGGGTCGCTGAGCGCCTCCGACAGCGCCGACAGCAGCCTGTCGCCCTCGCCGGCCGAGAAATCCGCGATGTCGATGCGGAACGTCTCGGCCAGGGACAGAAGCACCGCCGCCGACACCGGGCGCTGGTTGTTCTCGATCTGGTTCAGATAGCTTGTCGAGATGCCGATGCGCTCGGCGAAAGCCGCCTGGGTCAGACGGTTTGCCTCGCGCAGGTCGCGTATCTTGCGACCGATGAACAGCTTGGTGTTTCGCATTTTGCAATTTCGCATTTTGCAATATTGTGAAATCTACTTTACGCACCTCCGCCCGTTCAAGTCTTTTCGTCGGCGCGGGAAGCGATTATGCGAACTTTGCAACGGGACCGCCGCGACGCGGCGGGCCTGCGAAGACTTTGCGAACGAGAAAAGCCCGGGAGGACAGCGTGAAGCATGGCCGCCCGCACGCCGACTGGACCACCAAGCGGGGGAGAGACTGATGCGCGAGATTCTGGGGCAACTGGCCGAGCGCCGTGCGAGAGCCTGGGCCGGCGGCGGCGAAAAGCGCATTGCCGCCCAGCACGCCAAGGGCAAGCTGACCGCGCGCGAGCGCATCGAGGTGCTGCTCGACGAAGGCTCGTTCGAGGAGTTCGACCTTTATGTCGCCCATCGGGCGGTCGATTTCGGCATGCAGTCGCAGCAATATCCCGGCGACGGCGTCGTCACCGGCTGGGGCACCATCAACGGCCGGCTCGTCTATGTGTTCAGCCAGGACTTCACCGTCCTCGGCGGTTCGCTCTCGGAAACCCATGCCCAGAAGATTTGCAAGATCATGGACATGGCCGTGCGCAACGGCGCGCCGGTGATCGGGCTGAACGATTCCGGCGGCGCCCGCATCCAGGAAGGCGTCGCCTCGCTCGCCGGCTATGCCGACGTCTTCAAGCGCAATGTCGACGCCT
>JBLJBS010000037.1:0-4850 GCA_047637695.1 Aquamicrobium sp. | reverse complement strand
GCTTCGGCGCCGACGACTACATGACCAAGCCGTTCCACAAGGACGAGCTGGTCGCCCGCATCCACGCCATCGTCCGCCGCTCCAAGGGCCATGCCCAGTCGGTGATCAACACCGGCGATCTGGTGGTCAATCTCGACGCCAAGACGGTCGAGGTCGGCGGCCAGCGGGTGCACCTGACCGGCAAGGAATACCAGATGCTCGAGCTGCTCAGCTTGCGCAAAGGCACGACGCTGACCAAGGAGATGTTCCTCAACCATCTCTATGGCGGCATGGACGAGCCGGAACTGAAGATCATCGACGTGTTCATCTGCAAGCTGCGCAAGAAGCTCGACGCGGCTTCCGGCGGCCAGAACTACATCGAGACCGTCTGGGGCCGCGGCTACGTGCTGCGCGAGCCGGAAGACATCCGCGAGATCGCCTGAACAAGCTTCGGGATTCCCGCCGCGTTCGCCGCGGCGCAGGACTGGAAAAACACGGGCCGTTGACATCGTCAGCGGTCCGTTTCGGTTTTTCCGGCCGGTTTCCTATGCCGCCAGTTCGAGCTCGCGGAACCGTTCCAGCAATTGCGCGCGGTTGAACGGCTTCATCATGTGACCCTTGGCGCCGGCGCGCCTGGCGCGCATGATCGCCCCGACATCGAACTCGGTCATGCAGATGACGATCTGCGGCTTGAAATGCGGATCGAGCGTGGTGAGACGGCGGATCAGGTCTTCCGAGGCCATGTCGGGCAGCCGGGCGTCGACAATGATGATGTCGGGGATTTCGCTGGCGCACATCGCCAGCGCATCGCCGGCGGTGGCCGCTTCCAGCACCACCATGTCCGAATCGCTGAGGATGCGGCTCGCGACCTTACGGATGACGCTCGAATCGTCGACGATCATGCAGCGGTTCATATCCACCCCCGTGGTTCGCGGCCGGCAGACAATGCCGGCAACGGCAAGTGGGGAGGCTAGAGCATGACGGTAAAGATCGGCGTAACCGGCGCGATGAATATTCGGTAAACGTGCCGGTCGGCGCCGATGCCGCCGGTTCATGCCCTACTGGGCAGTCAGCACGATGTCCTCGGCGCCGGCACGGATCGAGATCGTCATGCCCGCCTCGCGGGCGAGAAGCAGGGTGTAATAGGGCTGGACGGCGTGGGCGTCGATCGGCTCTTCCGGCTTGATTCCGGAATGCAGCTCGAGGAACCGTGCCGGCACCCGCATCATCGGGCCGCTCGCGGTCAGGGTGAAGCGCGGCGCGGTGTCGAGCTCGGCAAGATCGACGGTGATCTTGCCGCCGCGCGGGATGGCGGCGTTGGCGACCAGGATCAGGTTCAGCAGCAGCTTGACCTTGTTCTTCGGGAGCAGCGCGCGGGCACCGCGCCATTCGAATTCCGGCTTCTCGTTGGCGAGGAAGGCATTGGCCACCGCCTCGGCATCGCCGGTGTCGATCTGCATGCCGGCGGAACCTGCCGCGCCAAAGGCGATGCGGGCGAATTGCAGCCGCGCCGAGGCGTTGCGCGCGCTGGTGCGAATGAGGCGCATGGCGTCCTCGTCGGCGCCGCCCTCGTCGAGCAGCTCGAGGCCGTTGTTGATCGCCCCGACCGGCGAGATGATGTCGTGGCAGACCCTGCTGCACAGAAGCGCGGCCAGGTCGGGCGCGGAAAGGGTCAGGACGTCGCTCATCAGAAGGCACCCCTCATTGTGCGGATCGTTGTCGCCGGCGCGCGGGAGGAGCGCCGACGAATCACCATTTTCAGGATGGCGTATTGGTTACACAGCCCCGCAGCCGCCACAAGGAAGGCATGTTCGCGCGCGGCGGGGAATGGTTAATGATTGGATAAGGTTTGCGTCATAGTTTCGCTGTGATCGGCGGGAAGAAATGGCCGCGTGGCCGTTTGGCGTCCGCCGCGAGCGGCGGGAGCGTCAATAGGGAGAAGCAACCATGTTGAACAGGCTCTTTGCTTTCCAGTTCATGCGCCTTTCGGTCGTCGCCGCGGTTGCCGCGATGATGGCCGTCATGGCTTCCGGCAGGGCGCAGGCGGATGCCGGCCAGTCGTTCACGGCCCAGGAAATCGTCGATTCCGGCCATCAGTTCTTCGGGGCGACATCTGGCGGGCTCGCCAGCCTCGTCGAGACGATCTTCGCCTCCTACGGCATGCCGAACGGATATATCCTCGGCGAGGAAGGCTCCGGCGCCATCGTCGGCGGGCTGACCTATGGCGAGGGCACCCTCTACACCAAGAATGTCGGCGACCATCGCGTCTACTGGCAGGGGCCGTCGCTGGGCTGGGATTTCGGCGGGCAGGGATCGCGCACCATGATCCTCGTCTACAATCTCGACAGCATCGGCTCGCTTTACAGGCGTTATGCCGGTGTCGCGGGCTCGGCCTATGTCATCGCCGGCCTCGGCTTCAACGTGCTCAAGAACGGCAACACGCTGCTCGTGCCGGTCCGCACCGGCGTCGGCGCGCGGCTTGGCGTCAATGTCGGCTATCTCAAGCTGACCTCCGGCCCGACCTGGAACCCGTTCTGAGCAGGACGGAACGGCAGCTTTTTCGTTGCCGGCCTTCCTGGGCACTGGATTCCCGCGGCCTCCGCGTGGCAGATAGGCGCGGCCGCTGCCGCGCTTTCCCATGCGCGGCCCGGAAGCAGGCACAGGCAAGGGCAGGCACAGGGCTGTGATCCAGGCGACGCTTATCTTCATTCTCGGGTTTTTGAGCGCCGTGTTCCTGGCGGTTCTGGTCGCGCCGGCCATTTGGCGGCGCGCGGTGGCGTTCACGCAGCGGCGCATCGAGGCGACGCTGCCCCTGTCGCTCAATGAGATACAGGCCGGAAAAGACGCGGTGCGGGCCGAATATGCGATGGAAGTCCGCAAGCTCGAAGTGACGGCCAAGGCGTTGCGGGAGCGGCTGGCGGCGCAATCGCTCGATGTTGATCGCGCCCGCGACGAAATCAGGCGGTTTGCCGGCGAGCGCGACGAGAAGCTGGCGATGATCGCCGAACTGGAGGCGCGCCAGGGCGCGTTGCGGGCCGAAATCGTCCGGGGCGAGAAGGAGACGATCCGCCTTGGCGAAGCGATTTCGGAACGCGACCGGCTGATCGACGAGCGCGCGCGCGAGATCGAAAAACTCGGAGCGATGTATGACGAGGCCAGCTTCAATGCCTCCAATCGCCAGATCGAGATGGTGGCGCAGGAGGCAAATCTCGAAAGGCTCGCCGAGGAACTCGACGCTGCGCGGCAGGATCAGGCACGCTTGCAGGCGCTTCTGGAAACCGCCGACGCGCGGGCCGACGAGCTGGACAAGGCCGTGCGAAGTGAAAAACGCCGGATCGTGACACTGGAACGCAATGTCGAGAAGCTCACCGCTTCGCTGTCCGACCGCGAGGAGAAGCTGGAGCGGCGCGAGCGCGATCTCGAACGCCTGCGTGCCAAGCTGCGCTCGGCGGGCGATTCAGGCCAGGACATGGCTGCGCGGCTCGCGGCGGAACAGGACAAGGCGGTCCGGCTGCGTGACGAGCTTGCGGTGCAGACACGCGAGATCAAGGCGCTGCGGACGGTCAGGAACATGAAGCTGCCAGCCGCCGGGGAGGGCGGGCAGATCGAGGCGGCGCTGCTGCGCGAGCGGATCAACGAACTGGCCGCCGAGGTCATCAACCTGACGGCCCGGCTGGAGGGGCCGGATTCCGAAATCGGAAAGCTGCTGGCTGTGGCCCCTGCCTCCGCTCCGAAGAAGAAAGGCGAGGGCGATTTGCCAAGCCTCGCCGATCGCGTCCGCGCCTTGCAACAGGTAAATCCCGGCAGCGACTGAGCGGCATTTCCATTCCACCGGCCCGGTTGTCGGCATTTCGCGGCACCCACGATCTATCGCGGACGCCACAGCCGATGAAGCGCGATCGCGCCGGCCGTCGCGACATTCAGGCTGTCGAAGCCGGACGACATCGAAATTCGGGCGGTGCGCATCCGGGCCATGAGGGGTTGCGGCAGGCCGGGGCCTTCGGCGCCGAGCCAAAGAGCGACGCGGCCCTCGCGCCGGATCGCCGTGATGTCGTCGATGCCCGCCGGCGACAACGCGATCTGGCGAAAGCCGTGGCGATCGAGTGCCTCGAACAGCGCGGCGTCGTCGCCGGCGACGGCGAAGGGTACCTTGAGCGCCGCGCCGACCGAAACACGGATCGCCTTGCGGTAGAGCGGGTCGCAACAGGTCGCGTCGAGCAGGACGGCGTCGGCCTCGAAGGCGGCGGCGTTGCGGAATATCGCGCCGACATTGTCGTGATTGGCTATCCCGGAGAGCGCGACCACCAGCGCGTCTTCGGGCAAGGGACCAAGCAGCGCGTCGGCATCTTCATCGCCGCGCCGCACGCCCAGCGCCAGCACGCCGCGATGGATGTGGAAGCCGGCGATGGCGTCCATCACCTCCTGCGAGGCGACATGGACCGGCATGCCGGCCGGCGCCAGAGCCAGCGTTTCGGCCATGCCGTCCAGCTTGCGGTCGAGGACCAGCGCCGATTCGACAGCGAAGCGCCGGGCCGAGAACAGCACGTTCAGCACCACCTTGCCTTCGGCGATGAAACGTCGTTCCCGCCCGATCAGGTCGCGCTCGCGGATCGCCCGATAGGCTGCGATGCGCGGATCCTGCGGCTCTTCGATGCGGATGATCATTCGTGCCTCGCCGTCGGGCGCTGCGGCTTCCAGCGCGCCAGCAGCGCCGAATTGGTGACGACGGAGACCGACGAGAACGCCATCGCGGCGCCCGCGAAGGCTGGCGACAATATGCCGAAGGCGGCGAGCGGAATGCCGATGACATTGTAGACGAAGGCCCAGCCGAGATTGTGCGCGATGGTCCTGCGCGTCTTGCGGGCGATGTC
>JBLJBS010000036.1:0-36673 GCA_047637695.1 Aquamicrobium sp. | reverse complement strand
TTCCGGCGATCGACCCGACGCCGGAATTCGCCTGGGCCGGCAGCTTCGGCACCACCCGCACCGGCCTGCCGCTGATCGGGCCCTTGCCCGGCCGCCCGCGCCTGTTCGCGCTGATGGGCTATGGCGGCAACGGCATCACCTTCTCGCGCATCGCCGCGGAAACCGTCCGCACCGCGCTTGCCGGCCACCGCGACACCGATGCCGACCTCTTTGCCCTGCAATAGGCTCACCGCCGGCGGCGCGACCCGCGCTCCGCCGATCGAAGCCGAAGCGTCGTTGCCGGTCAGGTGGGGACGCTGCGCAAGGTCACGATGTCGCCGAGCATGGCATAATTGGGCCCGCCAAGACGGCAGATCGGACGCAGAAGCCGGGTATCTATCTTGCCGTCGCTATAGAGATCGTCGCGGATGTGGAACACAAGAACTTCGCCGACGAAGAATTCCGATCCCGTCGTTCCGAAATTTATGACATGGCGCAAAACGCATTCCATGCTTATCGGCGCCTCCTTGAGACGCGGTGTCGCGATCTTCGTACCGGGGATCGCCGTCAAGCCAAGAACGTCCACCTCGCTTATATCGCTCGTGAACGCTTCCGAGCTCGAATGAAGCGTCTCCAGCAGCGATTCATCGGCGATGTTGACGACGAATTCCTTGTATAGGTTGATGTTGCGTGAAGTGTCCTTCTGCTCGCCGTTGCGGCGGCCGCAATTGAAGCCGACCATGGGCGGCTGCGACGACACGAAGGTGAACGTGCTGAACGGCGCCAGATTGATCTGGCCCGGAACCGCGCCACTGCTGACCCAGGCGATCGGACGCGGCACGACGCAACCCGTCAACAGCCTGTAGCTGGCGTCGTCGTTCAGCTCCGAGGCGTCGATCTGCATGGATTTTCTCCTTACCGTCGCTGACTGCTGGCCACCGTTCGCGCCGCCGTCTTCTCTCACATCGAGAGGTATTTCCGCGACGTCTCGGGATCGGCGGCCAGCTCATCCATCCAGCCGGAATAGACGAAATGGCCCTTCTCCAGCATATAGACGCGGTCGGCGACGAGCCGGGCAAAATGGATGTTCTGCTCGGACAGCACCACCGAAACGCCGGCTTCCTTGAACTTGTGGATCATGGAAACCATCTGCTCGACGATTACGGGCGCGACGCCTTCCGAAGGTTCGTCGAGCAGCACCAGATAGGGATTTCCCATCAGCGTGCGCGCGATCGTCAGCATCTGCTGTTCGCCGCCGCTCATGCGTCCGGCAGGGCGACTTGCCTTGTCGGCGAGGTTGGGGAACAGCCCATAGAGCTTTTCCGGAGTCCAAACCTCGACCGGGGTCCCGTCCGGCCAATGGCGCGGGGGCTGTCGACCGACATCGAGGTTCTCACCGACGGAAAGATCCGTGAAGATGCGCCGGTCTTCCGGCACGAAGCCCAGGCCCGACTGGGCGATATGGTAGGGTGGCCTCGCAGATATGTCCTCGCCCATGAAGCGCACAGTGCCTTCGCGGCGTTCCAGCATGCCCATCAGAGACAGGAAGGTGGTCGACTTGCCGGCCCCGTTGCGCCCCATCAGCGCGACAACCTCGCCGCGCCTGACATGAAAGTCGAGCCCGAACAGGATGCGCGCGGCGCCATACCAGGCCGAGAGCCCCCGGACGTCGAGCAGGATTTCGCCGCGGCCTGCATCCCTTCCATCCTGTGCTGGCATATCGGTCATGCTGGCGCTCGCTTGATTGTTTCTGCGGTTTCGAAGGTGTTGCCGGTGCCGAAATAGACTTCCTGCACACGCGGGTGGGCGCGCATCTCCGCCGGCGTCCCTTCGGCGATGAGCCGGCCGCGTGCCAGCACGACGACCCGGTCGGAATAGGCGAACACGACATCCATGCTGTGTTCGGTGAACAGCACCGACAGATTGTCCTCGATCACCAGGCGGCGCGTCAGCGCCATCAGTTCGTTGCGCTCGTGCGGAGCCATGCCGGCAGTCGGCTCGTCCATCAGCAGCAGCCGAGGCTGGTGCACCAGCGCAACCGCCAGTTCGAGCCGCTTGACGTCGCCGTAAGCCATGTGGCTGCAAGGCTTCTCCGCCTGATCCGCCAACGAGACACGGTCGAGAAGCTCCATCGCCGCGGCGCGCCGGTAGCCGGTCCCCCTGCCCCAGAAATTGAACAGCTTGCTGTCGCGCGACATCAGCGCCACTTCGACATTCTCGATCGCGCTCATCGAACTGAACGGATGCGCGACCTGAAAGGTCCGGCCGACGCCGAGCCGCCAGATATCGCGCGGCCGCAGCCCGACCAGCTCTCTGCCCTCGAACCGGATCGCGCCCGTATCGGCACGAAGCTGACCGTTGATCATGTTGAACAGGGTCGACTTGCCTGCGCCGTTCGGCCCGATCAGCGCCAGCAGCTCGCCCCGTTCCAGGGAGAAGGAAACATCGTCGTTGGCGTGGACGCCGCCGAACGATTTGCCGACATTTTCGACGACGAGCAGGCTCATGCCCTGGTCTCCTTGTGCCGGGAGAACAGCGCCGTCAGCCGCATCAACCCCTGTGGCATGACGAGGAGGAGCACCAGCGTGATGATGCCGAGGACAGCACGCCAGTAGTCGGCGTTGTAGCCGATCGAGTCGCGCAGCCACACGAACACCGCCGCGCCGAGCGCGCCGCCGCCGATGGCGTACTCCCCGCCGAGCACCACCATGACGAGACCCTCGATGGAGCGCGCCGTGGCCAATGTCTCGGGCGATATGCTGCCTTTGGAAAAGGCGAACAGCGCCCCGGCAACCCCGGCGATCGCCGCCGCCAGAACGAAGGCCATCCATTGCATGCGCTTGGTATCGATGCCGATCGATTCCGCGCGGATGGCAGAGTCGCGCGACGCCCGCAGCGCATAGCCGAAAGGCGAGAACAGCGCCCGGTACAGGAGAACGAACGACGCCGCCAGCACGCCCAGCGTCAGGTAGAAGAAGGCGTCGCGGCTCTTGAAGAGCCCCGACGGCCATACGCCCGTGATGCCGTTCTCTCCGCCTGCCAGCCCTTCGAACTGATAGAACACCGCCCAGATGATCTGCGCGAATGCGAGCGTCAACATGGCGAGGTAGACGCTGGTCAGACGCACGGAGAACCAGCCGATGACAACGGCACCGAGCAGGCCGCCGGCGACGCCGGCGACGAGCGCGGCCTCGAGCGGCAGGCCCCAGTAGCGCACCGCCATCGCCGCCGCATAGGCACCGAGCCCGAAATAGGCGGCATGGCCGAACGAATGCATCCCGCCCGCTCCCATCAGCAATTGCAGGCTGCTGGCGAAAATCATCATGATCATGATCTCGAGGACGAGGATCGGCATGTAGGGGAAGGTGTCGCGCAGTTGCGGCACGATCGCCAGCGCCGCGAATGCAACCAGAGCCACCGTCATCCCACTCGATTTTAGCGGAGTCACGATCATCGAGCTGGTAACGCTGCGGCTGTGGCGCGGTGTCGCCGGCGGCTTGCCCATCAGACCGTAGGGCCGCAGGATAAGAACCACCGCCATGACCACGAATTCCACCACGATGGTGAATTTGGACATCGAGATGGAGAACGGGCCGATCTCGACCAGCCCGAGCCACAGGCACACCGCCTTGGCCTGGGCCACGATGATGGCCGCGAGGAACGCGCCGGGGATCGAGCCGAGGCCGCCGACCACCACGACCACGAACGCCGAGGCGATGGCATGGATGTCCATCTCAAGATTTGCCGGCTCGCGCGGGATCTGCAGCGCGCCGCCGAGACCGGCAATGAAGGTGCCGAGAACGAAGATCGAGGTGAACAGCCACGCCTGGTTGATGCCGAGCGCGGAGACCATCTCGCGATCCTGGGTGGCAGCGCGCACCAGCCGGCCGAAACGCGTCCGGGTGACGATCGCCCACAGCGCCAATAGCGCGGCCGGGCCGACCAGGATCAGGAACAGGCTGTAAGTCGGGAAGCGCCGGCCGAGAATCTCGACAGCGCCTTCGAGGCCCGGCGCGCGCGGGCCGAGCAGGGGCACCGGCCCCCAGATATAGAGAACCGCGTCCTGGACGATCAGCATCACCGCGTAAGTCGCCAGAAGCTGGGTCAGCTCGGGCGCGCGATAGATGCGCCGCAGCAGCAGCAGTTCCACCAGCAGGCCGACCAGACCGGCGGCGAGCGCGCCGATCAGCAGGCCCGGCCAGAACCACATCGGGTCGCCCATGGCCGCGACCACGGTGTAGGCCACATAGGCTCCGATCATGAAGAAAGAGCCATGCGCGAAATTGACGATGCGCGTGACACCGAAGATCAGCGACAACCCCGCCGCGATCAGGAACAGCGACGACGCTTCGGCAAATCCGTTCAGGACCTGCACTACGAGACCGGACAACTCCATGGTCTGCCTGCCTGGAAAACTGAAGCCTAAGGGAAAAGCCGGGGCCTTCGCGGCCCCGGCGGGACGTGTCGATGCGTCAGGCGATTATTTGCCCGCGCGCCACTCTTCGACCATCGCATCCGTCGGCTGGTACTGGTCGCCCTGCTTGTAGACGCTGTCGACGACGACCGGGCCGTCCTCGCCCCGAGCGGTGCGCCCGAGGAACGAACCGATGGTCGACTGATTGTCCTGCGGACGATACTGGATCTTGCCCCACGGCATGTCGACCTCGATGCCGACCATGGCTTCTGCAACCTTCTTCGGGTCGGTGCTGTCCGCCTTGTCGAAGGCGGCGGCGAGCGTCTTGATCGTGGTGTAGCCCATGATCGAGGAGATGCCCGGATAGACGCCGAAGCGCTCGCGATACTCGTTCAGGAAGGCATCGTGCTCCGGCGTGCGAACGTCACGCGGCGGATAGCCGGTCACCCACCAGCCTTCCGGCGCGTCGTCCTTGAGCGGCTCGAGATTCTCGGGCTCGCCGGTGGTCAGGCCAAGCACCTCGCGGCCCTCGAACAGGCCCTGAGTGTCGCCGGCGCGCACGAATTTCAGGAGATCGGCGCCGAAGAGCACGCTGAAGATACCATCCGGCTTGGCATCGAAAAGCGACTGCACGACGCCGCCGGGCTCGATCTTGCCGAGCGGAACGGCGAGATCGGCGACGAACTCGACATCGGGCTGCGCCTCCTGAAGCATGCGCTTGAAATTGGCGGCGGCGAGCTGGCCGAACTCATAGTTCGGATAGACCAGCGCCCAGCGCTTCTTGCCGAGCTCCGCAGCCTTTTCAGCCAGGATCGCCGACTGGGTGTAGGTGCCGGCCCGCAGGCGGAAACCAAAGGGATTGCCTTCCTGCCAGATCATGCGGTCGGACAGCGACATCGTCGCCAGGAACACCGCCTCGTTGTGACGGGCGAAATCGTTGAGCGCCAGGGCGACGCTCGACAGGAAGGTGCCGGAAATGGCGTCGACCTGCTCGCGCTGGAGCAATTCCTCGGCGGCGCGGATGGCATCACCCGCCGTGCCCTTGTCGTCGCGGGTGACGACGACGAGCTTCTTGCCGTCGACGCCACCGGCCGAATTGATCTCGTCGAGGGCGATATCCATCCCGTTCTTGTAGTGACCGAGATGGTCAGGATAGTTCGTATAGCTATTGACGTCGCCGATCTTGATGACGTCCTCGGCCATCGCCGCCACCGACAGCATTGCGACCGACGCGCCGACCAGCAGTCCCTTTAAGGTGCTGCGAACGATATTGGTTACCTGCATTTGGATTTTCCTCCCTGCAAACTGCATTCCACATTCATTTCTGAGGTTGGGGATATCGCAATTCGATATAATGAGAACAATACCATAATACACAAATTTGACAAACAAAATTCGAATGTCGCTCATTATATATCGAATATCGATATTATTTGAGAAGAGCGCCGACCCCTTCCAACTCCTCCGCAGTCAGGCGCCAACCGAGCGCGGCAGCGTTTGCCCCGACCTGCCCGGGAGACGACGCCCCGGCGATCACGCTGGCGACCGAACCGTTGCCGGCCAACCAGCCGAGCGCCAGTTCGAGCAGGCTGCGGCCATGGCCCGCGGCAAAGGCGTCGAGCGCCGCCACCCGCGACAGCGTTTCTTCTGTGAGCAGACGCTCGGACTGGCGGGTCAGCCATGCCGTGTTCGGCGCCGTCAGGCGGCTGTCCGCGGGCCGTTGGCCATGGCTGTACTTTCCGGTCAACAGGCCATTGGCCAGCGGCCAGTAGGGCAGGAGCGAAAGCCCGAACTTGCGCAGGACGGGCAATTCTTCCTGCTCGACCCGACGCGCCAGCAGCGAATATTCCGCCTGGGTGGAAACGAAGCCGTCGGCCCCGATCTGCCTGGCAGTCAGCACGGCTTCCGTCAGTTGCGTGGCGGACAGGTTGGAGCAGCCATAATAGCGAATCTTGCCCTGCCGCTTGAGGTCCTCGAGCGTCGAGATGGTTTCGCCGACCGGCGTCAGCGGATCGGGGAAATGCAGCTGGTAGAGGTCGATCCAGTCGCTGCCCAATCGCCGAAGGCTGTCCTCGAGCGCGCGGTAGATGTAGCGTCGGCTGGCGCCCTCGCGTCCCGGCCCCATCGAGAAACCGAATTTGGTGGCTATGACGGCATCGCCCCGGCGAGCGCCCAGAGCCTTGCCGAGAAACTCTTCCGAGCGCCCCTCGGCATAGGAGTCGGCGGTGTCGAAAAAAGTGATGCCGGCGTCGAGCGCCGCCGCCACGATCTCACCGGACTGCTTCGCATCGCAGCGCATGCCGAACGCATTGCAGCCCAGCCCCAGCGCCGATACGCGCAGGCCTGAGCGGCCGATATTTCGGTGTTCCATCAGACACCCTCCCTGTTGTGATTTTCCCCTGCAGCTTCCAGCGCAGCGACGTAACCGAACGTGATCGCGGGACCGAGCGTGATCCCCGCCCCCGGATAGGTGCCGCTCATGATGCTGGCGGCGTCGTTGCCGGCGGCGTAGAGGCCGGAAATGACGTTTCCGTCCGCGTCGAGCACGCGTGCATTCTCGTCGGTGCGGATCCCCGCGAAGGTGCCGAGGTCGCCGGCCACGAGCCGGACCGCATAGAACGGCCCCTTCTCGATCGGGCCGACGCAGGGGTTGGGCTGGTGCGTCGCATCGCCGAGATAGCGATTATATGCCGTCTCGCCGCGGCCGAAATCAGGGTCGGTGCCTGTGCGGGCTGTCGCATTGTAGCGCGAGACCGTGCCCTCCAGCGCCTCGACAGGAACCCCGCAGGCCGCAGCCAGTTCCGCCAGCGTCTGCGCCCGCTTCAGATAGCCGGAGCCGAGCGCGCCCGACAGAGGAACGGGAAAAGGCTTGACGTGACCAAGGCCGTATTTGCGGATGGTCGCATGGTCCGTGAGGAGCCAGCACGCCGCCGCCTCGCCCGGCGGCGTCGCGGCGATCAGCGACTGGACGAAATCGTGATAGCTGACGGCTTCGTTGACGAAGCGGCGTCCATTCGCAAGCACCGCGATCACCCCCGGCTTGGCGCGATCGATGAAATGCGGAAACGGACCGCTGCCGCCACCCTTTCGCGGAACCAGTGAAAGCGGCACCCAGGCAGCTGCGTTGGGATAGTCCTCCACGATCTTGCCGCCGATGTCGCGGACCATGCGCACGGTGTCGCCCGTGACCGATTCGGCCACTGCCGAAACATGGGGGCTGCCGGCGCGCACATGCGGATAGAGCCGCGCCCGCATCTCGGGATCGTGCGCGATCCCGCCGGCGGCCAGGATGACGCCGCGCCGGGCAAGGATCGGATACTCCGCACCGGCTTTCCCGACGACGGCGCCGGCAACCTTGCCGTTGTTCATGACCAGCCGGACCGCCGGACAATCGGTGCGGATGTCGACCCCGAGGGAAAATGCCGTGCGGGCCAGCCGTGCGACGAGCGCATTGCCGTTGGTGAGGCGCATCGACCGGCCATGCCGGAGCCTGTCCCACGCAAACCGCGCCAGCAACAGCCCGACATAACCGGCCGAGACGACAGAGCGGGTGACGTTGAAGAAGTGCTTCAGATCCTTGCCGGAACCGACCATCATGCCCATGAAGGTGGTTTCGGGCACAGGCGGCTTGAGGCGGCGGATTTCGCTTCCCAGCGCCCGCCCGTCATAAGGCCGCGCCACCAAGGCGCGCCCGCCCGCCATGCCGCCGTCCCATTCGGGGTGGTAGTCCGAATAAAGCGGACCGAGGTCGAAGGCGAGATCGCTCTCGCGCTCGAAGAACTCGAGCGCGCGCGGGGCGGTCGACAGATAGGCGTCGATATGAGCCGCCTGGAAATTTGGCCCCGTTTCGGCCTCGAGATAGCGGCGGGCCTTGTCGAGCGTGTCGTCGACGCCTTCAGCCCGCGCCTGCCGGCTGCACGGGACCCAAACCCAACCCCCGGAAGCCGCCGCGGTGCCACCGAAAAAGGGAGCTTTCTCGGCGACGATAACCTTCAGCCCGCGCCGGGCGGCCGTCACCGCGGCAGCCAGCCCGGCTGCGCCGGCGCCGACGATCAGGACATCGCATTCGGACGCAGCGGCCATTGTCCCGTCTCCCCTGCGCAGCCGGCTAGAGCAGCGGGTCGAGCGAGGCGCGCGCCCGGCGCGCCACCACGTCCGCCGACAGCGTGCGGTAGTAGGCGTTGAACACCTCGACGGACAGGATGCCGTCATAGCCGGTCTTGCGGACCTCGCGCATGAAATCGCCGATCGGAGTGAACCCTTCCCCGGGGAAAAGGCGATACCCGCGACTGAGTTCGATCAGGTCGAAATTCCCCTTGGGGAAATCCGCCACCTCGACCAGGAATATCTTCGAGCGGTCGATTGCCGCGATACCGTCGAGCGGCAAGCCGAGCGTGAAGATGTGGAAACAGTCGAGCACGAGACCGATGGCGTCGTGATCCACCTTCCGGACGATTTCCCAGGCATGCCGGTAATCCTTGACCCAGCGACCCCAGCACAGGGGCTCCCAGGCCACGCGGCGGCCGTAGCGGGCTGCGATGTCGCCAAGCTCGCGCAGGTCGGCGACGATGCGGCCTTCGTCGCCGCTGCTGTCGGGCGCGATGTTGGAGCACAGCACCAGGGTCTCGACGTCGAGCAGTTGCATCTGGCTGAACAGCTGCTCGGCGATCCGCTGCTTGGTCGGACGTTGCGCGTCGGGCATGCCCTCGTAATTGCGCAGGTTCTGATAGCAGGAGATCGACATGCCGGTCTCCTTCATCAGCCTGAAGACGGCGTCCGGCCCCTCATTGCTGAAATAGTAGTCGCGCGGCCAAAGCTCGGTCGAGGTGAAGCCCACCTCCCTCATCGCCCGGACGGATTCGTCGACCGGGCAGCCGAAGGTGACCGTGGTGCAGCTCAGTTTTCCGGCATCCATCTCTCTTCTCCTAAGGCAGCAGCTTGAGGGCGCGATACTCGCCGAACAGTCGCCCGATCATCTCCTCGGTATCGACCATCCCGTTGAAGCCGTACTGGTGCGCCTTGACCACGGAAGCGGTCTGGTCCCACGCGCCCTCGAACAGCACGTCGGCAAAGGCCCAGTCGGCGATCTTCGTGACATCGCGGTCACGCAGCCCCTCGCGGTCGGCGATCGCCTCCCAAACCGGACCCTTGTCGGCCATGAAGGCGCGCAGGCTCATGGGCTTCAGCTCGCCCGGCTCCATGTCGAAATGGGCTGCGATCCGGCTCCAGACGTCGCGCCAGCAGAAGGTGTCGCCATTGACGATGTTGAAGGCTTCGCCTGCGCAACGCGGCTCTGTCGCGGCCCATATCATCGCCCTGGACAGCAGGCCGACATCGGTGACGTTGAGGTTGGCCGTCCACACAGCCTCGGTGGCGGGGAAATGCAGCTTCTCCCCAAGCTCGCGCTGGATCGCCGCATAGGCGCCGATGGTCGAGATCGGATTCGACGGGCTGCCGATCGCCGTGCCGCAGATGAAGTGCGGGCGAAGAGTCGTCCATGTCCACCCCTGCCGGTCGGCGCGCTCGGTCAGCGCATCGAGCTGGTCATAGTAGAAGTTGGCGCCCGGCAGACGCGGATGGCTCTCCTTGGCCGGCGTGCGGTATGGGCCGAGATTTGATCCGTACCACTTCATGCCGTGAATGATCTGGACATGCTGAAGCTTGGCGGCGACCGGCGCCAGCGCGTCCAGCAGATTCTCGACGATCAAACGGTTCTCGTCGAGCTTGATGACGTAGTTGGCCTCGACCGCGCGGGCACAGAAGAAGACATGGGTGATGTCGCGCAGCTTTTCGGCCGCTGCCCGGCACTGTCCGGCATCGAGCAGGTCGACCGCGAGATGCTCATGGCTCGTGCCCAGCGGCACCGGGCGGCGCGACATGGTGACGACGTCCCAGCCGGGTTCCTTGGCAAGCCGCGCATAGAGATTGCTGCCGACCATACCGGAAGCGCCGACGATCAGTACCTTGCGTTGGATCGCGCTCACAAGCTTCCCTCCACGATTAATTTGAGCGTCATGTATTCACGCACACCTTCGGTCCCGCCCTCCCGGCCATGGCCGCTGTCCTTGTTGCCCCCGAACGGTGTCTCGGGATTGGAACCGGAAAAACTGTTGACGCCGACGATGCCGCATTCGAGCCCGTGCGCGACCGCATGGGCGTTCTGCATCGACCGGGTGAACAGATAGGCCGCCAAGCCGAACGGCAGCCGGTTGGCTTTCCCGATCGCCTCGTCGACGGTCGAAAACCGGTTGAAGACGGCGACAGGTCCGAACGGCTCCTCGTTCATGATCCGGGCCGTATCAGGGACATCGGCGAGCACGGTCGGCTCGATGAAGCAGCCGGCGCCTTCCCGCGCCACGCCACCGGCGACGACGCGGGCGCCGCACACCTTCGCGTCCTCGATCAGTTCCAGCACGGCGGAACGGCGGCGCGCGTTGACCACAGGCCCCATCGAGCCGGGAGCGTCACCCTGTGCATCGAGACGGATCGCGGCGGCGTGACGCCCGAAAGCCGCAACGAAGGCATCGTATATGCCGTCCTGGACGAAGAAGCGGGTCGGCGAGGTGCAGACCTGGCCAGCATTGCGGAACTTTGCCGTTACCGCCGCCTTCGCGATCTTCTCGACATCGATATCCTCGAAGACGATCACCGGCGAGTGCCCTCCGAGTTCCATCAGAGCCGGCTTGACCAGCCGCCCGGCCTGCTCGCTCAGCATCTTGCCGACCGGCACGGAGCCAGTGAAACTGACGGCGCGGATCGCTTCGGAATTGAGCAGGCGCGTGGAGATCGGCGCCGGTGGCCCGAGAACGAGGTTGAGGACGCCCGCTGGCAGGCCGGCATCGTGGAAGGCGCGGACCAGCTCGACCGAGGAAAGCGGCGTCACCTCGGAAGGCTTGAGCACGCAGCTGCATCCGGCGGCGAGGGAAGTGCCGACCTTGCGCGCCGGCGACACCAGCGGAAAGTTCCACGGCGTCAACGCCAGCACCGGTCCGATCGGCTCCCAGAACGTCAAATATCGGTTGCCTTCCGGCGCGGGGATGGTGCGGCCATAGGTCCGGCGGCCCTCTTCGGCCGCCCATTCGATCAACTCGGCCGCGCGCAGCGTCTCCGCCCGCGCTTCGCCGATTGGCTTGCCCTGCTCCTGCGACATCAGCGTGGAAATCTCCTCGCTGCGCTCGCGGATCAGGGCGGCAGCGCGCAGGATGACGGCGCAGCGCTGCGCCGGAGCCGTCCGCCGCCAGACGCGGAAGCCGGCATCGGCGGCAGCGGCAGCCGCGTCGAGGTCGGCCTCGGATGCCACCGGAACATGCGCGAGCAGGCCCCCCGTCGCCGGATTGCGCAATTCGATGACGTCTTCGGTCGAGGCAGGCTGCCAGCGGCCGGCGATATATAGGTCGAGCTTTCTTACTGACATCCCAGTGTCCTTCAGGAGAGCGGGTCCGGGTCATAGTTCGGCTCGGAACCGAACAGGGGCGGAAAGTCGAGGACGGCGGTGGTGAAGCGCTTCACGTCCGGCTCGGTGCGGACATCAAGAACCGTCGGCCGGTTGCTGGCGATCGCCGCTTCCAGCGCCGCGCCGAGCGAGTCGGGATGATCGACGCGGATGCCCTCCGCACCCATCGACTTCGCCATCAGCGCAAAATCGGCGGAATGCAGTTCGCCGGTCTTCTCCTTGCGGAAGCGGGTGGCATATTCGCGTCCGTAGAAGCCTCGCTGCAGGTCGCGGATCGAGACGTAGCCGCAATTGTTCATCACCACCCAGATTGCCGGAAGGTCGTATTCCACCGCGGTGGCGATGGCGTTGGAATGCATCATCATGCCGCCGTCGCCGGAGAACGAGATCGCGGTCCTGTCGGGCGCCGCCAGCTTGGCCCCGAGCACGCCGCACACGCCCATGCCCATGGAGGCCAGCCCGCCCGACTGGATCAGCAGGCCGCCGGAACGAACCCGCCACTGCTGGACGAGCCAGGTGTGGTTCATGCCGATGTCGGCAGCGACGATGGCATCGTGGGGCAGAGCTTTGGTAAGTTCGCCGATGATGCGGTCGGGATGGATCGGCACGTCGCCGCGATTGGCGCCGGCATAGACGTCGAGGTCCCATTGGCGCTTCCAGCCCTGCCAGCTCTCGGTCCATTTCGCGCGGGCCGCGATCGAGCGGGCCACCGCATCCTGACGCGAGGACAAGGCGTCGAGCAACTGCCGGACGAAGGTCTTCGCCGAGGCGACGATGCCCAGCGCCGGCGGGTAGTTGCGGCCCAGCTGGCCGGGGTCGATGTCGACATGGATCAGACGCTGCGGCGGAATGCTGTGGGTCGCGCCCGGACGCCACGACGAGGACGAACGGTCGCCGAAGCGCGTTCCCAGAGCCAGCACCACGTCGCAACCGCGCGTCGCGCGATTGGACGGATAGACGCCGTCGCGCCCGAGCGGGCCGAGGCAGAGCGGGTCGGTTTCGTCGATGACGCCCTTGCCCTGCGCCGTCGAGGCGACAGGAATGTTGAGCATGCGCGCCAGCGCCAGCAGGTCGGCCTCGATGCGGTGGGCGAGCGCACCGTTGCCGGCGATGATGACCGGACGCTCCGCCTCCAGCAGCATGTCGACGGCGCGGGCGAGCGAGGCCGGATCGGCTGCCGGATGATGACTGACGTTGCCACGCCAGTCATCGGCGAAATCGGCGACCTCGGCGGTGGTCTCGTTGAAGACGTTGAGCGGCACGTCGAGATGCACGGGGCCGACGCGGCCGGCCATCATCGTCGAATAGGCATGGCGCATCATGGTCGGCAGCATGTCCGGGCGCGTCGCCTGATAGGAGCGCTTGACATAGGGGCGCATCGCTGTCGGGAAGTCGGCCTGATAGTGGTGGCCTATCTCCTGGAAGGGCATGCGGTTGAACTGCTGGGTGGGAATGTTTCCGGTGATGGCGAACACGGCCGAGCTGTCGAACATGGCGTTGGCGATCGCCACCTGGATCGAGATCGAACCGGGACCGACCGAGGTGAAGGTGGCCAGCGGCTGACCGGTGACGCGATAATAGGCATCGGCCATGAAGCCGGCGGTCTGTTCGTTGTGAACGGAAATGGTGCCGAACCTGTCCTGGCGGTCGAACGCCGCATCCATCAGCCCGACGTCGCCATGACCGCAAACGCCGATCATATAGGGCACATTCTGCCCGATCAGATGATCGAGAATGATCTCCGCGCCGTTCTGCTCGTTGGCTTTGGACATGCTGTTGATCTCCCTTGGTCCCCGGCAGCGCCTCGCGCCCGGGCTTGGTCTTTCGCTGCGGGGGTGGCTGGTCACGCCCCGATGAATCGTTCTTCACACCTGCCCGTTGCCGGGCAAAGCTCCTTGCGGATCAGGCGCCCTGCGGCGCGCCGAGCCTGAACCGGGGCAAGGCCCGGCCGAAATCCTCTTCGATCGCCAGTTCCACGGCGGCGCCCGGCGCGAGACCGCGCCCGTCCGGCCTGTCAACGATGTTGGTCAGCAACCGCGGCCCCTCGGCCAGTTCAACAATGGTGACGTTGTATGGAACCCTGTTTGCCAGATGCGGCGCATAGGCCTTGTGATACACAACCCAGGAAACGATGCGGCCATGGCCGGAGCAATCGCGCCATTCGTAATCCCGTTCAAGGCAGGCGACGCAGTTCGGACGCGGCGGCAACCAGTCATGACCGCAGGCGCGGCAATGCTGGTGCACCAGACGTCCCTCGGCCAGCGCCGACCAGTACGGGCGGGTGGTTTCGTCGATCCTGACCTCCGGCACGCTCATCCGGCGCTCCCCAAAATCATCGTCGCATGCGTGTGCATGCTGCCGCCCTGGTTGGAGACGAGACCGTAGCGGGGCGCGCGCACCTGAACGTTTGCCTCGCCGCGCAACTGCCGCACCGCCTCGATGATCAGCTGAAGTCCGGGCGTGCCGCTTTCCGAAAGCAGGCCGCCGGACGTGTTGAACGGCAGCCATCCGTCGATGCCCAGCCCCTCGGCAAGCGCCTTTTCACCAGCCTGCCCGCGCCGGCAAAGACCGTAATCCTCCAGCGTCTGCAGCACGGTCACAGTGAAACAGTCGTAGAGCTGCGCGAAATCGATCTCGTCACGCCCGATACCCGCGCGGGCGAACGCCATGTCGGCGCTGTGTTGCGCCTTGGTGCGCAAAAGGTCCGGCCGCAGGTGGACTTCCCAGCTCTCCTGGGCCTGCCCGAGCCCGAGAATAGGCACGGCGCGAGCATTTCCCCTTTGCCTCGCCTCGGCAGCGCTGGTGAGCAGGATCGCCGCGCCGCCGTCGGAAACCAGACAGATGTCGTCGCGACGCAGCGGCTCGACGACGAAGGCGCCGCCGAGATAATCGTCCATCGAAAGAGGCAATCTGAGATGGGCGCGCGGGTTCTGCGCCCCATGCGCACGCGCCGCCATCGCCACCGCGCCGAAATGCTCGTCGCGCGCGCCATAGCGCTGACGATAGGCCTGATGGAGCATCGCATAGCCGGCGGCGGTGGAATACCAGCCCATGATCGCGTCGTCGCCCCGCGGGCGGTGATAGACGGCATGGCTGCCGGTGCGCGCCGTGTCGCCGTAGCAGATCAGCGCGTTGCGGATCATCCCGGCCTCAATGGCGAGCGTGGCATAGGTGATCAGGCCGATATTGGCGGCTCCGCCCTGGTCGAGCGCACAGCCGATGACAGGTTGCAGCCCCAGCGCCTCGGACACTTTCTGTCCGTACAGGATTTCCGGCGACGCGTTTGCCATCTTGACGAACACCCCGTCGATCTCGGCCTTGTCGATGCCCGCGTCGGCCACAGCTTCCCGCGCCGCCTCGACGACCAGATCGATCTTGTCGCGCCCCGGATGCTTGCCGTAGGCGGTATTGCCGACACCGGAGACGACCACCCTGCCCTGCATCAGACCGCGCCCTCCTCGCCAAGCTCGGCCAGGCCGGAAGCGGCGATGCCAAGCTCGGCGAATATCTCCTCATTGTGCTCGCCGCATTCCGGCGAGCATCGATAGACAGGGCTCTCCGTGTCGCTGAAGCGCAGCGGCGAGTTGTTCAGGGTGATCCGGCCATAGGCGGGATGGTCGACCTCGAACAGCACGCCGCGCGCATGAAGAACGGGGTCGTTCATCACCTCCTTCAGTTCGCGCACCGGCGCGTGCGGCACCTTGTTCGACTGGAGCAGCGGGCCGAGCGCGGCCTTGGTCATCGTGCCGGTGAAGGCGGCGATCTCGGCGTCGACGAATTCCATGTTGCGCACCCGGTCGGCCATGGTCAGCGTGCGCGGGTCGGTCGAAAGGTCCAGCCGCCCCATCGCGGCGAGCAGCCCCTGCCAGTGCCGGTCATTGTTGCAGATGATGGCGATATGGCCATCGATGACGGGATAGACGTTGTACGGGCACAGCGACAGGCCGCCATGGCGGTTGCCGGTGCGCGGCGGCAGGTCGTCGCGGGCGCCGTAGAGCATGCCGATATTCGACGCCATGGTCGGGTAGACGGCATCGAGCATGGCGACGTCGATGCGGGCGCCGTGGCCGCCGGTCTCGCGCCGGAACAGCGCCGTCACCACCGCGCCGTAAAGATGCACGCCGCCGAAGAAGTCGCACAGCGCGGCTCCCGCCTTGGTCGGCGGACCATCAGGATAGCCCGTGACGCTCATCACGCCCGACATCGCCTGCACGGTTAGGTCCATCGCCATCAGATCCCGGTAACCGCCATCCTGGCCGTAGCCGGAGCCGGAAGCGAAGACGATGCGCGGATTCCTGGCGCGCAGATCGTCATAACCCAGGCCAAGCCTGTCCATCACGCCGGGCGAATAGTTCTCGACCACGACGTCGGCGGTCGCGACCAGATCGAGGAAGAGATCGCGCCCACGCTCCGACTTCAGGTTGAGCGACACCGACTTCTTGCAGCCGTTCAGCATCGCGAACGGCATGAACGCGCCCGCGCGCGCATCGCGCCGGCGCAGATACTCGCCGCCCGGCGGCTCGATCTTGATCACTTCCGCCCCGGCCATCGCCATCAGGAAGGTGGCGTAGGGGCCGTTGTAGATCTGGGTCAGATCCAGGACACGGATGCCGGCCAGAGGCATCGGAGCGATGGGCTTGTCTTCTGCCACGGATCAGTTTCCCGAGAATTGCGGCCGGCGCTTTTCCGCGAACGCTTCCTTGGCGAGGCGCGTATCGTCGGAGCCGTGCAGGATGAGATTGACGTATTGCTCGAGCCGCAGCCCCTCGGCGAGCGGCAGGTCGAAGGAACGGACCGCCAGCTCCTTGGCGGCGCGAACCGCAAGCGGAGCGTTCTCGCACACCCGGGCGGCAAGGGCGCGAGCCGTGGGGAGAAGCTCATCGCGCTCGACGACGCGGTTGATCAGGCCCCAACGGAGCGCGGTGTCGGCATCGATGTCCTCGCCGCACAGCAGCATCTCCATGGCTATGGCATAAGGAAGCTGCTTCATGATGCGTTGCGTGCCGCCATTCGCGGCGATCAGGCCCCGACGCACCTCCGACAGACCGAAGCGCGCGCCACGGACCGCGACACGCATATCGGTGGCGAGCATGAGCGTCATGCCGCCGCCGACACAGGCGCCGTTGACGGCGCAGATGACGGGTTTCCAGATTTCGAGACCGCGATTGAGCAGCATGTCCTGCTGCGTCGCCCAGTGATCCGAGAGGTTTCGCTTGCGCCCGACCCACGACGTCAGATCGGCGCCGGCGGAGAACACCCGCTCACCCGCACCGGTGATGATGGCGGCCCGGACCGCATCGTCGTCGCGAACGCGAATCCACGCCTTCGACAGGGCCTCGTAATGCTCGGCGTCGAGAGCGTTGGCCTTTTCCGGGCGGTTGATGGTGATCAGCGCGACGCCGTCTGTAGCCTCGAAATCGATCGCCATGGTCAGCTCCGCAGCAACTGTCTGGCCAGCACCATGCGGTGCACCTCCGACGGCCCCTCGCCGATGCGCTTGATGCGCAGTTCGCGGAACCAGCGCTCGAGCGGCACCTCGCGCGCCACGCCCATGCCGCCGAGAATCTGCACGGCGCGGTCGACCACACGGCCGGCCGTCTCGGTCGCCACAACCTTGGCGATCGACGCCTCGGTCTTGATGTCCTTGCCGAGGTCGCCATTCCAGGCGGCCTGATAGGTGAGCAGCCTCGCGGCGCGAATCTCCATTTCGCTGTCGGCGATCATCCACTGGATCGCCTGCTTGTCGGCCAGCAGCGATTTGTGCACATGGCGCTGCCGCGCCCAGTCGATGGCGATCGACAACGCTTCCTGGGCAATGCCGATCACACCGGCGGCATAGGGCACGCGGGCATGGACCAGCCATTTCTGGCAGATGGCGAAACCCTGGCCCTCTTCGCCCAGACGGTTCTCGACCGGAACCTCGACGTCCTCGAACGTAACCTCGTATGGCGCATAGGATCGGATGACGCCGATCTCGCGGCAGGCAATGCCCGGCGTGTCGCGGTCGACGATGAACGCGGTGATGCCGTTGCCCTTGCCCGGCTCGCCGGTGCGGGCAAAGACAATGCCCCAGTCGGCCTTGTCGGCGCCGGTGATCCACATCTTGGTGCCGTTGATAAGATAGCGGTCGCCCTCGCGCCGCGCCCGGGTGGCGATCTTGTGCGCCGGGTCCGAACCGCCGGAATCCTCGGAGATCGCGACGAAGTTCTTCTTGCCGCCATTGATGCCGCCGACACCGTATTTCTGGCGCTGCGCCTCCGTGCCCAGCCAGATGACCGACGGCGGATCGATGCCGAAGGCGCCACAGGCCGGCACATACGCGCCCATCCGGCATTTGGCCGCCTCCTCGGCGACGATGACCTGACCGAGAAGGCCAAGCCCGCCGCCGCCATATTCTTCCGGCGACGCCATGCACCACAGCCCCGCGGCGCGCGCCTTCGCGCGCAGCGCCTCCAGCGCGTCGACGGGCAGCGCATAGCAGTCGTGCGGCTGCCGCTCTTCGACCGGACGCACCTCCTCGATCATGAAACGACGGATCGTGTCGCGCAGCATGACCAGATGGTCAGGAAGCTCCCAGGCCCCGGTCAGATCGGGGATAGAACCGGTCATGGCATCCTCATTTATCGTATATCGATATTTCATTACAATATTAGATATCTTACTGCCGAATTCTCCATTTTCAAGAGGAAGTTGCACTTGCCCAGTGCCTTTATATGATAGTTGAGCTGAGGGAATCGGAGAGAACGCGATGAGCACGACGCTTGCAAAGGGAACGCGCCTTCTGGAGGCATTGTGCTATGCGCGCGAGCCCGTGGGCATAACCGCCCTCGCCCAGCAGATCGACATGAACCTGAGCGCCGTCCAGCGCCTTCTCGGAACTCTGGTGCAGCTTGGCTTTGCGGAGCAGGTCAAGTCGCGAAAGTACCGCGCGACGCTGCTGACCTGGGAAGTCGGCGCCCAGGTTCTGCGCGACAACGTCCTGCGCCGTTCGATTCATCCGATCCTGCGACACGCCGCCCACACCACCGGCTACACCGCCTTCTTCATGCTGAACAACGCGCCGTTCGCCACCTATTTCGACAAGGTGGAGGGGAAGAACGGCCTGACCTATTCATCGGAGCTCGGCACCAGCGTCCCCATCACCGCAACCGCGTCCGGACTTGCGATTACGGCATTCCTGACCCCCGAGGCGAGACAGAGGCTGGGCACCGCCGCCGAGCGTGGCACCATAGAGTTTCAGCCCGTAGACCTTGCCGCGATGGAGGCGCAGATCACGGAGATCCGCAATCGCCGCTATGCGACGTCGGAGAGCGGATTCCGCAAGGGCGTCAACTCCGTGGCGGCGCCGGTCTGGGGAGAAGATGGCAAGGTCTGTGGCTCGATCGCGCTGACCGCCGACGAGAACGAGCTGAAGATCGACGATTTCGTCTCCGTCGGACAGAAGGTCGTGCGCTGGGCCGACGAGGCAACGATCGTTCTCGGCGGCGAACCCTACCCGCAGGACTTCTACGTCTGACGGCAGCCTTCAAACCGCCGCTTCCCAACTGCGGGCAGCCAGAAAGACATCCGGTCCGGGAAACGCGGCTTCCGCTTATCCGGTCTCCGTCCTGTCTGCGGAATGTTCCGCGGTCAGCTCCCGCCCGACGGCCGCAGCGGCACGATCAGCCTGGTCCCGTCGACCGGATCGGCGACGATCCTCGACCTTATGCCGAATACCCTGTCGATCGTATCGGGCTTCATCACCTCGTCGGGCGATCCGGCCGCACGGATCGTCCCGTCGGCGATCATCACGATGCGGTCGGCATAGCGTGCGGCCTGGTTGAGATCGTGGAGCACGGCGACGATCGCCTTGCCCTTGCCGCGCGCAAGCTCGCGCATCAGCTCGAGCACCTCGATCTGATGCGCGATATCGAGGAAGCTGGTCGGCTCGTCGAGCAGCATGATCGCGGCCTGCTGGACGAGCGACATGGCGATCCAGGCGCGCTGCCGCTGCCCGCCTGAAAGCGTGCGCAGGGCGCGGTCGCGCAAGAGGTTCATCGCGGTCAGCGCCAGCGCCTCCTCGCAGGCCTCGTCGTCGGCCTCGGTCCAGCGCGAGAACAGGCCCTGGTGGGGATAGCGGCCATGACGGATGAGGTCGATTACCGTCAATCCCTCCGGAGCGAGCGGCGCCTGCGGCAGAAAGCTGATCCGGCGGGCCAGCGCCTTGCGCGAAAGCGAGGCGAAGGGCTGCCCGCCCAGCGTCACGCGCCCGGCCGACGGGCGCGACAGCCCGGCCAGCGCGCGCAGAAGCGTCGACTTTCCGCTGCCGTTCGGCCCGACCAGCGCGGTGAAGGCCTGGGCCGAAACGGCAAGATCGAGCCCGCGAATGACGGCGTGCCCGCCATAGCCGACGCAGAGGCCGGAGGCGGCGAGAATATCAGCTTGCGGCTGCATTGCGCGATTTCCAGAAGATGACGGCAAAGACGGGCGCTCCGATCAGGGCGGTGACCAGCCCGGCCGGAAACTGCGCCGGCGCGATGACCGTGCGGCCGACGAGGTCGGCGGCCAGCAGTAGAAGCGCTCCCGTCAGGCCGGCCACCGGCAGCAGCCGGCCATGCGGCTGGCCGACAAGACCCCGGGCGATATGCGGCGCGACGAGGCCGACAAAGCCGATCAGCCCCGTCGCCGAAACCGCAGCCGCCGACAGCACGACGCACAGGGCGAGCAGGATCATGCGCATCGCCTGTATCCGCTGGCCGAGCGCCGCCGCGGCGTCCTCGCCGAGCGCAACGAGATCGAGCTCGCGCGCCAGAAGCAGGCACAGCGCCAGCACCGGAACGAACAGGATTGCCAGCAGCGCGACCTTGTCCCAGTTGGCCAGATAGAGCGTGCCGGCGAGCCAGACCTGCGCCTGCTGGACCGCCGTGATGTCGCCAAAGGCGGTGATCAGATTGGCGGCCGCGCCGCACAGCGCGCTGAGGCCGATGCCGATCAGGATGATGCGGAACGACTGGACGCCGCCGCGCCACGCAAGCGCATAGATCGCCACCGCAAGCATGCTCGCGCCGCCGAAGGCCGCCAGCGCGACGACATGCGGCGCGGTTTCGCGGAGAAAGACCATGAACACGAGCGCGGCCAGCGCCGCGCCGGCATTGATGCCGAGCAGGCCGGGCTCGGCGAGCGGGTTCTGCATCACGGTCTGGGCCAGTGCGCCTGCGGTGGCCAGCGCCATGCCGACGAGGATCGCCAGCAAGAGCCGCGGCAGCCGGATGTCGAGCACGATCTTCCCGGCGGCCGCCGACGCCTCGCCGTCGCCGGCGAGCACCGAGACGATCTCGGCGACGGACAGCGGCTGCTCTCCCACCGTCAGGCCGAGCACGAACAGGCACGATATGGCGCCGGCAAGCAGGATGACGGCGCGCATCATGAGATGGTCAGCGTGCGCCGTCGCGCAAGATGGATGAAGAACGGGGCGCCGACCATCGCCATCGCCACGCCGACCGGAAGGTCGATCCCCGGCAGGCTGTTGCGGAACACCGTGTCGGCGACGACGACCAGCAGCGCGCCGCCGAACGCCGACCAGGGTATGATGCGGCGATAGTCCGGGCCGACGAGCAGGCGCGCCATATGCGGCACGACCAGCCCGACGAAACCGATCGGGCCGGCGATGGCGATAGCGCTGCCGGCAAGAACGATCACCAGCGCACCGCAGGTAAGCCGCCAGACGACGAGATTCTGGCCGATGGCGGCGGCGATCTCGGACCCCAGGCTCAAAGTCGTGACCTGTCGCGAGACCGCGATGGCGACGGCCAGACCGCCGATCACATAGACGAGCAGCGGAGCGACGGTCTCCATCTGCCGGCCGGCAAGCGAACCGATCGTCCACATCCGCACGGCGTCGAGCGTCGCCCTGTCGAAGACCAGCACCGTCGTCGTCAGCGACGTCAGGAACGAGGTGACGATGACCCCTGCCAGCGCCAGCTTCAGCGGCGTCGCACCGCCGGCGCCCGCCGAGCCGAGCGCGTAGACACCCGCGCCGGCCAGCCCTGCCCCGGCAAAGGCGAACCAGGCATAGCCGCCACCGGAGAGCGGCGGAAGCAGCAGGATCGCCAGCACCACCGCGAAGGCCGCGCCGGCATTGATGCCGAGCAGGCCGGGAGAGGCGAGCGGGTTGTTGGTGACGGCCTGCATCAGCGCTCCGGCGACGGCCAGCGCCGCGCCGCTGGCAAGCGCCGCCAGAACCCGCGGCAGCCGCACGCCCGTCACGATGAGCGCGGTGTAGGAATCGTCGGGCGAAAACAGCGCCCCGAAAATCGCGTCCGGGGCGATCCACGACGATCCGACCGTCATCGACCACAGGGCGGCGGCCAGCGTCGCCGTCGCCAGCAGCGCGAGGCCGCCATGGCCGCCCGACCGGTTCATCGCGTGCCGATGACGTAGCGTTCGACGTCGTCGAGGACGCGGTTGGCGGAGGCCAGCCCGCTGAATTCCATCCAGGTCGCAGCATCGACACGATGGACATTGCCCGACCTGACCGCCGGCAGCAGTTGCCACAGCGGATTGCCCGTGACCTCCTCGTGGCGGCCGCTGGTGGCGGAATCGTTGGCGCCGCCGATGATGTAGAGCAGGATGTCGCCATCGAGCCTCGCCATCTGCTCCCAGTCGGGCCGCTTGAGTTCGAGCTGGTCGGCGGTCGTCTCATAGGCGCTCCGCCTGACGCCGGCTTCGGCGAGAACGGCGAACGGCCCGTATGCGTTCGGCCCGTCGAGATAGACCTGGAAATCCCAGGGGGTGATGCGCACCACCGACACCGTCTTTGCCTGCACCCTGTCGCGCAGGGACGAAGCGCGCGCCTCGTAGGCGGCGAGCTTTTCCTCGGCAGCGCGTTCAGTGCCGGTGATCCGGGCGACGATGCGGTAATAGTCCTTCCAGTTCTGCGCCCCGATCAGCACGGTCGGCGCGATCTGCGACGCGAGCTGCAACACGCCTTCGCCGGCCAGCGCGCTGCCGATGATCAGGTCGGGGCCGAGGGCGATCACCTTTTCGACGCTCGGCTCGGTGAATGCGCCGAGGTCCTCGACGTTGCGCGCAAGCGCTTGAGCCTTCAGCGTCTCGTCGCTCATGCCGAACAGCGGCGCCCCGATGACGGGCAGGTCGAGCTCGATCGCCATGCCAAGGCTGTAGGTGGGATCGAGCACCACGATGCGCTGCGGCGCGGCCGGAACGCAGACCGGCCCGCCCAGGATCGACGCATCGTCCGCCAGCCTGCCGTCGCAGGCCCGGGCGGGCGCGGCAAACCCGACCAGCAGCAGACCCGGCAGAAGGCAAAAAATGGAAGCGAGGCGGGACATGGACATTTCCTTCAGGCGGAATGGGCGGCAGGTGCCGCCAGCCCGAGGCGGGCGCCCAGCGCGGCGGCGAGGTTGCGGTCGCGTTCGGCCGGATCGAGCAGCACGCATGTCGTGCACAGATGACCCTCGCGCGAGGTGTAGTAACGGCAGCAGCCGCCACGCGAGCGGAACGACCGCGACATCAGGATATGATCGGGATTGCCGGGATCACGGATGACGATGTCGAAATAATGCATCTGCCGGTTGGTCAGCGGCGAGCCGGGATGCTTGAGCACCGCGAGCGCGTCGCGCTTGGCATCCTCCTCCTTGCCGAGCAACCGGCCGGCATCGAGGAAGACGGCCGAGACGGAGTCGCCGACGAGACGCCACATGGCGCCGGCGGGCAATGCGGTCAGGGTGTGGAGCCTGCGGATCAGCGGCCGGAAACAGCTTTCGATCTGCCGGCGCGCATGGTCGAGCAAAGCGGTGCGGTCGGAGAGGAGACGGGCGTCGGGGCGATCGCCCCATTGCGCCTCATGCGTGGCGAATGACGTGCTCAGCAGGCGCATCGAGCTCTTCAGTTCCTCGACGGTCCTTCCACGATGCGCGACGGCATGCGCTTCGAGGCGCAAAGCGATACGCTCGGGTGCGATGTCGGGAACGACGCCGCATCCGAGCAGCGGCGCGACCACGGCCAGCGCCACCATCATGCTCTGGTCGATGACCAGATAGGCGGCCTGCGCCTTGCGGTCGAGATCGACGGTAAAGGCCGCTTGCGCGGCAAGCAGCCTTTCCAGCGTTTCATTGTCGGCCCAGAGTGCCGCGGCGGTCCGCCATCCCGGATCGAGATCGCCGATCCCGACCGGCGATTCCGGTTTCAGGCGTGAAAGGGCTTCGAGCGCCGCGACAAGGGGCGATGCGGCGCTCGTCTTCCCGCGTTCATCGCTGTTGCCGATGGCCGCCACGCTCCCCGCTCAGAACTTGCCGGTGACGCGAACGCCGAAACTGCGCCCGTCGCCGATCGTCGCCTGATTGCCGCCCTGGCCGATGCTGGTCAGGTATTGCTCGTCGAAAAGGTTCTTGGCGAAGGCGGTGACGGACAGGTTCTCGGATTCGTAGCCGAGCTGCGCATTGACGACGGTGAACGAGCTCACCTTGCGCGCCAGCGTGTTCTCCAGATCACCAAGGCTGTAATAGCCGCCGGTGAAGGAAACGTCGGCGCCGGCGAAGAAGCCGCTTTGATGGCGCCAGATGCCGCCGAGCGAGGCCGTGACGGTCGGCGCCTCGGGGAACTGGTTGCCCGCAAGCTGGATGTTTTTGCCGCCGATCCTGACGACGCCCTCGTCAAAGCGGGTCTTGAGCAGGCCGATCGATGAGAACAGCTCGAATTCCGGCACCGGCAGCCACCGTGCCTCGAGTTCCGCGCCGTAGGAATGCGACCTGCCGATATTGGCGGTCATCGTCTGTGCGCCGAACGACGGGTTTGCATAGACCGGGATCTGCTGGTTGCGGTAGTCGTAGTAGAAGACGTTGGCGTTCAGGTGCAGCCGGTCCTCCAACCATTTCGACCGGTAGGCAAGGTCGTAAGACCAGAGATATTCGGGCTCGACGGTATTGATGTCCGGCGTTCCCAGAACGGCCTCGGAGAAGCCGGCGCGATAGCCTCGGCTCACGGTTGCGGACACCGTCTGGTTCTCGGTGACGCCGAAGGCCAGGCCGACTTTCGGCAGGAACACCGTGTTCGAAACCGCGTTGTTCTCGTCCTGCAACACATAGACGGGGATCAGCGAGCCGCCGGCGAGGTTTATCAGCGTCGCGGTCTCGTCGAGCACCATGCCGGTGTAATTGGCCGAGACGCGGTCGCGGAGCAGACGCCCGCCCGCCATCGCAGTCCAGCGTTCCGCGAAGTCGTAGCGCATGTCGGCATAGGCGGCGACGGATTCGGTTTTGTTCTGCGCCTGCAGCATCTGATACGGAATGACGACGCCCGGCAGGCCGAAGGGATCGAGCTTGAACTGCATGTCCGAATCGAGGTCGCTGGTGAAGCGGCCGGCAAACACGCCGAACACGCCCGAGAACGGCGAACCCGCGGATTCGTAGGTCAGGCGCGTGTCGTGGGAGAAATCCCTGCCCTCGCGGACGTCGTCGCGGATCAGCAGCGAGTTCGCCGGCGTCGTGATCGTCATGTCGGTATCGACGAACGAGGTCACCGACTTCACCGTCCAGTCGGGCGAGATCTCGTAGCTCACATCGGCGATGTAGCGGTTGACGAAGGTGTCGCGGAACTCGGCGGTGGTGAGATCCTTGTCCTCGAAACGACGCCGGAAGAAATCCGGGCCGCTGACCATCCCCCAGGCCGGCTTGTCATGGGTGCGGCTGAAGGTCAAAAGCGCGGTGAGGCCAGGCAGCGCTTCCGGCGTGAACAGGAGCTTGCCGCGGATTTCCTGGAACTCGTCCTTGCCAAGCTCCGCGAGCGAGGGATCGACATAGTGGATGTCCCTGGTCGACTTCCATGCCTGCCCGGAAATGCGGAAAGCGAGCTGGTCGGCGATGATCGGGGCGGAAACCGCGAAGGCGCCGGAGAAGAAGTCGTTCGTTCCGGCTATGGTCTCGACCGAGACCTCCGGCACCCAGGTCGGGTCCTTGGTCTTGATCTGCACGGAGCCGGCAAGCGAATCGCGGCCCTGCAGGGTGGACTGCGGGCCGCGCAGCACCTCGATCTGCTCGACGTCCCAGACGCCGCGGGTGCCGCGCCGTGTCGCCTCGATGCCCTGCTGCGCCCCGTCCACCACCACGGAGATCACGGGCGCGGAACGGCTGGGCTGGGTGACGCCATCGGCGTTCAAGCCACGGATGATGAAGCTCGAATTGCCGGCGCCCGTTTCGAACGACCGGACATTGCCCATCCTGTTGAGCGACTGGCCGACGGTGTTGAGGTTGTAATCGCTCAGCTCCTGCGCGGTGGCGACGCCGGTGCTCGTGTAGGTGCTGAAGATGTCGCGCGCGATCTTCTCGCCCTGGATGACGATGGGGTCGAGCACCGTCGCGTTGCCGTCGAACGCCACTGCATCACCCGCAACTGCACCAGCGTCGGCCTGCACCGTCACCGTGCGCGAATTGCTGAACGAATAGGTCAGGCCCGATCCGGCGAGCAGCCGCTCGAGGGCGGCATTCGGGGTGAAGCTTCCGGCGAGCCCGGCGGTGGACTTGCCGCGCACCAGCGAACTGTCGAAGCCGATCTGCAGGCCGCTCTGCGCCGCAAGCGCGTTCAGCGCCGCCGACAGCGGGCCCGCCGGGATCGAGAGCGCGGCGGAGCGTTCCTGCGCGGCCGCCGTCCTCACCTGGCCGGTCGCCATCACCGCAACTGCGGCGACGAGCGTCATCGCCGTCGCCCGCGCCAACTTCCGGGCCGTTCCCGAAACCGATTTCATCTGCATCCGCCGAATCCCCGCTCACGCATTGCACTCATTCTTGCTAGACGAATGGGAACGGCGTTTTGGGCTGTCGGTCCGAAAAAATCGTGTGTCAGTAGATCAGCGTCAGAAACGGGCCGGCCTGAACGACCCGGACACCGAAGACGGCGGCGAAGCTGTCGAGCGCCAGCCGGGGATTGCTCAGATCGAACGAGCCGGAAATCTTTCGGCCACGCAGCGCATCGCCCATGACGACGAAGCGGCCCGGCAGATGCCGCGCCAGCTCCTCGGCGACGCGCTCGAACGGGCGCTCCTCGAAGACCAGCCGGCCCGACCGCCACGGTACTTGCTCGCCGGCCGCGATGGTCTCGACCTGACCCATTCCGCTGCGCTCGAGAAAGGCGACACGCTCGCCGCTGACGAGCGAGACGGCCGCTCCGCCCGCGCGCGGCAGGACCTCGACCTTGTTTTTGGTGACGGTGACTTCCGTGTCGAACGCGGTGACGTTGACGTTGAAGGCGGTGCCGAGCACCCGGACCTCGACCTCGCCGGCCTCGACGAGGAACGGCCGCGCGGGATCGGGCGCCACCTCGAAATAGGCTTCCCCGCGCAAAAGCCTGATCCTACGCTGCCCGGCCACGAAATTCTCGGCAATCGCCGAACTCGCGTTGAGATGCACCCTGCTGCCATCCGGCAGGTCGACGATGCGGGTCTCGTCGATCCGCGTGATCGCGTCGGCCTGAAGGCGCAGGGGGCCGTCGGCAAACCAGAACGCCGCGCCAAGCACGACGGCAAGCGCCGCGAGGAGCGCCGTCGAGCGGCGCTCGCCCTTGCGCAGCGCGCGCCGGGTTTCCTCGGGCTTCTCGGCCAGGGCACGGCCGCTCATCCGGAAAAGCTGCTGCGCCTCCTCGAAGGCGGCGCGGTGCAACGGATCGGCGGCAAGCCACTCATCGAACCTGTCCCGCTCCCCCGCGCCCGGATCGCCCTCGTCGAGGCGCAGCAGCCAGTCGACCGCCTGCTCGCGGGCGCGCCGTTTCGGTTCGGTTTCGGTTCGGGTCTTCATGGCACCAATCGTCTTCCGCTCTGGATAAACGATTGGCAATGGCAAAATGGGCCTATCCGTTGTCGAATTGGTCCATTCTTTCCAGGCAGTGCAGCATCGCCTTGCGCAAATGGCGGTCGATCATGCGCCGCTTGATGCCCAGCATCTCCGCGATCTCCTCCTTGCTCACGCCCATCAGGCGATAGGCAAGGAAGACGTTCCGGCATTGCGGGGGCAGTTCGAGAATGGTCTTACGCAGAAAGGCAATGCGCCTCGGCATGTCGAGATGCATCTCGATGGCCCTCTCGGGGCGATGCGCGACAGCTTCGGCGCTGGCGTCGAGAACCGCGAACAGCGACCGCTCGAAGGCAAGCCGCCTGGCCCGGTCGATGCCCAGATTGATCGCCGCGCGGATCAGGAACGCCTTGATAGAGCCGGCCGCAATGAGCGGCTGCGGGTTGCCGGACAGCTTGATATAAAGATCGTGGACGATCTCGGTCGCCTGCACGGGCGTGGCGCCGCGACGACGCATCGCCGTGCGAATCTCGTCGTAATAGACGTCGATCGCGGCATCGAGCGCTGCTCTCGAATTGCCCGTTTCCATCACATGCACGCTTCAATCTGATGCAGGTATCTGCCTTAGGACCAGTTAGCGCGACAAAGCCCGGGCACGCAACAAAAAGATGATAAAAATTATCATGTTTTTTCCGCTTCGCCCCAGCCGCGAAACACCGGCCGATCTTGATCCGGATCAATACGCCGCCTTGAGGATGTCCTATCGTAATCCGCAGGTTCCAGCCTGCGCGAAGCGGCGGGATTTTGGCCCTGCGGCCGCTATGGCAACGGGTTCGCCCCGGTCTGCTTTCGCCTCTGTATCCGGTCGTCGCGCCCTAACATGCGGACGCGGTTTCATGTTCGAAGCAGGCGGTTTCGCCGGTGATCGGCAGCGCCATGCCGCACACGTTTTCGAGGACGATATCCAATGGCGGTTGAAGCGCGCTCCGACCTTCCTGCCTCCGGCGACGAAACATTCTGGAAAATGGATGCCGACGAAGCCGCGCGCATGCGCGACAGGGTGGCCGACCATGAATCCTGGCTGACGGACCGCATCATCGATCTTTCCAAGACATTGGGCTTCATGCCCTACACATCGACGCTGCGGCAGGCATGGCAGGCATCGGTGTGCGGACTGTCGGAGCCGATCATCTCCGTTCTCGGAAACGCCTCCTTGCTGCGGCCTCTGCGGGCGGAGGAGATCGACGGCAGGGATTTTTCCGTCGCCTTCGGCATCGAGGCGGCGAAACGCCATCGCGCACGCGGCGTCTCGCTTGGCATGTTCATCGGGCTGATGAAGGGTTATCGCCGGATCTATCTCGAGCTCGGAACTCAGGAAGACGTCCGGGAAGACACGCGCATCCGCTATTCGCAGCTGATCAACAACTTCTTCGATCGCGTCGAGATCGGCGTCTGCACGGAATGGTACGGCGCCCATGAAAGCGCCGAGCAGGAAAGACAGAGCGCCGAGAACAAGCGGCTGGTCAACGAGAAGAACAAATATCTGACCATTTTCGAGAGCCTGCGCGACCCGGTCTTCCTCATCGACCGCAACGGCCTGGTCGAGAACATGAACTTCGCCGCCGCGACCCTGTTCTTCCCGGATGCGGTGCCGGGCGGAAGCTATTACGGCGACAGCTCCAACCTGCCGCTGAACGATCTGACGGGTTTCGATTTCTCGCTCGAATTGAGCCCCGACGCCGAGCACGAGCTGTCGACGCGCGCCGGCAAGCGCTGGTTCGCGATTAAGACCCAGACCATGCTCGACGTCTCCGAAAAGTTCCTTGGCACCGTCGTCATCCTGCACGACGTCAGCGAACTCCGGCAGGCCAAGGAGAACGCCGAGGCGCTGGCGCGCGCGAAGACCAATTTCATCGCCACGATGAGCCATGAGATCCGCACGCCGATCCACAGCATCGGCGGGATCGCCGAGCTGCTGCACCAGAGCCCGCTGTCGGAGCGCGACAGGAGCTATGTCGACGCCATCGGCCATTCGAGCGAGGTGCTCGCCTGGATGGTCAGCAACATCCTCGACTATTCGCGCCTGGAGGCGGGAACGGTCGAGACGGCGAAAGTGCCGTTTACCGTCGCCTCGGTGCTCGACGACGTCACCCGGCTGGTGGCGCCGCTGGTGCGGCGCAAGCCGGGCCTCGAACTGATCGTCGAGGCGCCCGACCTGCCGACGCTGGCCGGCGATCCCGGACGCATCCGCCAGATCCTGATCAATCTGGCCAGCAATGCCGTGAAGTTCACGGAACAGGGTACCGTCAGGATCATCGTCGAGAACACCGGCGAGGCGAAAGATGGCTGCAAGTTGCGCTTCGCGGTGCAGGATACCGGGCCGGGCATCGCCGAGGAAGAACGCTACGGCATCTTCAAGCCCTTCACCCGCTCGAAGCGGGCAGAGGCGCACCGGCACAGCGGCGTCGGCCTCGGCCTTGCCATCTGCCTGCGGCTGGCCGATCAGCTCGGCGGGCGGCTCGGCGTTTCCAGCCGCCTCGGACATGGCAGCTGCTTCTGGCTCGACCTCGATCTGCCGCTGGCGCCCGGCGCCGGTCCGGATGCGGGCCGGGCGGGCGGCGAGGCCTGCCCGCCGCCCAGGGCCCTTTCGCTGCTGATCGTCGAAGACGACGATGCCAATGCGCTGGTGGCGTCGAGCCTTCTCGGCGCGGCCGGGCACCGCACCGTGGTGGCGCGCAATGGCGAACAGGCGCTGGCGGCGGTGGCACGGGACGATTTCGACCTGATCTTCTCCGACATGAACCTGCCGGACATCAACGGTCTGGCGCTGGCGCGCGCCATCAAGGCGCTCCCCGCCCGCAGGAAGGCGACCGTGCCCATCGTGGCATTCTCCGCCGCCGGGTTCCCGCTCAACGCGTCAGAGCTTTCGGAAGCGGGCATCTGCGAATTTCTCGCCAAGCCGTTCCGGTTCGCCCATGTCGAGGCGGTGCTGCGCCGCATCGCCGGCGTTTCCTCGCCCAACCCGATCGGCCGCGAAGGGCAGGAAGCCGCGAACAGCCGACGGGACGGTCGCAATCAGCCGAGCGTCGATGAGCTGCGCCGCCATATCGCCGCGCTGGGCGAGGACATGGCGGCCCGGATCGTCGAAACCTTCAAGCAAAGCGCGGGAAAGACGGTGATCGAGCTCGAGGAGGCTCGAAACCGCGAACAGTGGCAGCAGGTGTCGAACATCGCCCATCGCCTCAAGAGCTCCGCCCGCCATGTCGGCCTCGACAGATTGTCGGACCTCGCGGCCGAGGTCGAGAACTCATTCCGTCACGGCGAGGGCGGCAGGGCATCGTTTACGGCCCTTGTCGCCGAATGCCGCCGGGCGCCGGAGGTGCTGGACGAGGCGTGGGCGCGTGCCATCACGCGCTGAGCGTCACGCCGAAAAGACGTAGCCCAGCCCATGGACGGTGACGATGAAGCGGGGGTTTCTCGGGGTTCGGCTCGATCTTGCGCCGCAGACGGCGAACCAGCACGTCGATCGTCCGGTCGAGCGCGTCATAGCCGCGGCGGCTGACATGGTCCATCAGCTGGTCGCGGGTCAGCACCTGGCCGCGATTGGTGACGAAGGCCGCGAGCAGTTCGAATTCCGCCCGCGTCAACCGCATCGTCTCGCCATCGGGCGCCGTCAGGGTCCAGTGCGGAATGTCCAGCGTCCAGCCGGCGAATGATTTCAGCGGCTCGTCCTGCCTGACCGCGCGCGCCGCCACCACCCTGCGCGCGAGGTTCTTCGTCCGGGGCAGCAGTTCGCGCATGTTATAGGGCTTGGTCACGTAGTCGTCGGCGCCGAGCTCCAGCGCGACGATGCGGTCGACATCCTCGCTGCGGCTGGTGACCATGATGACGCCGGCCTCCGACTGTCGCCGGATCTCGCGCAGCAGCGACAGCCCGTCCTCGTCGGGCAGATTGATGTCGAGCATGACCACGTCGACGTCGCCGCCGCCGAACGCCGCCCGCATCTCCTCGCCATTGCCGGCCTCGCTGACGCGATGGTTCTCCTTGCGCAGATACATCGAAAGCATCTGCCGGCCGACCGGGTCGTCCTCGACGACGAGAATGTGATACGCCCTCTGCATGGCGCGATCTGATGTCGCACCCGGCGCAAGGTCAAGCCGCCTGCCCCGCCAAATCCGCGAAAACCCGCCGTTTTCGGCAGGAAATCCACGCCGCTTTCCGGCTGTTCTTATCTCGTTCATATCATTTTACGAGCTGTTCACAGCCTGGCGCAATGCGGTTCACACCGCCCTCCTAGTCTTTCCGGGAAACAACGCGGCGACGTCGGTCGCCCGGCGATGCGAGCCCCGCCCCACCCGGACACCTCCCATCGCCGCCGGGTCCCTTCCCGGGCCAAAGACACGGAGGTTTCTGTGATTAGGAAAATGTGGAGCGCCTTCCGCAGGCCGAGCGCCAGATGGGGCCTGGGCGTCCTCCTCGTCGGAGGCGCCGCCGCCGGCGTGGTTGGCTGGAACGGATTTCACTATGCGCTCGAAAAGACCACGACGATGGAATTCTGCGTCAGCTGCCACTCGATGCAGACCAATCTCGCCGAATACCAGAAGACGATCCACTACCAGAACACCTCCGGCGTGCGGGCCGAATGCTCCGACTGCCACGTCCCGAAATCCGGCTGGCCGCTCTACAAGGCCAAGCTGTTCGCGGCGAAGGACCTCTGGGGCGAGATCATCGGCACCATCGACACGCCCGAGAAATACGAGGCCAACCGCCTGAGGATGGCCGAAGCCGTCTGGGCGAAGATGGAAGCCACCGACAGCCGCGAATGCCGCAGCTGCCATTCCTACGACGCGATGGACTTCGTCCACCAGAAGCCGGAAGCCTCGAAGGAGATGCAGAAGGCGAAGGCCGAGGGAGACACCTGCATCAGCTGCCACAAGGGCATCGCCCATAAGCTCCCCGACATGAGCTCGGGCTACAAGAAGCTGCTCGCCGATCTCGAGGCAGCCGCCCAGAAGATCAAGCCGAAGAAGGGCGACACGCTCTACCCGCTGATCACCGTCAACTTCCATCTCGACAAGCCCGCGGGCGACGAGGCGCGCGCCAGCGGCCGGGTCCTCGCCGCAACGCCGCTGTCGGTGGTGGCCAGCGATGGCAAGTGGCTTCAGGTCACGGTTGCCGGCTGGCAGCAGGAAGGCGCCGAGCGCGTCATCTACGAGGCCCAGGGCAAGCGCATCTTCAACGCCGTCCTGACGCCGGACGCCGTGTCCGCCATCGCGGTCGGCCAATCGATGCAGGATCCCGACACCGAGCAGAACTGGAGCGACGTCAAGCTGACGGCCTGGGTCGAGAATGCCCACATGGCGACCGGCATCGACGACATCTGGAACTATGGCGGGCAGGTCTACGGCGCGGCCTGCGGCCTGTGCCACAAGCTGTCCGACACCAAGCACTTCCTTGCCAACCAGTGGATCGGCACGCTCAACGCGATGAAGGACCGCTCGCCGCTCGACGACGAACAGTTCCGCCTCGTCCAGAAATACGTGCAGATGCATGCCAAGGACATGGACGGCGGCAATGCGGGAGCCGGCCATGAATAAGCCGCTTCACGCCAGTCCGATCGCCGCGGCTTCACCGGCGCCGGAAGCAGCTGCCATCCTCGCGGAGGACCGGCAACAGGCGCTGGTCTGGGCATGGCTCGCCCAGCTGTTCTCGACGCCGCCGACGCCGGACACGATTGCGTCCTACCGCGGCGGAGCGGGCGCGGCGTGGCTGGAGGAACTGTGCGGCCGGCCGGCTCTGGCCGGCGGCGTCGCCGGGATGGCAAAGGCCCTTGTCGCGCCGGCCGACGATGCCGGGCTCGCCGCCGCGCTCGGCCTCGCCTTCAACCGGCTGTTCACCGGCATCGGCGGCCACAAGATGGTCGCGCCCTATGAATCGGCCTATCGTGGCAACGGCCGTCTGTTCCAGCAGCCATTCTCCGAGATGAACGCGTTCATGAGCCGCTTCGGGCTGACGGTCGCGGATGGCTGCGCCGAGCCCGCCGATCACATCTCCATCGAACTGGCGTTGATGTCCCACCTCCTGTTCGCCGCCGACCCGGCATCGCAAGCGATGCTCGAGCGGCTGCAGGGCTGGGTTCCCGCATTCTGCGCGGACTGCATCGCCAGAGATACATCCGGGTTCTGGGCGGGGGCCGCCCGGGCGCTTGCCGCGCTGGCGGCGTCACAGGACCCGTATGCCGACCATGGTCCAATACCAACACAAGGAGGTTAGGAAGGGTCAATGGTAAACATGTCGAAAAACGAGCTGCGTCACGAACTGACACGGCGTGCATTCCTCAACTACAGCGTCGCGGCAGGTGCGCTCGGTGTCTTCGGCCCGTCGCTGCTGGCCGAAGGCGCGTTCGCGGCCGGGGTCGCGGATGGCGAAATGCTGTCCGGCAGCCACTGGGGCGTGTTCAAGGCCAAGGTGGAAGGCGGCCGTGCCGTCGCCTTCGAGCCATGGGAAAAGGATCCGGCCCCGAGCTTCCAGCTCCCCGGCGTCCTCGATTCCATCTACTCGCCGACCCGCATCAAATATCCGATGGTGCGGCGTGAATTCCTCGAGAAGGGCGCCGACGCCGACAGGACGACGCGCGGCAAGGGCGATTTCGTCCGCGTGACCTGGGAACAGGCGCTCGAGCTCGTCGTCGCCGAGATCAGGCGCGTGCAGGAGAAATACGGCCCCGCCGGCATCTTCGCCGGCTCCTATGGCTGGAAGAGCCCCGGCCGCCTGCACAACTGCCAGAGCCTGCTGCGGCGCATGCTGAACCAGACCGCCGGCTTCGTGAACTCGTCGGGCGATTATTCGACCGGCGCGGCGCAGATCATCATGCCGCATGTCGTCGGCACGCTCGAGGTCTACGAGCAGCAGACGGTCTGGCCGGTGCTGGCCGAGAACACCCAGCTGATGGTGTTCTGGGGCGCCGACCCGATGAAGACCAACCAGATCGGCTGGGTGGTTCCCGATCACGGCGCCTTCGAAGGGCTGAAGATGCTCAAGGACAAGGGCATCAAGGTCATCTCGATCAACCCGGTGCGCACCGAGACCGACGAATATCTCGGCGCAGAATGGATCACGCTGAAGCCGCAGACCGACGTGGCGGTGATGCTGGGCATCGCCCACACCCTCTACACCGAGAAGCTGCATGACGAGGAATTCCTCGCCAACTACACCACCGGCTTCAACCAGTTCGTTCCGTACCTGACGGGCGAGACCGACGGGACCGAGAAGACCGCGGAATGGGCGGCCGGTATTTCCGGCATCCCGGCCGACAAGATCAGGGAGCTTGCGCGGCTGTTCGCGGCGAACCGCACCATGCTGGCCGGCGGCTGGTCGATCCAGCGCCAGCACCATGGCGAGCAGGCCCACTGGATGCTGGTTGTCCTGGCGTCGATGCTCGGCCAGGTCGGGCTTCCCGGCGGCGGCTTCGGCTTCAGCTACCACTATGCCAATGGCGGCGCGCCGACGAGCGACGGGCCAGCGCTTGGCGGCATCTCGGACGGCGGCAAGGCCGTCGAAGGGGCAGCCTGGCTGACCGAAAGCGGCGCGGCCTCGATTCCCGTGGCCCGCGTCGTCGACATGCTGCTCAATCCCGGCGGCGAGTTCGACTTCAACGGCACCCGCACCACCTATCCGAACGTCAAGATGGCCTATTGGGTCGGGGGCAATCCGTTCGCCCACCATCAGGACCGCAACCGGATGGTGAAAGCCTGGCAGAACCTGGAAACCGTGGTCGTCCACGACTTCCAGTGGACGGCGACGGCGCGCTTCGCCGACATCGTCCTGCCGGCCACCACATCCTATGAGCGCAACGACATCGAGACCGTCGGCGATTATGCCAACAAGGCGATGGTGGCGATGAAGAAGGTGATCGATCCCGTCTTCGAGAGCCGCAACGATTTCGACATCTTCACCGAGATCGCCGACCGGCTGGGCAAGAAGCAGGAATTCACCGAAGGCAAGGACGAGATGGGCTGGATTCGCGGCTTCTACGAGGACGCGGTCAAGCAGGCGACGGCCAAGGGCGTTGAAATGCCCGGCTTCGACGAGTTCTGGGCGGCGGGCATTCTCGAATTCCCCGTCACCAAGGGCAACAGCTTCGTCCGCTACGGTTCGTTCCGCGAGGATCCGTTGCTCAATCCGCTCGGCACGCCGTCCGGCCTGATCGAGATCTTCTCGCGGAACATCGAGAAGATGGGCTATGATGACTGCAAGGCCCATCCGAGCTGGATGGAACCGGCCGAGCGCATCGGCGGCCCGGGGGCGAAGTACCCGCTGCACGTCGTCGCCAGCCATCCGAACGGGCGCCTGCATTCGCAGCTGTGCGGCACGTCGCTGCGCGAGACCTATGCGGTCGCCGGCCGCGAGCCCTGCGTCATCAACCCGCAGGACGCGGCCGCGCGCGGCATCGCCGACGGCGACGTCGTCCGCGTCTTCAACGATCGCGGCCAGATGCTGGCCGGCGCCAGGGTCTCGGACGAGATCATGCCCGGCGCCATCCAGGTCTATGAGGGCGGCTGGTACGATCCGTTCGATGTCACCCAGGAAGGCACGCTCGACAAATATGGCGACGTCAACGTGCTTTCCATCGACATCGGCACCTCCAAGCTGGCCCAGGGCAATTGCGGCCAGACCGTCATCGCCGATGTCGAGAAATACGCCGGCGAGCTGGCGGCGGTGACCGTCTTCGACGCGCCCATGGGCGCCGAATAGACAGCACTCGCCGGAGCCGCCTCCTTCCGGTGCGGCTTCGGCAAGGCACCCCACCGGAACGTGCCCAGGCGGGGCGCAGCCGATGGCCCGGGGGTCTCCATCCCGGGCCATCGGCCGGCCTTCGGGGTTCGGGTTCGGACCCTGTGATATCCGGAACTGGAATTCGGAGCGGTTTCATGAACACGATCACGGCATCTGCGGAACAGACATCTACCCGCGTTTCTCTTCTCGGCATTGACGAGGCGTTGGGCGTTGCGTTGCTTCAGGTTTCGCCGTTGCGGGGTGTCGAGCGGG
>JBLJBS010000035.1:0-3076 GCA_047637695.1 Aquamicrobium sp. | reverse complement strand
ACGGCAAGGTGGTGTTCATGACCATCGAGGACGAGACCGGCATCGCCAATGTCGTGGTCTGGGCAAGCCTGTTCCAGACGTTCCGGCGGCAGGTGATGGCATCGCGGCTGATCGAGGTGCAGGGCCAGACCCAGAAGAGCCCCGAGGGCATCGTGCATCTCGTCGCCCGCAAGCTGATCGACCGCAGCTCCGACCTGAACCAGCTGTCGCGCGACGACCTTTCCACACCCCTGCCGCCCACAACCGGCGAAATCCCGCACCTGCTTCCCCCGCGCCCCGTCACCCATCCGCGCAATGTCAATATCATCCCCAAGTCGCGGGATTTTCACTGATGGGCGACAGCGCGATGGACAGTGGGCAAAGGCGCAGCCAGTCCGTTGCCGAAACTCCTCTCCCGTCCATCGCTTTCGCACTGGATTTATCCGGAAAGGCCCTACACATGCCGTAGCGGCGGCCTATGCTCGCGAGCTAAACTGATTCATGGGTACACATGGCTACTGACATTACCAATCTCGCCAGGCGCATCGCCGAGGAAATCGGTGCAAGGCCGCAGCAGGCCGAGGCCGCCATCGGCCTGATCGACGAAGGCTCGACCGTTCCCTTCATCGCGCGCTACCGCAAGGAAGTCACCGGCGGACTCGACGACACCCAGCTTCGCCTCCTGTCGGAGCGGCTGACCTATCTGCGCGAACTCGACGCGCGGCGCGACGCCATCCTCGGCTCGATCCGCGATCAGGGCAAGCTGACGCCAGAGCTGGAAGCAGCGATCGCCGCTGCCCCGACCAAGGCCGAGCTCGAGGATATCTACCTGCCCTACAAGCCCAAGCGCCGCACCAAGGCCGAGATCGCGCGCGAACGCGGGCTGGGGCCGCTGGCCGAGGCGATCCTTGCCGACCGCGCCGCCGTGCCGTCCGAACTCGCCGCGGCCTATGTCACCGGCGAGATCGTGGACGTGAAAGCGGCGCTGGAGGGCGCCCGCGACATCATCGCCGAACAATTCGCCGAAAACGCCGAGCTCGTCGGCCGGCTGCGCAATTACATGAAGGAGCGCGCTTTCCTGCGCGCGCGCGTGCTCGACGGCAAGCAGGAGGCCGGCGCGAAATTCTCCGATTATTTCGACCATGTCGAACGGTGGTCGGGCGTACCCAGCCACCGGGCGCTGGCCATGCTGCGCGGCCGCAACGAGGATATCCTGACGCTGGAACTCGAGGTCGACGCCGACGACCCCGCCCCGGTCAAGCCGGTGGTGCGGACGATCGCCGCCGCCTACACTATCGGGGCTACGCTGCCCGGCGACGCCTGGCTGATGGAGGTCGCCGGCTGGACGTGGCGGGTCAAGCTTGCGCTGCACCTGTCGCTCGACCTGATGCGCGATCTGCGCGAGCGCGCCGACGAAGAAGCGATCAACGTCTTCGCCCGCAATCTGAAGGACCTGCTGCTGGCCGCGCCGGCGGGCACACGGCCGACGATGGGCCTCGATCCCGGCATCCGCACCGGGGTCAAGGTGGCGGTTACCGACGCCACCGGCAAGCTTACCGTCACCACGACGGTCTATCCGTTCCCGCCGCGCAACGATGTCCGCGGCGCGCAGGCGGAACTCGCCGTCCTGATCCGCCAGCACGGCGTCGAGCTGATCGCCATCGGCAACGGAACGGGAAGTCGCGAGACCGAAAAGCTGGTCGCGGACATGCTGTCCGCCATGCCGAACGACCCGGCGCAACCGAAGCCGCTGAAAGTCATCGTCTCGGAAGCCGGAGCGTCGGTCTATTCGGCGTCGGAAGCGGCGGCGGCCGAGTTTCCCGGCCTCGACGTGTCGCTGCGCGGCGCGGTCTCCATCGCCCGCCGGCTTCAGGACCCGCTGGCCGAGCTGGTCAAGATCGAGCCGAAGTCGATCGGCGTCGGCCAATACCAGCACGATGTCGACCAGTATCGTCTGGCGCGGTCGCTCGATGCCGTTGTCGAGGATGCGGTCAATGCCGTCGGCGTCGACCTGAACACGGCTTCGGCGCCGCTGCTTGCCCGGGTTTCCGGCCTCGGCACCTCGCTGGCCGAGGCCATCGTCGCGCACCGCGACGCCAACGGCCCGTTCAGGAGCCGCAAGGAACTTCTGAAAGTGGCGCGGCTCGGCCAGCGCACCTTCGAGCAGAGCGCCGGCTTCCTGCGCATTCGCGACGGCGACGAGCCGCTCGATGCTTCCGCAGTCCACCCGGAAGCCTATGGGGTCGCGCGCCGGATCGTCTTGGCCTGCGGCCGCGACGTGCGGGCGCTGATGAGCGACGCGACGGCGCTGAAGGCGCTCGACCCGCGCGTCTTCGTCGACGAACGCTTCGGCCTTCCCACCGTGCGCGACATCATCGCGGAGCTGGAAAAGCCCGGTCGCGATCCCCGGCCGGCGTTTCGCACCGCGACATTCGCCGACGGCGTCGAGGACATCAAGGACCTGAAACCCGGCATGATGCTGGAAGGCACCGTGACCAATGTCGCGGCCTTCGGCGCGTTCGTCGACATCGGCGTGCATCAGGACGGGCTCGTCCACGTCTCCCAACTGGCCGACCGCTTCGTCAAGGATGCGCATGAGGTGGTCAAGGCCGGCGACGTCGTCAAGGTCCGGGTGGTCGAGGTCGACGTCAAGCGCAAGCGCATCGGGCTTTCGATGCGCAGGAATGACGCAATCGCGCCAAAGCGCGACGGCAGCAACGCCCGGCCGGCGACCGGCGGCACGGGGCGTGACAACCGCGGCGGCAATGCGAAGGCGAAGCCTTCATCGCCGCAGCAGGGCGGATTTGGAGCGGCGCTGGCCGAAGCGATGAACAAGCGCAAGAGCTGAGGCAAGGCGCACTCTGGCCTTTTTGATATCAACCGGCGACGGCAGATGGAAAAAGGCGGGAAGCATTGCTTCCCGCCTTTCTTTTTTCGAATGACCGACGCGGCAAACCGCCTCATCAATCATGGGTCGCCAGCTAAAGGCCGAAAGTTGCTGGCCGTCAGTTGCGGGCCTTGTCGACCAGCTTGTTCTTGGAAATCCACGGCATCATGCCGCGCAGCTTCTCGCCGACTTCCTCGATCTGGTGCGAGT
>JBLJBS010000034.1:0-2623 GCA_047637695.1 Aquamicrobium sp. | reverse complement strand
CCACAGCGCCGATTCGATCAGCACATCCGTGGTGTTCTCATCGCAGCCCGAATGCTCGCCGCCCATGATGCCGGCGACGGATTCGACGCCGTTGTCGTCGGCGATGGCGCACATTTCCGGCGTCAGGGTGTATTCGCGCCCGTCGAGCGCCAGCACCGTTTCGCCAGCCTTGGCGCGGCGGACGACGAGATCGCCGGCGACCTTCCCCGCGTCGAAGACATGGAGCGGGCGGCCGCGATCGAAGGTGACGTAGTTGGTGATGTCGACCAGCGCATTGATGGGCCTGAGGCCGATGGCGATCAGCCTTTGCTGCATCCATTTCGGCGACGGGCCGTTCTTCACGCCGCGCACCAGGCGCAGCGCGAAGCCGGGGCAAAGCTCGGGCGCCTCGATCCTGACCTTGACCGGGCAGCCGCCCTCGCCTTCGATGGCGGCGGCCGCACCGCCCTTCAGCGTGCCGAGGCCGGAAGCAGCCAGATCGCGGGCGATGCCGTAGATGCTGGTCGCGTCGGGACGGTTCGGCGTCAGGTTGATCTCGATGACCGGATCGTCGAGCTTCGCCCAGGCGGCGAAGCTCTCGCCCACCGGCGCGGTGTCGGGCAGGTCGATGATGCCGGTGTGCTCGTCGGACAGCTGGAGCTCGCGCTCCGAGCACATCATGCCGTGGCTTTCGACGCCCCTGATCTTGCCGACCGAGAGCGTGACATCGATGCCGGGAACATAGGTGCCGGGCGCGGCGAAGGCGCCGATCAGCCCGGCGCGCGCGTTGGGCGCACCGCAGACGACCTGCACCGGGGCGCCATTGTTGATTCCGGGGCCGGCATCGACGGAAAGCACCTGCAGCTTGTCGGCGTCGGGGTGCTTCCCGGCGGTGAGAATCTTCGCGATGACGAAGGGCGCGAGCGCGGCCTTGTCGTCGACGCTTTCGACCTCGAGACCGATCATGGTCAGCCGCTCGACGATCTCGTCGAGCGAGGCATCGGTGTCGAGATGGTCCTTTAGCCAGGAAAGGGTGAATTTCATTGTTTTACCTATCTATTCTGACAATCCACGTCGACGCAGCGGTTCCCACTTGTAACCCTTCTCACCACTACCTCCGCCATGCCATTCCAGAGGACGATTTGTTTCCTCGACAAGAAATTCGATACCTTCGTTCTGTTTATCGACCATATCGCGAGCGCCGCGCCGGTAATCGAGGATCTTACCCTGTCGATATGACGCCACAGCTTTGTTCTCGTGCAAAGCGAGGTAAGCACCGTACTCGATACTCTTTCTGACGTTTGTTTCCGCCACCACCCAAGCGCCGCTCCAGAACCTGCCTGGGCCAGATCCAATCACACCACGATCCTTTGCACACACAAAATGGTACTCAGAGACAAAGCTGTTCTCCGAATGCTCATCCTGCCCAAGCTTCGACACTCTCTGTGGCTTCCTACGCTCGAGCTCACGCTCGCACATCTCCACGAGATCAACTGCTTCCTTGCGAACAGCATTCGCATGCAATGTTCGGAGACGAGCAGTATCCCACGTGCTAAGTTTTTCTGGTGTGAAGTTGTGCTTCTCAGCCATAGGTTAAGCATTCTTACGAACTAAGGCCGCCGAACAGCGTCGGCAGGTCGAGCGGGCGGAAGCCGTAATGCGACAGCCAGCGCACGTCGGCGTCGAAGAAGGCGCGCAGGTCCGGCATGCCGTATTTCAGCATGGCGATGCGGTCGATGCCCATGCCCCAGGCGAAGCCCTGATACTCGTCGGGGTCGAGCCCGCCATGGCGCAGCACGTTGGGATGGACCATGCCGCAGCCGAGGATTTCCATCCAGTCGTTGCCCTCGCCGAAGCGCACCTCGCCCGGCCGCGAGCGGTCGCACTGGATGTCGACTTCCAGCGACGGCTCGGTGAACGGGAAGAAGGACGGCCGGAACCGCATGTTGACCTGTCGAACCTCGAAGAACGCCTTGCAGAATTCCGAGAGCACCCATTTCATGTTGGCGACATTGGCCGACTTGTCGATCACCAGCCCTTCGAGCTGGTGGAACATCGGCGAATGGGTGGCGTCGGAATCCTGCCGGTAGGTCTTGCCGGGGATGACGATGCGGATCGGCGGCTTCTGCGTCTCCATGGTCCTGATCTGCACCGGCGAGGTGTGGGTGCGCAGAAGCTTGCGCTCGCCGTTCTCGTCGGGATTGAAGAAGAAGGTGTCGTGCATCTCCCGCGCCGGATGGCCCTCGGGGAAGTTCAGCGCGGTGAAGTTGTAATAGTCGGTCTCGATGTCCGGCCCTTCGGCGATGGCGAAGCCGAGATCGCCGAAGATCGCCGCGATCTCGTCGATCACCTGGCTGATGGGGTGGATGCGGCCGCGTTCGGCCGGGGGCTGGCGGACAGGCAGCGTCACGTCCAGCCGCTCGGCGGCGAGCCGCGCGGAAATGGCGGCGTCGCGCAATTCGCTCTTGCGCGCGGCCAGCGCGGTACTGACCCGGTCGCGCAGGCCGTTGATCGCCGGCCCCATCACCTGGCGTTCCTCGGCGCTCATCGCGCCGAGCGTCTTCAGCTTCTCCGAGACCGAGCCCTTCTTGCCGAGCGCCGCGACGCGCACCGCCTCGATGGCCGCCTCGTCGGCGGCGGCGGC
>JBLJBS010000033.1:0-19409 GCA_047637695.1 Aquamicrobium sp. | reverse complement strand
TCAGCGTCGGCATGAACCAGGCCATGAAGGCGACGTCCGACTGGTGCGGCATCGACGACGAGACGCAGCCATGGTCGTCGCCCGCCACCACCAGCACGCCGCCATGCGGCGACGAGCCATAGGCGTTGCCGTGCTTCAGTGCGTCGCCGGCGCGGTCGACGCCGGGGCCCTTGCCGTACCACATGGCGAAGACACCATCGACGCTGGCATCGGGATTGGTCTCGACCTGCTGGCTGCCGAGCACCGCGGTCGCGGCCAGATCCTCGTTGACGGCGGGCAGGAACCGGATTTCCGCCGCGTCGATCAGTTCGCGGTTGCGCCACAGTTCCAGATCGAGACCGCCGAGCGGCGAGCCGCGATAGCCGGAGACGAAGCCGCCGGTTTTCAGCCCGGCCGCGCGGTCGCGCCGCGCCTGGTCGAGCGCGATCCTGACCAGCGCCTGCGTCCCGGTCAGGAAGACGCGGCCGGATCCGCGGCCGTAGCGGTCCTCGAGCAGGTAGCGCGGCTGATCGTCTTCGGCTGTGCGGATAACCGTGCCTGTAGTCATCGTTTCCTCCCGGGTGCCGTCTCGCGCGCCGCCTACGCGCGCCTTTCGGTGCCTTTCCCGAGGATAGGACGGATCGGGTGAAAGATTTTGCCGGAATGACCGGATTTCCGCCGTTTATCGATATGATTTACCTTTTCATCCTATTATAGGAAATGATCTGCCGATATTGCGCTGCAAAATGGAAAGACTGACGGAACAGGATCGTATCCTGCTGCGCGCCTTGCAGCGGGATGCCCGCATCACCAACCAGGAACTGGCCGACAAGGCCGGCATGTCGACGTCGGCTTGCTGGCGCCGGGTCAGGATGCTGGAGGAGGAAGGCGTCATCCGCCGCTACGCGACGGTGCTCGACCCGGCAAAGGCCGGGTGCTCCTTTCACGCCATCGCCCATGTCACGCTCACCCGCCATGACCACAGCCATGTCGACACGTTCATCGCCGAGGTCGGCCGGCGGGCGGAGGTGCTCGACTGCTTCGCCGTGACCGGCGAGGCCGACTATCTGCTGCGGGTGATGTGCGCCGATCTCGATGCCTACAACCGCTTCCTCGAAGCGTTCCTGTTCCGCCTTCCGGGCATCGCCAATGTCCGCACCAGCCTCGTGCTGAAAGGCATCAAGCAGGAAACCGCCGCGCCGTTATGACGACCGCGCGGCGCCCCGGGGCAAGAGTTCCTTCACCAACGGCCAAACAAGTTCAGCGCGTTTGCCGTTCTTGTGCTATCGATGCCTGACTGGGGAATTCCCGGAAGAGCGACGCGGCTTTTCGTCCGGAATTTCGTCAACGCCCGAAGTTTCGCGAAAAGGTGAGCGCGTTTCGGCGCTTCCGATATAACGCGGAACGGGTCCGATCGGCGCGGGGTAGGATTTGGTGGATCAGGCGTCCCTTTTCATCGCGGCGGGTATTTGCGCGGCAGCTCTCGGGCTGACGATGCTGAATGTCTGGCTTTACAACCGCGCCGACCGTTTTCTGGTCGGATGGACGCTGGGCACTCTGCTGCTCGGCGCAGGCGTGGTTCTCTATTACGCCTTTCCACCGGACCGGATGGAGATCGTCGCCCTGGCCTTCACGATGGAGATCGTCGGCTTCATCGTCGTCTTCCTCGCCGCTTGCCAGTTCACCGCCCGCGCCATGCCGCGAAAGCACCGCCTGATGCTCGCCGCGACCGTGCCGCTCATCGCGATTCCGATTCTTCTCGGCTATGACGGCCTCGGCATCATGATCTACAACTTCGTCGCTGGTTGCCTGCTGATGGCGACGGCCGCGCAATACTGGAGCGCCCGCACGGAAGCCCCCTCCTCCATTGCCGCGCTCACCGCGCTCTACGGCCTTGCCGCCATCTCCTTCTACGCCTGCGGTACCATCATCGCCCATGAACAGACCTGGGTGATGGGCGCCCATCCCGACAACTGGGCCGAGAAGTTCAACGCGATCATGTGCATTGCCGGCATCACCGGCATCGGGGCGCTGTCGCTGGGGCTCAATCACGCCCGCGCGGCGCGCAAGCACCGCGAGGATGCCGAGACCGACATGCTGACCGGCCTCTACAACCGCCGTGCCCTGTTCGACCGGATGTCCGGGAGCGGGTTCTCGCCGGGCCACGCCGTCATCCTCTTCGACCTCGATCGCTTCAAGTCGATCAACGACCGCTACGGACATGCCGTCGGCGACGAGGTGCTGCGCCGCTTCGCCGAGGCGCTGCGCCTCAACATCCGCGTCGGCGACATCGCCGCCCGCACCGGCGGCGAGGAATTCGTCCTCGTGGTCAGGGAGGCGTCGCTGCCGCTCGCCACCAGCACGGCCGAGCGCATTCGCGCCCTGTTCGCCGAAAGTCATGTCGAGACCGCCAGAGGCCCGGTCGCCGTCACGGCCAGCGCCGGCGTGGCGCTGTCCGGCGACGATACCGACGGCTTCGAGGAAGTGCTCAACCGCGCCGACGCCTCGCTCTACCGGGCCAAGCATGGCGGCCGCAACCGCGTCAGCGCGGAATTGACGCTGCACAGCGTGCAGGTGGTCAGCGGCTGAGGCGTGGCCGGACTTGAAACGGGGCGCCTGAAGCCACATTTGTCGCTCAGCCACTCGACCTGCCGCACGCCTCTGCTATGAAGGCGGCGGACCGATGTCGGTGCAGCGGGAGACGGCTCATGAGCGCGCAGGACAACCCCTTTGGCGGCAGCTATTCCGTGCAGTATGGTGGCGGAGCGCCTTCTGCCGTCGACGGCACGTCTGGCAATGGCATGTCTGGCGGGCCGGCGGGCGAACAGTTCGGCGGCGCGCTCATCAAGGACACCACCACGGCCGGCTTTGCCGCCGACGTGATCCAGGAATCGCGCAACCAGCCGGTTCTGGTCGATTTCTGGGCGCCTTGGTGCGGGCCGTGCAAGCAACTGGCCCCCGCGCTCGAAAAGGCGGTCAATGAGGCCGCTGGCCGCGTCAGGCTCGTCAAGATGAACATCGACGACCACCCGACCATCGCCGGCCAGCTCGGCATCCAGTCGATTCCGGCCGTCATCGCCTTCGTCGACGGCCAGCCGGTCGACGGTTTCATGGGCGCGATCCCCGAGAGCAAGATCCGCGAATTCATCGACAAGGTGTCGGGACCGGGCGGCGCGGCCGAGGCCATCGCCGATGCACTGGCCGCCGCGGCCGAGCTGCGCTCCGCCGGCGACCTTCAGGGCGCGGCGCAGGTCTATGCCGCCGTGCTCGCCGACAGCCCCGACAATCTCGACGCCATCGCCGGTCTGGCGGAAGCGCTGCTCGACGCGGGCGACGAGGCCAATGCCCGCGAGGTGATGGCCGGCATTCCCGAAGGCAGCGAGGAGGCGGCCCAGTTCGCGGCGATCCGCGCCCGGCTGGCGCTGGCCGAGCAGGTCGCCGGGCTCGGCGACAGAGGCGAGCTGGAGCGCAGACTTGCCGCCGATCCCAAGGACCACCAGGCCCGTTTCGATCTGGCGCTGATCCACAACGCGCTGGACCAACGCGAGGCGGCGGCCGACAACCTGCTCGCCATCATGAAGGCCGACCGCAGCTGGCAGGACGACGGCGCCCGCCTGCAGCTGCTCAAGTTCTTCGACGCCTGGGGCATGACCGACGCGGCCACGCTGTCGGCACGCCGCAAGCTGTCGTCGCTGCTGTTCTCCTGAAGCTGCTCCCCGGAAATGAGGGAACCGGCTTCGGAGTGAGAACGCGTGCAGACATCGTTGGCTAGGGCGCGGGACGCGAAACTGAAACATCGCGACGCGCTTTGGGGGGCAACACCGGACGGAACCGCGAGATGCAGGCAGGAAACGCACGATACCGCACCGCCGGCGATCTTCCCGCCACCGTCGCCGTGTTCCCGCTTTCGGCGGCGCTGCTCCTGCCGGGCGGCCGCCTGCCGCTCAACATCTTCGAGCCGCGCTATCTCGAGATGATCGACCACGCGCTGGCGGGAAACCGGCTGATCGGCATGATCCAGCCCCGCCTCGACGGCGCGCTGCGGCCTGACGGCGAACCCGAACTGTGCGACGTCGGCTGCCTTGGCCGCATCACCTCCTTCGCCGAGACCGGCGACGGCCGCTACCTGATCTCGCTTCAGGGCGCGTGCCGCTTTCGGGTCGCGGGCGAGAGCCAGGTGAGGACGCCGTTCCGCCAGTGCGCGATCACGCCCTTCCTTGCCGATCTCGACGCCGAGGCCGGAGCCGACGACGTGGACAGGGCGGCGCTGCTCAAGGCGTTCCGCGCCTATCTCAAGGCCAACGACCTCGATGCCGACTGGGAAAGCGTCAGCCGGGCCGAAAACGCCATTCTGGTCAACGCCCTGTCGATGATGGCGCCCTATGGCCCGGCCGAGAAGCAGGCGCTGCTCGAAGCACCGGACCTCAGGACGCGCGCCGAGACCCTGATCGCCATGACCGAGATCGCTCTTGCGCGGGACAATGGCGAGGATTTCACCTCGAGCCTGCAATGAAGGACGACAAGGCGGCAAAGCCGGCCGATGACGGAAGGCGATCGGTGGACCCCAGGCTTCTGGAGATGCTGGCCTGCCCGCTGACCAAGATGCCGCTGTCGTGGGATCCGACAAAGGCCGAGCTCGTCTCCCGTGCCGCCCGTCTCGCCTATCCGGTGCGCGACGGCGTGCCGATCATGCTGCCTTCCGAAGCACGGCAGCTCGACGAAAGCGAGCTGTCCTGACATTCCCCCGCCGGCCGGCATTTCTCCCCGGCCGGTTTCACCATCGGCGAGAAGCGGAAATGCGACGGGGGTCGTAACCGGCGGCGCAACGGTCTATATGCGGACCAAAGGACGACACATGGCCCGCATCTACCAGACCAGAGACTGGACCGACCAGCTTTCCCCCTCGTTGCAGGAATTCGAGCTGATGGCGCTCGAGACCTACGCGCATCTGCCGGAGGATTTCCGCCGCATGACCGGCGAGATCGTGATTCAGGTCACAGAGTTCCCCACCGACGAAATCATGGACGATCTGGCGCTGGAAACACCGTTCGACCTGCTCGGCCTGTTCGAGGGCCGCGGCATCGCCGAACGCTGGAACCCGTCGACCGGGGAAGGCCCCAACCGGGTCACGCTCTATCGCCGGGCGATTCTCGATTACTGGGCCGAGAACGAGGAAACGCTGGGCGACATCGTCACCCATGTTCTGATCCATGAGATCGGCCACCATTTCGGTCTTTCCGACGACGACATGGAGCGCATCGAGGCCAGCGCCGAATGAGCGCGCCGGCTCGGCATCGGGTGATCGGCTATTGCTCGCCGAGCTTCATTTCCGGCGCATAGTCCTTGCCCTCGACAACCTTGACCACCGCCTGACCGCAGCGCATCGTGCCGCCCGCCGCATCGAAGGCGTAGGTCGGCGAGCCATGCAGCGCCCAGCCTTTGTTGAGCGCCGCCGTCACTTTGTGGCAGAAGCTGGAATCGTCGGGCCCGCTCAGGAAACGGTAGAGCTTCATCGTAATTGTCCTTCTCTTCATGACGGTCCGTGGACGCCGCCGGACATCCGGTCCGGCGCATCGGCAGCGGCAGTCGCAGTTCTGGCGCAATCGATTTAACGACGCAACCGCGCCGCATTCGGCCTCATCCCTCTTGCGGACTTCGCCCGAAGCTGTTTCCTGCTGAAGCGAGGGGCGACAGCAAGGAAGGACAGTCATGGCCGGCACGGATATCGTCATCATCGGCGGCGCCATCGTCGGCGCTTCGATTGCCTGGTTCCTGCGCGAGGAGGGCTTTGGCGGCTCGATCGCGGTGATCGAACGCGATCCGGCATTCGCCCATGCCTCGACGACCCTTTCCGCCGCCTCGATCCGCCAGCAGTTCTCGCAGACCGACAACATCCGCCTGTCGCGCTTCACCCTCGGCTTCTTCCGCGAGCTGAAGCAACGGTTCGGGCCGGATGCCGACATCGCCTTTCGCGAGAAGGGCTATCTGATCCTCGCCAGCGAAAGCGGTCTGCCCGCCCTGGAAACGAACCATCGCGTCCAGACCGGCGAGGGCGCCGACATCGTTCTCGAAGATGCCGCCGCGCTGCGGCAACGGTTTTCCTGGCTGTCCACCGACGGCATCGGCGCCGGCGCCTACGGCCGCTCCGGCGAGGGCTGGTTCGATGCCCATGCCCTGCTTTCGCTGCTGCGCAGAGGGCTGAAGGAGCGTGGCGTCGAGCTGGTGACCGGCGAGGTCGCGGCGATCGCCCGTGCGGGCGACCGCGTCTCCTCGGTGACGCTCGCCGACGGGCGGCGCATCGAGGCGGGCACGATCGTCAACGCCGCCGGGCCGAATGGCGGCCGCATCGCCGCGCTGGCCGGCATTGACCTGCCGGTCGAGCCGCGCAAGCGTTCCGTGTTCGTGTTCGAGGCGCGCGACCGTTTCGAGGACATGCCGCTCACCGTCGACACGTCCGGCGTCTGGGTCCGCCCGGAGGGCGCAACCTACATCACCGGCGGCGCGGAAGACGAAGCCGGCGAGGGCCCAGCCAACGCGAGCGACTTCGAGCCGGACTGGCACCTGTTCGAAGAGGTGATCTGGCCCGCGCTTGCCGCGCGCATTCCCGCCTTCGAGGCGATCCGCCCCGGCCGCGCCTGGGCCGGCCACTACGACTACAACAGTTTCGACCAGAACGCCGTGATCGGCCGCCACCCGCAGGTGGCCAATTTCGTCTTCGCCAATGGTTTTTCCGGTCACGGGCTGCAGCAGGCCCCCGCCGTCGGCAAGGCGCTGGCCGAGCTTCTCGTCCATGGGCAATGGCGCAGCCTCGATTGCTCGGCCTTCGCCTTCGAGCGCATCGCCGCCGGGAAGCCGTTCCGCGAGCTGAACGTGATCTGAGCCGCCACCGGTCGAGACCGGATGCCCGGCTTGACCTTTGCATCGCCCGTCCCTATCTGAGCCGCCGGGCACGGAAGCCCCTGCCACCCGCAGGCCGAAAGGCCATGGTGAAGCTTCCGCTTGGTGGAATTCGTTTCCCTGTCTTGCGACGGCCGAAACGGCAATGCGGGTTCCCGTCCATCATCAATGCCGTCCGGAACCGGATAGGAGAAACGCGATGACCACGATGTCATCCGATTACAAGGCCCATGCGAGACGGCTGCGCGACGCACTCGCCGCCGAGGGCATCAATCTGAGCCACGGCAAGGCGCTCGACATCGTCGCCCGCCAGAACGGCGAGCGCGACTGGAACACGCTGTCGGCCCGCACGGCGGTCGCTGCCGCAACACCGGAAACGGCGCCGGTGCCGTTCACGGTCGGCGATGCGGTCGAGGGCCTGTTCAACGGCGCGCCGGCAAAAGGCCGCGTCATCGGCCTCGCCGAGACGATCAAGCCCGATCTGTGGCGGGTGACGGTGAAGTTCTCGCCGCCGGTCGATGCCTCGACCTCGGCCAATTTCCGCGCCGAGCGGACGCGGGTCGAGATGGTTGTCGGCGCCGACGGGCGTTCGCGCCGCCTGACCGGGACCGAAACCGGCACGATGGCGCTCCGCCGCGCCTGACCCAGGCGAACCGGTGCGGTGAATTTGCCGGGCGCTTGTCATGCAGACGCCCGGCCATCGCCTTCCCGCTTCGATCCGCCTTCCTCAAGCGGCTTTGAATTTCCGTTCGGGGCGTGTAAAGCGAGGTCAAGCCAATCCCGCGTCGACAATCGCAGGCACTGAAATGGATAAGTTCACCACGCTGACGGGCATCGCCGCCCCCCTCCCGATCGTCAATGTCGACACCGACATGATCATCCCGAAGGACTATCTGAAGACCATCAAGCGCACCGGCCTTTCGAAAGGCCTGTTCGCAGAAATGCGCTTCAATGAGGACGGCACCGAGAACCCGGATTTCGTCCTCAACAAGCCGGCCTACCGCAACGCGCAGATTCTCGTCGCCGGCGACAATTTCGGCTGTGGCTCCTCGCGCGAGCACGCGCCGTGGGCGCTGCTCGACTTCGGCATCCGCTGCGTCATCTCGACCTCGTTCGCCGACATCTTCTACAACAACTGCTTCAAGAACGGCATCCTGCCGATCAAGGTCAGCCCGGAGAACCTTGAAAAGCTGATGGACGATGCCGAGCGCGGCGCCAACGCCGTCATCACCGTCGATCTGGAAGCGATGGAGATCAGCGGCCCGGACGGCGGGAGGATCACGTTCGACCTCGACGAATTCCGCCGTCATTGCCTGTTGAACGGTCTGGACGACATCGGCCTGACCATGGAGAAGTCGACATCCATCGACCGCTTCGAGAAGGCGAACACCGAAAGCCGCCCCTGGGCCTGACCGGGACCGACCTCGCGACTGCGCCGGCGCGATCCGGATGAAAGGGCGGGAGGCCGGTTCCTGCCCTTTTCGTATCGTGGCGTTCGTTTCCATGGCGCGCTGCGGCCTTGCCCCCTCGCCCCGGCTGTGGAAGGTTCCGGTCTGCCTTGCAGCCAGTGGAGCCCCCGATGCCCTTCCCGATCAGAACCTTTCTCCTGTCGACCGCCCTGTCGCTGTCGGCCGTGGCCGCCCTCGCCCAGGACGACGAGCGGATCGAATTTGCCGGCAGCGCCTTCACCATCACCGAGACCGGGGATGCCGAGAAGATCCTCGCCTTCGACGGCAAGGAACTGGCGCGCGACTATTTCATCAACCTCGACCGGATCGCCGATGTCGATGGCACATCGGTCGCCTTCTTCAGCGTCGGCCCGGGCGGCAATGCCTGCGCGCCCAGCACGGTCATGGCATGGAAGCCGGACGGCGGCGAGATCACGACCGCCGCGCTCGACGACGACTGCGACTCGCCGGCGGCGGCGATCAGCGACTATGGCGTGTTCTTCGTGCCGTTTCTCCTGCCCGGCGAAACTGGCCTGGTCCATGTCTGGACGCCTGCCGAGGGCTTCAGCGTGCATGGCGCGCTGAACTATGCGCCGGAGCCGGAAACGGGCTGGGGCTCGTTCGATCCGGCGGCGCTTTCCCACCCGATGGACGCGCTGAGCAACGCCGACATCTATGCCGCCGCCCAGGCCCTGACCGGGGATGAGTTGCCCGATGTCGCCCGCGGCCTCAGCGTTTCCGGCAAGCCGGACGTCTCCGCCGGAGGCCTCGTCTCCGGTCGCGGCTGCGTGCCGCATGCCTGCAGCCTGTCGGATACCTTCATCGTCATCGACAAGGCGGCCCGCGCGGTGTTCCTCGCCCAGCAGGACGAGAAGGCAACGCGCTATTGGCCGGCGCGCGACAAGTGGCCGGCTGCCATTGCCGCACTGATCCCGTCCGATTTTTAGAAGACATTGCCCGCGAAGCGGAAGCCGCTTCTGCCCCTTGCGCGCCGGTTTGCGCAGGGGTAGCAAGACAACGCTTCGAGCACAGTCGCATTCATCTTCCGAAAGGCACGTTCATGGCATCGCGCAAACTCCTCCTCTTCCCCGGCGACGGCATCGGCCCAGAAGCGATGGCCGAGGTCCGCAAGCTTATCGCGGTGATGAACACCGATCTCGGGGCCGGCTTCGAAACCGAGGAAGGTCTGGTCGGCGGCGGCGCCTATGACACCCACGGCAAGTCGATCTCGGAGGACGACGTGGCCCGGGCGCTGGCGGCGGACGCCGTGCTGTTCGGCGCGGTCGGCGGGCCGAAATGGGACGGCGTTCCCTACGACGTGCGTCCCGAGGCCGGCCTTTTGCGCCTGCGCAAGGACCTCGAACTGTTCGCCAATCTGCGCCCGGCGATCTGCTACCCGGCGCTGGCGTCGTCGTCGTCGCTGAAGCCCGATGTGGTCGAGGGCCTCGACATCCTGATCCTGCGCGAACTGACCGGCGGCGTCTATTTCGGCGAACCGAAGGAGATCATCGACCTCGGCAACGGCCAGAAGCGCGGCATCGACACTCAGGTCTACGATACCTACGAGATCGAACGCATTGCCGGCGTCGCCTTCGAGCTGGCGCGCACCCGCAACAACCACGTCACCTCGATGGAAAAGCGCAACGTCATGAAGTCGGGCGTGCTGTGGAACGAGGTGGTGACCGCGACCCACAAGGCGAAATATGCCGACGTCAAGCTCGACCACATGCTGGCCGACGCCGGCGGCATGCAGCTGGTGCGCTGGCCCAAGCAGTTCGACGTCATCGTCACCGACAACCTGTTCGGCGACATGCTGTCCGACGTCGCCGCCATGCTGACCGGCTCGCTCGGCATGCTGCCCTCGGCCTCGCTCGGCGCGCCCGATGCCAAGACCGGCAAGCGTAAGGCGCTCTACGAGCCGGTGCACGGCTCCGCGCCCGACATCGCCGGCCGGGGCATCGCCAATCCGATCGCCATGATCGCCTCCTTCGCCATGTGCATGCGCTACTCCTTCAGCATGATCGAGGAAGCAGACCGGCTGGAAGCCGCGATCTCGGCCGTGCTCGACGATGGCTACCGCACACGCGACATCATGTCGGACGGGATGACCGAAGTCTCGACCACGACCATGGGCGATGCGATCATGGAAAAGTTCCGCGCCCTTTCGGCGTAGTCGCCAACGACACGCGGCGCGCCGTTTGCGCGCCGCGTGTCCGGGCGACGATTGACTCTTCGGGCAAAGCGCGTAAAAGGCGGGCGCGAACCGGGATCAACGCGATGCGCGGCCTTGTGACTGCATTTCTGGCATTCTACGCCTTCAACGGACGTTTCTCCGTTGCGGCAGCCATGCCTTCGCCCGCCCATTCCGGCAAAACCACGGCCAAGACTACGACCGCGAAAACGGTCTGATCCCCTTTGGCCTGCTCGCCCCTCTCCCCGGGTCTGGTCCGAGGGAGGCGGAACCCGCGGCGGCCGGCGGGGCTTCTCCTGAACGAACAAGCGGAGAGATCGAGCACGATGCCAAATCCCTGGCCTGCATAAGCCGAGCGCAGCGACAGGTTTCCGGGCGGGATCGTGCTCCGAAAAGGAGCAAGCGATAATGGGTTTCAAGATTGCAATCGTGGGCGCCACGGGCAATGTCGGGCGCGAAATGCTCAACATTCTCGAAGAGCGCGGCTTTCCCGCCGACGAGGTCGTGGCGCTGGCCTCGCGCCGCTCGGTCGGCACGGAAGTGTCCTACGGCGACAGGACGCTGAAGGTTAAGGACCTCGCGACCTACGATTTCTCGGACACCGACATCTGCCTGATGTCGGCCGGCGGCAACGTCTCCAAGGAATGGTCGCCGAAGATCGGCGCGCAAGGCTGCGTCGTCATCGACAACTCCTCGGCCTGGCGCTACGACGCCGACGTGCCGCTGATCGTGCCGGAGGTGAACCCCGACGCCGTCGAGGGCTTCCGCAAGAAGAACATCATCGCCAACCCCAATTGCTCGACGGCGCAGCTCGTCGTCGCGCTGAAGCCGCTGCATGACCGCGCCACCATCCGGCGCGTCGTCGTCTCGACCTACCAGTCGGTTTCCGGCGCCGGCAAGGAAGGCATGGATGAATTGTTCACCCAGACCCGCGCCGTCTTCGTCAACGATCCGGTCGAGCGCAAGAAGTTCACCAAGCGCATCGCCTTCAACGTCATTCCTCATATCGACGTCTTCATGGAAGACGGCCAAACCAAGGAAGAGTGGAAGGTGACGGCCGAAACCAAGAAGATGCTCGATCCGAAGATCAAGGTGACGTGCACCGCCGTGCGCGTGCCGGTGTTCATCGGCCATTCGGAAGCGGTCAACATCGAGTTCGAGAAGCCGATCACCGCCGACGAGGCGCGCGACATCCTGCGCGAGGCGCCCGGCTGCCTCGTCATCGACAAGCGCGAGGACGGCGGCTACATCACCCCGCACGAATCCGCCGGCGAGGACGCGACCTATATCAGCCGCATCCGCGAAGACCCGACGATCGACAACGGCCTCAACATCTGGGTCGTTTCCGACAATCTGCGCAAGGGCGCGGCGCTGAACACGGTGCAGATCGCCGAGCTTCTCGTCGCGCGCGGGCTGATCCAGCCGAAGAAGCAGGCGGCCTGAGCCCGACGGCAACCGATCGGAACCGGAAACTGAAAAGCCCGCCCCTTACGGGGCGGGCTTTTTCGTTGTTGCGGGAGACGGGAAGCGGGTCCCGTTTCGTCACATATGGATCGGCTTGGAGAAGGCGGCGAGCGCCGCTTCCTTGACCGCTTCCGACATCGTCGGATGGGCATGGCAGGTGCGGGCGAGGTCTTCGGACGAACCGCCGAACTCCATCAGCACCGCCGCCTCGTGGATCATCTCGCCGGCGCCGAAGCCGAGGATATGGACGCCGAGCACCCGGTCGGTGGCCTTGTCGGCCAGAACCTTGACGAAGCCGTCGGTCTTCAGCATGGCGCGCGCGCGCCCATTGGCCGAGAACGGGAACTTGCCGACCGCATAGGCAACGCCAGCCGCCTTCAGTTCCTCCTCGGTCTTGCCGACCGAGGCGACCTCCGGGCTGGTGTAGACGACGCCGGGGATCACGTCGTAATTGACGTGGCCAGCCTTGCCGGCGAGGATTTCGGCGACGGCCACGCCCTCTTCCTCGGCCTTGTGCGCCAGCATCGGGCCGGCAACCACGTCGCCGATGGCATAGATCCCCGGAACCGAGGTCTGGAGCCGGCCGTCGATCTTCACCCGGCCGCGCTCGTCCAGCGCCACGCCGGCCTCGGCAAGCCCCAACCCTTCGGTGTACGGCCTGCGCCCGGTGGCGACCAGCACCGCATCCGCCTCGACCGTCTCGGCGCCGCCGCCTTTCGCCGGCTCGAAGGCGACCGAAACGCCCTTGGCCGTCTTCGTCACCGCCGTGACGCGGGCGCCGAGCCTGAACTCCATGCCCTGCTTGGCCAGCATGCGCTGGAACTGCTTGGCAACCTCGCCATCCATGCCGCCGAGGATGGTGTCGAGATATTCCACCACCGTCACCTTCGCGCCGAGCCGCGCCCATACCGAACCGAGCTCGAGCCCGATGACGCCGCCGCCGACGACGACGAGATGACCGGGAACCTTGTCGAACGCCAGTGCGCCGGTGGACGACACGATCGCCTTCTCGTCGAAGGCGACGTCGACGCCGGGAATCCCGGCGACGTCGGAGCCGGTGGCGATGACGATGTTCTCCGTTGCGATCTCCTGGGTGGCGCCGTCGGCGCCGGCAATCGCCACCTTGCCCGGGCCGAGCACCCGGCCGGTGCCCTCGAAGGTGTCGATCTTGTTCTTCTTCATCAGGAAGACCAGACCCTTGGTGTTCTGATCGACGGTGTTGGTCTTGTGCGCCATCAGCTTGGTCAGGTTGACCTTGGGCTTGGGAATCTCGATTCCGAGCGCGTCGAAGGAATGCTCGGCCTCGTGCAGCATCTCGGTGGCGTGCAGCAGCGCCTTGGACGGGATGCAGCCGACATTGACGCAGGTGCCGCCATAGGTGTCGCGCTTCTCGACCAGCGCGGTCTTCAGTCCAAGCTGGGCTGCCTTGATGGCGCAGACATATCCGCCCGGTCCGGCTCCGATCACGACGACGTCATAGCTCATGGCAAGTTCCTCTTGTTGCGGGGCGGCCCGCCCTCTCGTTCCTCATCGGCCGCGTTTGCGGCAGGCAGTGTTCATTCCTGGCATCCGTGCAGGGAAAACGCATCCCACGGCGCCTCGGCCAGTCCGGTCTTGTCGAATACGGGCGCCGCCTTCAGCGCCCGTCCGAGATCGGCGAGAATCAGAGATTTCGGCGCGGCCTCGCCTTCCGGCGGCATCAGGTCGATGCCGCCTTGGTCATCGACGCCGTAGACCACGCCTTGCCAGACGATGCAGGCGTCAAGTTCCGCGCCGGTCGCGTCTCCCTCCGGGCAATCATGCGTCAGCATGCCGATGGGACGCGGCACATCCGCGTCCCACATTACCACGCCTTCGAGCACGACGCCCTTTTCGAACACCATGCGGAAGGCGTTGGTGGCGGTGGCGTTGCCACCGGGGCGAAAGTCGATCATCGCCCCGGTCCGGGCCTCGCGGTAGACGGCAAGCTCAACCGGACAGGCGGCCAATGCCGGCACAGCCTGGCCGGCAGAAACCACCGCGAGCATCACCGCGCGCGGCAGGAGCCGGGAGAGGCTGTTCGGCTTGCGCGGCATCGCCGTCATCCCGCCTCCGCTGCCGGATGCTAGAGGTCGAGCACCAGACGCTCGGGGTCTTCCAGCGTTTCCTTGACGCGGACGAGGAAGGTCACGGCTTCCTTGCCGTCGACGATGCGGTGATCGTAGCTGAGCGCCAGATACATCATCGGCCGGATGACGATCTGGCCGCCGACCACCACCGGCCGGTCCTGGATCTTGTGCATGCCGAGGATGCCCGACTGCGGCGCGTTGAGGATCGGGGTCGACATCAGCGAGCCATAGACACCGCCGTTCGAGATGGTGAAGGTGCCACCCTGCATGTCGGCGACGGAGAGCTTGCCGTCACGCGCGGCGATGCCGAGACGGCCGATCTCCTTCTCGATCTCGGAGATCGACATGGCGTCGGCATCGCGCACCACCGGCACGACGAGGCCCTTGTCGGTGCCGACGGCGACGCCGATATGGGCATAGTCCTTGTAGATGATGTCGGTGCCGTCGATCTCGGCATTGACCGCCGGGATTTCCTTCAGCGCATGCGTCACCGCCTTGGTGAAGAAGCCCATGAAGCCGAGCTTGACGCCATGCTTCTTCTCGAACAGGTCCTTGTACCTGGAGCGCAGATCCATCACCGGCTTCATGTCGACCTCGTTGAAAGTGGTCAGCATGGCGGCGGTGCTCTGCGCGTCCTTCAGGCGGCGCGCGATGGTCTGGCGCAGCTTGGTCATCCGCACCCGCTCCTCGCGGCCGGCGTCCTGCTCGGAGGACGGCGCACGCACGGCAGCGGCCGGGGTTTGAGCCGCAACGGGGGCGAGAGCAGTGATGCCGCGCGCCACCGCATCGAGCGCATCCGGCTTCAGCACCTGGCCGCGCTTGCCGGAACCGGCGACCTGATCGGCGGAAACGCCGGCCTCGGCGAGAACCCGGGCGGCGGCGGGCGAGGGCGGCATGTCGGTCTTGCCGGCGGCAGCGGCGGGCTTCGCCGCTTCGGCCTTCGCCGGGGCCGGGCTTTCAGCCTTCGGCGCATCCTTCTTCGCGGGTGCGGCGCCTGCTCCTTCGGCGATGTTGCCGAGCAGCGCGCCGACGCCGACGGTCTCGCCTTCCTGAACCACGATCTCGGCCAGCACGCCGGCGGCAGGCGCGGGAACCTCGACGGTCACCTTGTCGGTTTCGAGCTCGACCAGCGGCTCGTCGGCGGCGACCGCATCGCCGGCCTTCTTGAACCACTTGCCGATCGTTGCCTCGGTGACGGACTCGCCGAGAGTGGGGACGCGGATTTCGGTAGCCATTCTTCTGTTTCCGTTGCCTTGGTTCGCTTCAGCGTTTCCGTTGATTATTTGCCGAGCGCATCTTCGAGGAAAGCCTCGAGCTGCGCCAGATGCTTGGACATCAGGCCCGTGGCGGGCGAGGCGGCCGCCGGGCGGCCGGCATAGCGCACGCGCTGGTGCTTGGCGTCGATATGGGCCAGCACCCATTCCAGATAGGGCTCGATGAACGACCACGAACCCATGTTCTTCGGCTCTTCCTGGCACCAGACCACTTCGGCGTTGCGGAAGCGCGACAATTCGTTGATCAATGCCTTGGCCGGGAACGGATAGAGCTGCTCGACGCGCAGCAGGTAGATGTCGTCGATGCCGCGCTTCTCGCGCTCCTCATAGAGATCGTAATAAACCTTGCCGGAGCACAGCACGACGCGACGGATCTTGGCGTCCTTGACGAGCTTGATCGGCTCGTTGCCGTAATACTGGGCATCGTCCCACAGCAAGCGGTGGAACGAGCTGTCGCCCGACAGGTCGGCCAGCGTCGACACGGCGCGCTTGTGGCGCAGCAGCGACTTCGGCGTCATCAGGATCAGCGGCTTGCGGAAGTCGCGCTTCAGCTGCCGCCGCAGGATGTGGAAATAATTGGCCGGCGTGGTGCAGTTGGCGACCTGCATGTTGTCTTCCGCGCACATCTGCAGGAAGCGCTCGAGACGGGCCGAGGAATGCTCCGGACCCTGGCCCTCATAGCCGTGCGGCAGCAGGCAGACGAGACCGGACATGCGCAGCCACTTGCGCTCTCCGCTAGAGATGAACTGGTCGAAGACCACCTGCGCGCCATTGGCGAAGTCGCCGAACTGGGCTTCCCACATCGTCAGCGCGCGCGGCTCCGCCAGTGAGAAGCCGTATTCGAAGCCGAGCACGGCCTCTTCCGAGAGCATCGAGTTGATGACCTCGTAATTGGCCTGCTGGGGGCCAAGATTGTTCAGCGGGATGTAGCGGTTCTCGCTGCGCTGGTCGTAGAGCACGGTATGGCGCTGCGAGAAGGTGCCGCGCTCGGAATCCTGGCCGGAAAGGCGGATCGGGTTGCCTTCATGCAGGATCGAGCCGAAGGCCAGCGATTCCGCCGTCGCCCAGTCGATGCCCTCGCCGGATTCGATCATCTTGCGCCGGTTTTCGAGGAAGCGGCCGATGGTTCGATGAACCTCGAAATCCGCCGGAACCTCGGTCAGCTTCTTGCCGATCTCCTTCAGCGTCTTCAGCGGCACGGAGGTCTTGCCCCGACGCTGCTCGTCCTGGTTGTCGGCGGTGCGCAAGCCCGACCAGGCGCCGTCGAACCAGTCGGCCTTGTTCGGCTTGTAGCTCTGGCCGGCCTCGAACTCGGCCTCGAGATGGGCGCGCCAGTCGGCCCGCATCCTGTCGATCTCGGCCTCGCTGACCAGACCCTCGGCGATCAGCTTGTCGCCGTAGAGCTGCACCGTGGTCTTGTGGCCGCGGATGGCGCGATACATCATCGGCTGGGTGAAGCTCGGCTCGTCGCCCTCGTTATGACCGAAGCGGCGATAGCAGAACATGTCGACCACCACCGGCTTGTGGAACTTCATCCGGAACTCGGTGGCGATCTTGGCGGCATAGACCACCGCCTCGGGGTCGTCGCCGTTGACGTGGAAGATCGGCGCCTCGATCATCTTGGCGACGTCGGACGGGTAGGGCGACGAGCGCGAGAAGCGCGGATTGGTGGTGAAGCCGATCTGGTTGTTGATGATGAAATGCACGGTGCCGGCGACGCGGTGGCCGCGCAGGCCGGAAAGGCCGAGGATTTCCGCCACCACGCCCTGGCCGGCAAAGGCGGCGTCGCCGTGCAGCAGGAGCGGCAGCACCTTGGCGCGCGCCTCGATCGGCACCACCTCCTCGCGGGTGCGGCCGAAGATCTGGTCCTGCTTGGCGCGGGCCTTGCCCATCACCACCGGGTTGACGATCTCGAGATGCGAGGGATTGGCGGTCAGCGACAGGTGGACCTTGTTGCCGTCGAACTCGCGGTCCGACGACGCGCCGAGATGATACTTGACGTCGCCCGAGCCTTCGACGTCATCGGGTGCGTAGGAGCCGCCCTTGAACTCGTGGAAGATGGCGCGGTGCGGCTTGGCCATCACCTGGGAGAGCACGTTGAGGCGACCGCGATGGGCCATGCCGAAGACGATCTCCTTCAGCCCCAGCGCGCCGCCGCGCTTGATGATCTGTTCGAGCGCCGGGATCAGCGATTCTCCGCCGTCGAGGCCGAAGCGCTTGGTGCCCTTGTACTTGACGTCGATGAACTGCTCGAAGCCTTCCGCCTCGATCAGCTTCTGCAGGATCGCCTTCTTGCCGTTGGCGGTGAACTCGATGCCCTTGTCCGGGCCTTCGATCCGCTCCTGGATCCACGCCTTCTCTTCGGGGTTGGAGATGTGCATGAATTCGACGCCGAGCGTCGAGCAATAGGTGCGCTTCAGGATGTCGAGCATCTCGCGCACGGTGGCGTATTCGAGGCCGAGGACATGGTCGATGAAGATCGGCCGGTCGTAGTCGGCTTCCGCGAAGCCATAGGCTTCCGGCGACAGCTCGTTGTAGTCCTCCTCCGGCTCGGCCAGGCCGAGCGGATCGAGATTGGCGTGAAGATGGCCGCGCATGCGGTAGGCGCGGATCATCATGATCGCGCGCACGGAATCGCGCGTCGCCCGCAGCACGTCGGCGTCGGACAGCGCGTCGCCCTTGGCGGCGGCCTTCTGCTTCACCCTGGTTTCGATGTGCTTTTCGACAGTGCCCCAGTCGCCGTCCAGAGCCGAGACCAGTTCGCCATTGGCCGCGACCGGCCAGTTCGCCTTCTTCCAGGAAGCGCCCTCGGCGTTCTTGCGCACGTCGCCGGCATCATCCTGCAGGGTCGCGAACAGGTCGCGCCACTCGGGATCGACCGACGACGGATCATCGAGCCAGGCCGCATAAAGCCTTTCGATGTAGTCGGCATTGCCGCCATAGAGAAACGAGGTGAGCGAAAAGAGGTCGTTTGCCTGATCCTGCCGCGCCATCGCGATCATCGGAACGTTTCCGTTCCGTCTCCTTGTTGTCCGAAGCGGCCGTGCCGCGTTACGAGCGACGGAGCGCTCCGATGTTCCCTCCCTGACGGAGCGGTTGGTCCCGCCCTCATGTCAGTAAAATGTGCCCGCCGGATGACCGCCGGGCACGAGATGGTGACGCCGCGCCATCGTGGGCGGCGTGAAACGGCTTCAGCCCTTGATCGCCTCGACCAGCGTCTTGCCGAGACGGGCCGGCGACGGCGAGACGCGGATGCCCGCCGCCTCCATCGCCGCGATCTTGTCCTCGGCGCCGCCCTTGCCGCCGGAGATCACCGCGCCGGCATGGCCCATGGTGCGTCCGGGAGGGGCGGTGCGACCGGCGATGAAGCCGGCCATCGGCTTCTTCCTCCCGCGCTTCGCCTCGTCCTTGAGGAACTGCGCCGCGTCTTCCTCGGCCGAACCGCCGATCTCGCCGATCATGATGATCGACTGCGTGGCCGGGTCGGCAAGGAACAGTTCCAGGATGTCGATGAACTCGGTGCCCTTGACCGGGTCGCCGCCGATGCCGACGGCCGTGGTCTGGCCGAGCCCTTCGTTCGTCGTCTGGAACACCGCCTCATAGGTAAGCGTTCCCGAGCGCGAGACAACGCCGACCGAGCCCTTGCGGAAGATGTTTCCGGGCATGATGCCGATCTTGCATTCGTCGGGGGTGACGATGCCGGGGCAGTTGGGTCCGACCAGCCGCGACCTGGACCTGTCGAGCCTGGCCTTGACCTTGACCATGTCCATCACCGGAATGCCCTCGGTGATGCAGACGATCAGCGGGATCTCCGCCTCGATCGCCTCGATGATCGCGGCGGCCGCGCCTGCCGGCGGCACGTAGACGACCGAAGCGGTCGCGCCGGTCTTTTCACGGCCTTCCGCCACGGAAGCGAAGATCGGCAGGCTCTCGCCCTTCGGGCCGGTCCACTTCTCGCCGCCCTTGGCCGGGTGGATGCCGCCGACCATCTGCGTGCCGTGATAGGCCAGCGCCTGCTCGGTGTGGAAGGTGCCGGTCTTGCCGGTCA
>JBLJBS010000032.1:0-7422 GCA_047637695.1 Aquamicrobium sp. | reverse complement strand
ACGCCCAGCGTCTCCTCCAGCTTCTTGATCTGCATCGACACCGCCGACGGGGTGCGGAATACGGCATTGGCCGCGAGCGTGAAGCTACCGGTTTCGGCAATGGCGATGAAGGTGCGCAGCACGTCGAGCTCGAGCAGCGGCAGCGGGTGATTGAGAGGGGCGTTCATGCTGCATCCAATCAAGAATTCTGAATGATTTCATCATTTGATTTCGTTTGATTGAATATCCAGTGCACCGCATAGTCAAGCCACAAAGCAGCGCCGCGAGACAGGCGGCGCCGGTAAGCTTCAAAACGGGCGGGCGAGAGAAAGGAAAAGCCATGTCGATCATCACCGTCATGAGCCGGATCATTAGCGACCTTCGCGCCCGTCATCGCCGCAGGATGGTCAGCGCGCATCTTGCCAGCCTGCCGCTTGAAGTGCGGAAGGACATTGGCTGGTCGGATGCGATCGACAGGCCGCGAGCGAGACGAAAGCACGGCAATTGAGGCTGCACATCCGGGTGCGTTGCAATCCGGGGCCTGCCTTCCCATCCCGTTGACAGAGAAGCATTTTCCTGATGACGCTTCTGCGATCGCGACATCAGGTGTCGGCGGGCCGCTTCGGACCGGGGAGGAGGAGCAAGTGACCCAGGGCAACCTCACGCAAGGCACCCCTCCCAGGCGTTCGGTCGTTTTCTTCATGGTGCCGGATTTCACCATGATCGCCTTTGCGACGGCGCTCGAGCCGCTGCGCTCGGCCAACCGCATGCTTGGCCAGGAAGGCTATCGCTGGCGGCTTGCCAGCATGGACGGCAAGCCGGCGCGCGCCTCGAACGGCATCGACTGCGCCGTCTCCACCTCGCTGGACGAGGAGCGCCGCCGCCTTGGAGGACCCGATCAACCGTCGATGATCATCGTCTGCTCCGGGCTGAACATCGAGACCTATCGCGAGGCGCAGGTTTTCGATTTCCTGCGCGAGGCGCACGATCGCGGCGTCGCCATCGGAGGGCTGTGCACCGGAGCTTATGTGCTGGCCCGGGCCGGGCTGCTTTCCGGCCGCCGCTGCGCCATCCACTGGGAGAACCTTCCCGGCTTCGCCGAGGCGTTCCCCACGGCCGACGTCCATGCCGATCTTTTCGAGGTCGACGGCGACATCTATACCTGCGCCGGCGGCACCGCCGCGCTGGACATGATGCTGAAGCTTATCCGCGACGATTTCGGCGACGCACTTGTCAACCGTGTCTGCGAGCAGGTGCTGACCGACCGGGTGCGCAGCCCGACCGACCGCCAGCGTCCGCCGCTGGGCGCCCGCCTCGGCGTTCAGAACTCCAGGGTCCTTGCCATCATCGAACTGATGGAGGGCAACCTTTCCGCGCCGTTGTCGCTGGTCGAGATCGCCGATCGCGTCGGCTTGTCACGCCGCCAGATCGAGCGCCTGTTCGGCCAGGAAATGGGTCGCTCGCCGGCGCGCTACTATCTGGAAATCAGGCTGGACCGCGCCCGCCACCTTCTCCTCCATTCTTCGATGCCGGTGGTGGGGGTCGCGTTCGCCTGCGGCTTCGTCTCGGCCTCGCATTTCTCCAAATGCTATCGCGAGCTTTATGCCCGTTCGCCGCAGCAGGAGCGCAGCGAGCGCAAGACGCTGATGGCGGCGTGAGAGCCCGAGATTCCCACCGCAGGAACGGAGCGCCGGGCGTCGCATCGACACTCGGCTACCTGTCGCCCTCCCACATCCATGAGCGGTTTAGCCACATTTTCTCGCCGATCATGCAGTCCGCCCCGCCGGCTTCCACCGCGGCCCGCACCACCGGAAGGTTGCGTCCGCCCTTCGGGCCGCCGGCAAGTTCCAGAACCAGCTTGCGTCTGACCGCCTCGGGAAAATGGCTCCAGTCGTTGACCGGCACCATGAACGCGCCCGGTCCGCCGATCACGCAGTCGCGATAGTAGGCATCCAGATCGGCGAGATCGTAACGGCCGGAGAAGCCGCTGCCGGTCGTCATCAAGGGCAGGCCATTGATGGTGATGCCCTGCGCGACCAGCGCATCGCGCGCTTCGGTGACGGGCGTGCCCTGATTGTTCGGCCCGTCACCGGAAACGTCGATCACGCGCCGCATGCCGCTGTGAGCGCTTTCGGCGAAGAGGTCGGCGGCGAAATCGAGCATGCCCGAGATGGACGTGCGCCGGGCGCTGTGGGAAGGCGCGATCGTCAGGCTTTGGGCAACGCGGCGGGCGTCGTCCTGATTGGCGATGATCGTCCATGGCACGATGACGTGCTGAACGCGGTCCCCCGCCCATTCGACATAGGAAAGCGCGATCCGGCCATGCACCCCGCCTTCGATGGCGCGGATCACCTGCTCATGGGTGAGCGCTGCCGCATAGCCGTCGCGCTGGATCGCAAGTTCTTCCGGCGACATGGAAAGCGATACGTCGACAGCGAGGATCAGTTCGACATCGACGGCCTCGGCAATGGCCGCACCAGCAAATCCGCCGCTGGCGGCGATGACGAAGCCCGCATGCAACGCAGGCATATGAAGCCATCGGCGCGACATGGCCCCAAGAATACGTCAGGCGCGCGCGATGGAAAGCAAAAGGCCGCCGCGAGCGGCCGTTCTCCCTTCACGTTTTTGCGACCGTCGTCATGATCCCGTTCTCCGGTGCTTCGGCAACTATGCGTCCCCGAGGCTTATGACCATGATCGCCGCGCAAGGCGAAAGGCGGCGGCAAAGCAAAAGGCCGGGCGTCACGGCCCGGCCTTTTTCCCGTCGGAAAACTCAGCGTCAGAAGATCTTGCCGCGGCTCGCCTCGATTTCGAGCCGCTCGGTGCCGGTAAGAACCTCGCGGTCGCCATTCGGCATGGTGATGAAGCAGCCGGCGGGGCAGATCTCGATGCTTTCACCGGCGCCGATCGGCAGTTCGACCTGCTCGCCGCCCTCGGTGACGATCAGCACATGGGCAGTGTCGTCGCGGTTCGTCACCGTTGCCGCCGATGCCGCGGCAGGCACTGCGACCGCAACCGTCAAAGCCGAGGCAATCAGAAACTTGTGCATGTACTCGTCGGTGCTTCCACCGCCTCCGTTGCAAGGAGCATCGCCCCTTTTCGGACGTTTTATAGTCATTCCAACCTGAACGGCAACTGAACGGCCTGGGGATATTGCCGCCGGGTGGAATTGCCGGGCGCCGGGCGGGTCGAATCGGCAAGATAGAGCGCACAAACCCGCATCACCTGCGGAAGCGCCGCTGCCTTACGCCCCTTCCGCGTCCTTGCTTTCCCGCGCCGAGGTCTTGACGGCGGGCGATGCCTTTTTCGCTTCGCTTTTCTCTGCGGCTTCCACGCCGCGCCGGGGCTCATCCTTCGTCGCTGCGTCCGCCGCGTGCTGCTCGTGCACCAGTGGCGGCAGTTCCTCGCTCACCGTCCTGATCTCGACCGTGCGCGAGGAGGACGGAAGCGTGATCCCCTCCTCCCTGAAGCGCTCGATGATGCGGAATCGCAGTTCGTTGGTGATGGCGAGCGTACCGGTGATGTCCGGCACCACCGCGCGGACGACGAAATTCAGCGTGTTCTCGGCAAAGCCCGAAAAATCGACCGAAGGCACCGGGTTCTTCAGGATTCCCGTCTGCTCGTTGACGATTTCCTGAAGAATAGCATGGACATGGCGAGGGTTGTTGTCGAACGCGACATTGACCGCGATATCGACGCGCCCGAGCTTGTTGCGCAGCGTCCAGTTCCCGACCGCGGCATTGATCAGTTCGGAATTCGGCAGGATCACGGTCTGGCGCCGGAATGTCTCGACCTCGGTGGCACGGACGGAAATCTTGCGGACATTGCCCTCGACGCCGCCCGCGACGATCCAGTCGCCGACCTTGAACGGCCGCTCGGCCAGCAGGATCAGGCCTGAAACGAAATTGTTGACGATGTTCTGCAGGCCGAAGCCGATGCCCAGCGACAGCGCGCCGGCGACCAGCGCCAGGCTGGAAAGGTCGATGCCGGCGGCCGAGATGCCGATCAACGCCGCAAGCGCGATGCCGGCATAGCCGACAGCGGTGCTGATCGAGTTGCGCACGCCGGCATCGACGCGCCCGCGCGCCATCACCTTGCCGTCGAGCCAGCGCTGGAAGCCGCGCGTGCCGAAATAGCCGAGGAAGAAGACGAGGATGCCGCTCAATATCCCGATCAGCGAGATCGAGATCGAGCCGATCCTGACCTCGGTGGCGAAATTATAGGCCCAGGAGTGGATGTCGCCCCACTGGAACCCCCATTGCAGCAGGATCAGCGGGATGCCGACCGCGAGCAGGAACAGGTTGATGCAGATCGACAGCGCAAGGCCGAGCTGGTCTTCCGTCGTCTCGTCGAAATTGAAGCGCTTGGTGAGCGCCCGGCCGAATCTGGTCTTGCCGAAGGCGCCGACATCGGAAATCGCGCTGGCCGAAAGATAGCCGATATACATCGTCGCCAGGATCGCGCCGGTGATGACGATTTGCTGCGAGATGAAGCGGGCAAGGCCGATATAGCCCAGAAGCGCCGCCAGGATCATGCCGCCGCCGAGCAGGAGGAGCAGCGTGCGGAACAGCGGGTGCCACCGCCTGGGCCTGCCGGCTTCGTCCATATAGGGCCGCACCAGCGCGATGACGACGACGAGAACGCCGACGATGACGGTGGCAAAGAAGCTTTTCGCCACCGTCAGCGACAGCGGCGAACCCATGACCTGATTGATCTTGCTGGCGACGAAATCGATACCGGTGACGAGTGCGGTGGCGCAGACCAGCCAGAACAGGGCGCGCGCCGCGCCGGTCTCGACCGGCACCAGCCGCCAGTTGGGCTTGCGCGGCGAGAACACCGCGCTCGACAGCCGATAGACGAAAAAGACGATGGCGATGACGTTGAACAAAGTCACCATGATCTCGCCGACGTCGCGCCGCAGCACACCGTAATAGCTGTAGAAGAACCAGGTCGCCGCGAGGAACACGGACAATGCCGCCGAAGGCAGCGCCGTCGACCAGAACGCGACGGAAAGCCGGTTCAGATAGGACGGCTCCTGCTTGTTCGGGTCGGCCAGCAACATGTCGCCGAACAGCCGGCGCCCGCCGATGAGCAGGACCCCGGCCGCGAGCAGGGCAAAGAAGGTGGCGAGCAGCAGCGACGGCAGCTTGTACGAGAAGACGAAACGCAGCCAGGAAGAAATCGTGTTGTGGAGCCTGGAGCTCTCGGCGGCGAAATCCTTCAGCACTTCCGGGCTGACCGCCATGGAAACGTCGTAGCGCCGCGACAGCGTGTTGGCGAAAAGATCCCGCCTGATCTGGACGATCTCCTCGATCAGCCGGTTGGTCCTCAGCGACATCGTCTCTGCTTCGCCGAGAAGCGCGTTGATCTCGGCCTTCTCGGCGATCAGGCTTTGGCGCTCCTCGGTCAGCGCCGGCGGCTCCGCCGGCTCGTCCGCGCCGCGCGCCGGCCCGATCTCGTCCAGCCGCTCGTTGATGGCGGTCAGGCGCGGCCGGAAGGCGACGCCGGCCGCGATCAGATCGCGCGCCAGCGCATCGAGCGCGTTTCTGACCTCGACGAGGATGCCGTCATTCTCGAGATTGGCGCGCATGCGCGTCTCGAGCCGGTCCGCTTCGGCGGCGATCGTGGAAATCCTTGCGCGCTGCTCGACAACGACTTCCGGCGACGGCGCCCGGACCGGGCCGATCGAAATGCCGCGGTCGTCCGAGCCGCCGCTTTCCTGCGCCGCCAGGCCGGCAGGCGCGAGCGCGCCCCCGAGCAGAACGAGAGCGATAAGAAGCCGCGAAAGAAATTGGACCGGCAGCTTCATGCGCCTCTGTGCATTGCTGTGACAGGGAAGATCATTGTTAAAGCATTTTTCAGCCGGACGGAAATGCCCGCCACCGCATGAATGCGGTGAAACGAATGGGTGAGGCAACGAGACGGCATCGTCATGATGTCCCTGCCCTAGGCAAGAAAAATGGCGGCGGCAAGGCTGGCACGGACGGCGTCTCAGCGAACAAAGGTGACGAATTCCTCGACCGGCGCCCGTTCGCTGCGCAGCCCGTTTTCCGGCCTTGTGACATCCTCATGGCCAAGCGCCATTCCGCACACCACGATTTCCTCGTCGGGGATCGAAAGCAGCGGCCTGATCTGGCGGTGATAAGGCGCGAAAGCGGCCTGCGGACAGGTATGCAATCCCCTGCCCCGCGCGGCGATCATCACGTTTTCGAGGAACATGCCATGGTCGATCCACGAACCGGCGTTCAGCCGTCGGTCAATGGTGAAGATCATGCCCACCGGCGCATCGAAGAAGGTGAAGTTGCGGTCGTGCTGCTCGCGCATGCGCTCGACATCGCGACGGCCGATTCCGAGCAGGCTGTAGAGCGCGAAGCCGACGGTGCGCCGGCGCGTCAGATAAGGCTCGAAAAACTGATCCGGATAATAGCGATACTCGTCCCACTCGATCTTTTCTGGCCGGATGCCGCTGCCGAGGATCGCGCGCGACAACTCCGCCTTGCGATCGCCGGTGACGACATAGACCTTCCACGGCTGCATGTTGGTGCCGGACGGCGCGCGCGAGGCGACACGCAATATATCCTTGATCGTCTCATCGGGAACCGCAGTCGGCAGGAAGGCCCGCACCGAGCGGCGTGAGGTGATCGCGCGGTCGACGATCTCCGTTTCTTCGGAGGGCTGGGCGTTGATGTCGGGAGATAGCATCGCAAACCTTTCGGGACACGTGGGCTGCCCCTTTCGAGGCCGCAACGCATAGGCCAATGCGGCCCGGCAGGCAATTGCCTTTGCCGGCCGCCTCGCGCGGGCAAAAAGGATCAGTCCTCGTAGGGATTGGTGCGGCAGACCCGCACCAGGCAGCGTTCGCCGTTGCGGGTGTCGACCGTCAGCGGCAGCGCGATTTCGGGAAACGAGCAGAAACGGGTTCCCGCGACGATGCGGTCATAGGTGTGGCGGCCGGTGGTCATGAGCACCCTTCCGCGCGTCGCGACGAGATCGTGGACCTGCGTGCAGCTCATGGTGCGCGTATCGGGCCTTGCCTGGGCCATCGAAGGCTGCGGAAGGCCGATCAGCATCGATGCGAACGCCACATAACGAAACAGCATCTGCGTCATCTCCCAATGTCACCCGTTTGTGTCACCCGTTCGATACCCTAAATCCGCCTTCCGCGGCAGCGGGATATTGCATCCTTCAATGATCGTTGAACGCATTTGCCCTGCCTGGGGTTGCCCGCATCCGCGCACTGATTTAAGCGGGACCGGGAGCAGGCTTCGGCCTGTGGCGGCAAGGCGCTGTTAACCCTGCTGGCCGATAGTGGCTGGTGGGCGCGATGCGGGGGGGGCTCCCCCGCATGTCGAGAACAGTTAGGAGTAGACTTGACCGTGCAAAGCCCGAATTTCCGGCGCCCGTCCCGGTTCATTGTCGCTGCCTTCTGCGCCGCGCTCGCCGC
>JBLJBS010000031.1:0-2520 GCA_047637695.1 Aquamicrobium sp. | reverse complement strand
TCGATTTCTATTTCGCCTGCAACGACTTCCTCGCCTACGATCTGGCGACCTGCCTCAACGCCTGGTGCTTCGAGCGCGATCATGCCTTCAACCTGACCAAGGGAACCGCGCTTCTCGCCGGCTATCAGAGTGTCCGCAGGCTCGAACCGGCCGAGATCGACGCGCTGCCGCTCCTGGCGCGGGGCTCGGCGCTCCGCTTCATGCTGACGCGGCTCTACGATTGGCTGCATGGCCCGGACGGCGCGCTGGTGATGAAGCGCGACCCGATGGAATATGTCCGCAAGCTGCGCTTCCATCGCGGTGTCGTTTCCGCCACCGAATATGGCCTCGCCCGTCCGTGAAGCAGGTCGAGATATTCACCGACGGAGCATGCTCCGGCAATCCGGGTCCGGGCGGCTGGGGTGCGATCCTGCGCTTCAACGGCAAGACCAGGGAACTGTCCGGCGGCGAAGCGGAAACCACCAACAACCGAATGGAGCTTCTGGCGGCGATCACCGCGCTCAATGCGCTGAAGGAGCCGTGTGCGGTCGAACTCCACACCGACAGCAAATATGTCATGGACGGCATATCCAGCTGGATTCACGGCTGGAAGCGCAATGGCTGGAAAACCGCCGACAAAAAGCCGGTCAAGAACGCCGAACTGTGGCAGGCGCTCGATGAAGCCAACCGGCGCCACAAGGTGACGTGGCACTGGGTCAAGGGCCATGCCGGCCACACGGAGAACGAGCGCGCCGACGAGCTGGCACGGCTGGGCATGGCGCCTTTCAAGAAATGATCATGGACGGTCCGGCCCTTTGGCGAGCCGGACCGCCCCGTTCGCATGCGATCAAAGCTGCTCGAGGATCGTCGCCGCGCCCGAATTGGCGACCATGCCCGGCGCGTCCTCGATGTTGAGCGCCGTCACCGTGCCGTCCTCGACGATGGCCGAGAAGCGTTTCGCCCGCAGGCCGAGTCCGGCCTTCGACAGGTCGATGTCGAGGCCGGCGGCCTTGGCGAAATCGCCGCTGCCATCGGCTAGGAAAAGGATCTTGCCATCGGCGCTGGTCGAGCGCGCCCAGGCGCCCATGACGAAGACGTCGTTGACCGCGACAACGGCGATCTGGTCGACGCCCCGGGCGAGGATCGCGTCGTAATTCTCGAGATAGCCGGGCAGGTGGTTGTTGTTGCAGGTGGGCGTGAACGCGCCCGGAACGCCGAACAGCACGATCTTGCGGCCGGCGAAGATATCGGCGGTGGACAGCTCCTTGGGGCCGTCCGGCGTGTTGGTCTTGAAGGAAACGTCCGGCAGCTTCTGGCCAACTTCGATGGTCATGCTTCACCTCTGATCGGGCAAGGGTTCATGGGAGGTCGAGCCGAAACCGTTAGCGGGTCGCGGGCTGGCTGGCAATCGCTTCAGCGCGGCGGCAATTCCATGGTGCCGGACACCGCGCCCAGATCGGTGACCAGCGTATAGGAGACGCGCTCGGCGTCGTTGCCGCTGCGCAAGGCCACCGGCACACGGAAACGGTTGCCCCCCTCGCCTCGCTGTCGTTCCGGCGTGCCCAGCGCAAGGGTTTCGGTCCCCGCCACGAACAGGTCGACAAGGCGCGCGCCACCCGGCAACGCGGTGTCGACGATAATCCCTTCGTCGCCGACTTCCGCGACCGAGGCCGAGAAACCGGGGCGCGCCGGCGCGGGCAGGGCGGCGAAGGCCTCCTCGACCACGGAAACATCCTCGGCGGCGTGGGTGCCGTCGCGCGGGTCGAGGGAAAGCGTCGCCTGCACCGGGATACAGATCGTCTCGCAGACGCCGAGGAACACGCTCGCCTCCAGCCGCGCCGGCGTCTGCGCCTGTTGCGGCAGCGCGATGGTCAGCGCCAGCGAGACCGGATGGTCGTAGCCGACCCATGGCGCATAGCCGTCGTCGAAGCGGCGGGGCGGCGGAAAGCCGATCGCCACGCCGGTGTCGCCGGTGTCGCCCTTGTCGGCGCTGGCCGCCAGCGTTGGCGGCACGCCGGATGCGCCGGGGTCGAGCCAATAGGTCTTCCAGCCGGGCTTGAGACGGATTTCGAGCGCGCCGCGCAGATGGCCGCCGGCGTCGGGTTCGCCGCTGGTGACGATGCGGATCGCACCGCCCTCGACATGGTGCCAGCCGCTCGAAGCCGCCTGTGCGCCGAGGGGAAAGGTAAGCGCGCAGGCCAGTGCGCAGGCCAGGGCATGGGTACGGGTCATGGTGCTGGTAAGGGGAACGGCACGGAAAAACGACATGGTGGGAATGTGGCCGCACGCAACCGCTTTCGCAACCGCTCCCGCCCTGTGCCGGCATCATAATTGCGTGAGAAAATGCGATGCAAGGGCAAGGCCAAATCGCGCTTCAAGACGTCTTTCGCGCCGCCGGGAAACGCGCTAGCTTTCGTCTCATGGACCTGCTGGGCAAAAAGAAAGGCGCCGCACGCAGCGGCTTCCTCGACGATCAGTTCCTCATTGCCATGCCGGGCATGAAGGACGAGCGCTTCGCGCGTTCCGTCATCTATGTCTGCG
>JBLJBS010000030.1:0-3769 GCA_047637695.1 Aquamicrobium sp. | reverse complement strand
CTTCATGATCCGCACGATTTCGCGCGGCACTCGCCGCATGGCGACCGCCGCATCCACCGTTGCCATCAGCTTCATGCTCGCACCGGCCGCCCATGCGTCCGGTTCGTCGATGCCGTGGGAAGCACCGCTCCAAAGCATCCTCCAGTCCATCGAGGGGCCGGTCGCCAAGATCATCGCCGTCATCATTATCATCGTGACCGGCCTGACTTTGGCCTTCGGCGATACGGGCGGCGGCTTTCGCAAGCTGATCCAGATTGTGTTCGGCCTGTCCATCGCCTTCGCGGCGTCGAGCTTTTTCCTGTCGTTCTTCTCGTTCGGCGGCGGGGCGCTCATCTGATGGCGGGCGGCTTTGAACAACTCGACGCAGTGCCGGGATTTTCAATCCCGGTCCACCGGGCGCTGACCGAGCATATCCTGCTCGGCGGCGCACCGCGCGCTATCGCCATCATGAACGGAACGCTGGCCGGGGCCGTGGGCCTCGGCCTGCGGCTCTGGCTGGTCGGCATCGCCATCTGGGCAATCGGCCATGTCGCGGCTGTATGGGCGGCGAAGCGCGATCCCCTCTTTGTCGAGGTCGGGCGGCGGCATCTCCGCATCCCGGCTTTTCTGGCGGTTTGAGGGAGGCGCGTCGATGATGAACCTTGCAGAATACCGCCGCACCGCGACCCGGCTCGCCGACTATCTGCCATGGGCGGCGCTGGTCGGCTCCGGCGTCGTCCTGAACAAGGACGGCAGCTTTCAGAGGACGGCGAAGTTTCGCGGTCCCGATCTGGATTCCGCCGTCGCCGCCGAACTGGTCGCCGTCGCCGGCCGCATCAACAATGCCGTCCGCCGTCTGGGATCGGGCTGGAGCATTTTCGTCGAGGCGCAGCGTAGCGAAGCCGCGACCTATCCCGACAGCACCTTTCCCGATCCCGCGTCGGCGCTGGTAGATGCCGAGCGCAAGGCCGGTTTCGAGGAAGCGGACGCGCATTTCGTGTCCGGCTACTTCCTGACCTTCCTCTGGCTACCCCCGGCCGAGGAGGCCGCCCGAACGGAGGCATGGCTCTACGAGGGCCGGGAGAAAACGGGCGTAGACCCGTGGGAAGTCCTGCGCAGCTTCATCGACCGCACTGACCGCGTGCTGGCCTTGCTCGACGGCTTTATGCCCGAGTGCCATTGGATGGATGACAGCGCGACGCTGACCTATCTCCATTCCACAATCTCGACCAACCGGCATCGCGTGCGTGTGCCCGAGGTGCCGATGCACCTTGACGTGCTGCTCGCCGACCAGCCGTTGACCGGCGGGCTGGAGCCGCGCCTTGGCGACGCGCATCTGCGCGTCCTGACCATCGTGGGATTCCCGACCGCGACGACACCGGGCCTGCTGGACGAAATGAACCGGCTGCCGTTCCCCTATCGGTGGAGCACGCGGGCGATCCTGCTCGACAAGACCGACGCGACCCGGCTGCTTGCCCGCATCCGCCGTCAGTGGTTCGCCAAGCGCAAGTCCGTCGCCGCGATCCTGAAAGAGGTGATGACCAACGAGGCGTCCGCCCTTGTGGACACCGACGCCGCCAACAAGGCGCTGGACGCGGACATGGCCCTTCAGGAACTCGGCGCGGACGTGGCGGGCATGGCCTACGTCACGGCCACCGTCACCGTATGGGACGCCGACCCGCGCATAGCCGACGAGAAGCTGCGCCTGGTCGAGAAGATCGTTCAGGGCCGCGACTTCACCGCCATGCCCGAGAGCGTCAACGCGGTTGACGCATGGCTCGGCAGCCTGCCCGGACACGCCTACGCGAATGTCCGCCAGCCGCCCATCAGCACATTGAATCTCGCCCACATGATCCCGCTTTCGGCGGTGTGGGCGGGGCCGGAACGGGACGAGCATTTCGGTGCACCCCCTTTGCTCTTTGGAAAGACCGAAGGCTCAACCCCGTTCCGGCTATCCCTCCATGTCGGCGACGTAGGCCACACCCTTGTCGTCGGCCCCACGGGCGCGGGCAAGAGCGTGTTGCTCGCCCTCATGGCGCTCCAGTTCCGGCGCTATGCGGGATCGCAGGTTTTCGCCTTCGACTTCGGCGGTTCGATCCGCGCCGCGTCGCTCGCCATGGGCGGCGACTGGCACGATTTGGGCGGTGGCCTCACGGAAGGGGACGAGGCGTCCGTTTCGCTCCAGCCGCTTGCCCGCATCCACGACACCTATGAACGCGCTTGGGCGGCGGACTGGATTGCCGCCATCCTCATGCGCGAGGGACTGGCGATCACGCCAGAGGTGAAGGAACACCTTTGGACGGCATTGACTTCGTTCGCGTCCGCCCCGGTCGAGGAACGCACCATCACCGGCCTTGCCGTGCTGCTGCAATCCAACGATCTGAAACAGGCGCTACGCCCGTTTTGCGTCGGCGGTGCCTATGGCCGGTTGCTCGACGCCGAGGTGGAACATCTCGGCTCGGCCGATGTGCAAGCCTTCGAGATCGAGGGGCTGGTCGGGACCGGGGCGGCTCCGGCCGTCCTGTCCTACCTGTTCCATCGCATCGGCGACCGGCTCGACGGCCGCCCCACACTGCTCATCATAGATGAAGGCTGGCTTGCGCTCGACGACGAGGGATTCGCCGGCCAGCTCCGCGAATGGCTGAAAACGCTGCGCAAGAAAAACGCCAGCGTCATCTTCGCTACGCAAAGCCTGTCCGACATCGACGGCAGCAACATTGCGCCCGCCATCATCGAGAGCTGCCCGACGCGCCTCCTGCTGCCGAACGAGCGGGCTATCGAGCCGCAGATCACGGCCATCTATCGCCGCTTCGGCCTCAATGACCGCCAGATCGAAATCCTCGCACGGGCCACGCCTAAGCGCGACTATTACTGCCAGTCGCGGCGCGGCAACCGGCTATTCGAGCTTGGCCTGTCCGAAGTCGGCCTCGCCCTCTGCGCCGCATCCTCCAAATCCGACCAGACCGAAATCGCGCGCATCCACGCCGAGCACGGCCGCGCGGGTTTCCTCGCCGGCTGGCTGCGCCATCGCGGCGTCGAGTGGGCGGCCGACCTGATCCCGAACCTCACCAATCTTGCCGACCGGCCGGAATCCGCCGCGCCGGCCCGGCTCGATACCCACCCCACACAGGAGATTCTTCCATGACCTATTCCAAGATCGTCGGGGCCTCGGCCCTCGCGCTGGCGCTCGCCATGCCCGTCGCACTTTCGCCCATGCTGGCAAGCCCGGCCCATGCCCAGCTCTTTGGCTTCGGCCGCATCGTCTATGACCCGAGCAACTACGCGCAGAACGTGCTCACGGCCGCGCGCACGCTCGAACAAATCAACAACCAGATCACCAGCCTCCAGAACGAGGCGCAGATGCTCATCAATCAGGCCCGCAATCTCGCGAGCCTGCCGTATTCGTCGCTCCAGCAGCTCCAGCAGAACGTCCAGCGCACGCAGCAGCTTTTGGGCCAAGCGCAGAACATCGCGTTCGAGGTCGGGCAGATCGACCAAGCGTTCCAGCAGCAATACGGCAATGTCTCGCTTTCGGCGACCGACGCCCAGCTTGTCGCCGATGCGCGCAGCCGGTGGGAGAACACGGTCGGCGGCTTGCAGGACGCCATGCGCGTGCAGGCGGGAGCGGTCGGCAATATCGACAGCAACCGCGCCGAGATGGCCGCGCTGGTCGGCCAGAGCCAAGGCGCGACCGGCGCGCTGCAAGCCACGCAGGCCGGCAACCAGCTTCTCGCGCTCCAGTCGCAGCAGCTTTCCGACCTGATCGCGGTCATCTCGGCGAACGGCCGCG
>JBLJBS010000029.1:0-29234 GCA_047637695.1 Aquamicrobium sp. | reverse complement strand
CGCTGCTCGTCGCCCACGATCTGGACGACGTCGCCGCCGACTGGCGCGCCTGGTCGGACGCCTACAAGCTGCCGATGCTGCTGATCGAGGCTGACGGCGAGGCCCGCACGCTGGAGGAATCACTCGGGCTGGTCAAGAAGCGGCCGCCGGTCGAGCGCCGCAAGGGGCGCGTCTCGATGCAGCGCCGCCCGCGCTTCCTTGCCCGCCGCCGGGTCGGCGATCTGGGCGGCGACCTCGGCGTGCGGCTCGTCATCGACGGCCACGAGATCATTGCCCGCGAATAGGCGGGGAACTCAGAAGTTCGGGCTTATCGAGGCCCACACGCCGCCGCCGACAAGGCCGAGGAAGATCAGCCAGCCGACGGTGGAGTTCGACTTGAACAGCTTCAGGCACTGGTCGGGATCGTCGATGTCGAGGACCCTGATCTGCCGCCACATATGCGCGCCGGCCGCCAGCAGGCCGGCGAGCGCCGGCATCGGCACGGCGGCGTTGGCGAAGGCGACGAAGAAGAACAGCAGCGCCGCTCCGTAAAGCCCGATCAGCCACTGTCTGGTCCTGCCGCCGAACAACCGCGCGGTCGAGCGCACGCCGACCAGCGCGTCGTCTTCCTTGTCCTGATGGGCATAGAGCGTGTCGTAGCCGATCACCCACAGGATCGAGCCGAAATAGAGCAGCAACGGCGCCAGTTCGAGCGCGCCGAAATGCGCGGCCCAGCCCATCAGCGCGCCCCACGAAAACGCGAGGCCAAGGAAAAGCTGCGGCCAGTCGGTAAACCGCTTCATGAACGGATAGACCGCGACCGTGAGCAGCGAGGCGACGCCGACGGCGACCGCGAACCAGTTGAACTGAACAAGAACCAGCAATCCGCCGAGGCATTGCAGGGCAAGAAAGGCCCAGGCCTGCCGACGCGTGACCTTGCCCGAAGGCAGCGGGCGCGAGCGGGTGCGCGCCACCTTGTCGTCGATGTCCTGATCGACGATGTCGTTATAGGTGCAGCCCGCTCCGCGCATCAGGATCGCGCCGGCCGTGAACAGGAAAAGGTGCCACGGCGACGGCAGGACATCCGCCAGCGCCGCGCCCGGCACGGCGCGGGCGGAAGCGGCCATCGCCGCCGACCACCAGCACGGCCACATCAGCAGCCACCAGCCGATCGGCCGGTCCCAGCGGGCGAGTTGCGCATAGGGCCACAAGCCACGCGGCAGAAGCCGGTAGACCCAATGGCCTGACGGTGCGTCTGCGACGCGACCCTGCGCGCCTTTGGTCTGGACGTTTTCCATGGCGCTTTGAGTGGCAGGGCCGGGCGCGGGCGTCAAGTAACGCATGCGAGGCGCTGCGCCTTCTTGACCCTTCGCCCGCATGGCCCTACCGGAAGCGCGACCAACGCACATGCAGGGGAATCGCCGCGATGAACGTACTCCTGATCGGCTCGGGCGGGCGCGAGCACGCGCTGGCCTGGAAGATGTCGGCCTCGCCGCTGCTGGACACGCTTTACGCCGCGCCGGGCAATCCCGGCATCGCGAACCATGCCGAATGCGTCGCGCTCGACGCGACCGATCACGCCGCCATCGTCGCCTTCGCGAAGGAGAAGGCTATCGGCCTCGTCGTCGTCGGGCCGGAAGCGCCGCTGGTCGCCGGTCTGGCCGATGATCTTGCCGCCGCCGGCATCCGCGTCTTCGGCCCTTCCGCCAAGGCGGCGCAGCTCGAAGGCTCCAAGGGCTTCACCAAGGATCTGTGCGCGCGCTACGCCATTCCCACCGCCGCCTATGGCCGCTTCGACAACGCCGCGGACGCCCGCGCCTATGCGGAAAAGGTCGGCGCGCCGATCGTCGTCAAGGCGGACGGCCTGGCCGCCGGCAAAGGCGTGACCGTCGCGATGGAACTCGGCGAGGCGCTTTCAGCCATCGATGCCTGCTTCGACGGCGCGTTCGGCGCTGCCGGCGCGGAAGTCGTGGTCGAGGAATTCCTCGAAGGCGAGGAGGCGAGCTTCTTTTTTCTGTGCGACGGCAAGACCGCGCTGCGGTTTGGTACAGCGCAGGACCACAAGCGCGTCGGTGACGGCGACACCGGCCCCAACACCGGCGGCATGGGCGCCTATTCGCCCGCCCCGGTGCTGACGCCGGCGCTGGAGGCGCGGGTGACAAGCCAGATCATCGAGCCGACCATGCGCGGCATGGCCGAGATGGGCATGCCGTTCTCCGGCGTGCTCTATGCCGGGCTGATGCTGACGAAGGACGGGCCGAAGCTGATCGAATACAATGCCCGCTTCGGTGATCCCGAATGCCAGGTGCTGATGCTGAGGCTTGAAGACGACGTGCTGCTGCTGTTGCTCGCCGCCGCCGAGGGCCGGCTGGCGGAATTCTCGCCGCGCTGGCGCGCGGAGCCGGCGCTGACGGTGGTGATGGCGGCAACGGGGTATCCCGGCACGCCGCAAAAGGGCAGCGTCATTTCCGGCCTCGACGACGCCGGCGAGGGTGTGGTCATCTTTCACGCCGGCACCGCGCGCGACGTCTCGGGGCGGCTCGTTGCCGCCGGCGGCCGGGTGCTCAACGTCACCGCGACGGGTGGAAGTGTGGCGCAGGCGAGAGCCCGCGCCTATGCCGCCATAGACCGTATCGACTGGCCGGGCGGTTTTTGCCGCCACGACATCGGCTGGCGCGCGATCGAACGCGAGAAGATGAAAGATTGACCGCTCAGCCCCTGTAGACGGGGTCGGCGTCCATCGGGTTTGGCGCCTGCTCGGTCGGCAGCGTGCCTTCGGCCTTGCGTTTCCGATAGTGCTGCAGCGAGCATTCGGGCGAACACAGCAGCCCGCGGTCGCACCAGTAGGCCGGGCCGTTCTCGACGCGTCCCTCATACAGCGCGAACCTCTCCGAGCTGTAGGGAAGGCCGCATTCGATGCAGCAATATTTCTCGGTTCGCGCAAGCATGGCGACATCCTCGTTTCAAGCACTCATAGCGCTATCATTTCTCCGACGGCAACCCCTGTCGACGTTGACGTAAACGTCAAGAAACAATAGCCATGTTGCGGAACGGCAGCCCGATCCGTACAGGAATGGGTGACAGCCCTTCATGCCGCTTGCGAGGAGAAAGCCCGATGTACCGCGCGCCCGTTGCCGAGATCGCCCATACGCTCAAACATGTCGCCGGTCTTTCCGCCGCTCTGGACAAGGGGCAGCTCGGCGATCTTTCCGAGGACCTGGTCGACGCCATCCTCGAGGAGGCCGGCCGCTTCGCCACGGAAGAGGTGACGCCGCTGCGCAAGGTGGGCGACGAGGTCGGCGCGGTGTGGAAGGATGGCGACGTCACCATGCCGCCCGGCTGGCGCGACGTTTATCATCGCTGGATCGAAGGCGGCTGGAATGCGCTGGCCGGCCCGGTCGACCATGGCGGGCAGGGCCTGCCGACCATGCTGTCGGTCGCTGCGCTCGAAATGTGGAACTCCGGCTCGATGGCGTTCGCGCTCGGACCGACGCTGACCATGGGCGCGGTCGAGGCGATCGAGAAGCACGGCTCGGAAGAACTGAAGGCGACCTATCTCGAAAAGCTCGTCACCGGCGAGTGGATGGGGACCATGAACCTGACCGAGCCGCAGGCCGGCTCCGACCTTGCCGCGCTGCGCAGCCGCGCCGAGCGTGCCGGTGACGGCAGCTACCGCATCTTCGGCCAGAAGATCTTCATCACCTATGGCGAGCACGATTTCACCGACAACATCGTCCATCTCGTGCTCGCCCGCCTGCCCGACGCGCCGGCCGGCACGCGCGGCATCTCGCTGTTCCTCGTGCCGAAATTCCTCGTCAACGAGGATGGCTCGCTGGGCGCGCGCAACGACGCCTTCTGCGCTTCCATCGAGCACAAGCTCGGCATCCACGCCTCGCCGACCTGCACCATGATCTATGGCGACGGCTCGGTGAAGGGCAGGGAGCCCGGCGCGATCGGCTGGCTGATCGGCGAGGAGAATCGCGGCCTGGCCTGCATGTTCACGATGATGAACAATGCCCGCCTCGCGGTCGGCATGCAGGGCGTGGCCGTGGCCGAGGCCGCCTACCAGAAGGCGCTCGCCTACGCGCAGGAACGCCGCCAGGGCAAGGCGGCGGACTATAAGGGCGAGGGCATGGCGCCGATCGTCCATCACCCGGATGTCAAGCGCAACCTCCTGACCATGAAGGCGCTGACGCAGGCCGCACGCGCCATCACCTATGCCTGCGCCCACGCCATCGACATGAGCCGCTCGGGAGGAGACGACGCGGCGCAATGGGGCGAGCGCGCCGGGCTGCTGACCCCGCTGGCCAAGGCGTTCCCGACCGACATCGGCGTCGAGGTGGCCTCGATCGGCGTCCAGATTCATGGCGGCATGGGCTTCATCGAGGAGACGGGCGCGGCCGCGCTCTATCGCGATGCGCGCATCGCCCCGATCTACGAGGGCACCAACGGCATCCAGGCCATCGACCTCGTCACCCGCAAGCTGCCGCTTTCGGGCGGCGACACGGTGCGCGCCTACATTGCCGAACTGCGCATCGACGTTGAGGCGCTGCGCAACTCGAATGCCGAAGGGTTCGGCCGCACGGCGGAAAAGGTTGCCGCCGCGCTCGACGATCTTCAGGCCGCGACCGATTATCTGTTCGCCGCCCTCGGCGGCGGCAGGACGGAGGAGGCGCTGGCCGGCGCGACGCCCTATCTCAGGCTGTTCTCGCTTGCTGCCGGCGGGGCATATCTTATCCGGGGCGCGCTTTCCGGAAATGACGGGGCCGGGCAGGACAGTTCCCGCCTCTCGCTTGCCCGTTTCTTCGCCGAGAACCTGATCGACGAATCGGCGGCGCTGCGCAACCGCGTGACCGAAGGCGCGGAAAGCCTCGACGCCGCGGCAGCGGCGCTGGCGCTTTGAAGCAAGGCTAGAGCAATTCCAGCAAAAGTGCGAAGCGGTTTTGCCTCCGGAATTGCATAAAAACAAAGAGGTAGATCGTTTCACCGTTTCCGGGAAACTGTGAAACGATCTAACGGGGAGGAAAAGCCATGAGCGAGCATATCGAGATTTCCCGCGACGGCGCGGTGCAGATCGTGCGCATGAACCGGCCGGACAAGAAGAACGCCATCACGCGGGCGATGTATGCGGCGATGGCGAAGGCATTGACCGAGGGCGACGCGGACGATGCGGTGCGCGTCCACCTGCTCCTCGGCGTTCCGGGATCGTTTTCCTCGGGCAACGACCTTGCCGATTTCATGGCGGTGGCGACCGGCGGCGAGCACGGCACCGAGGTCACCGATTTCCTGATGGCGCTTGCCAAGGCGGAAAAGCCGATTGTTTCCGGCGTCGACGGCATAGCCGTCGGCATCGGCACGACGATCATCTTCCATTGCGATCTGACTGTCGCCACCCCGCGCACAGAGTTCCGCACTCCCTTCGTCGATCTGGGACTGGTGCCGGAGGCGGGTTCGAGCCTGCTCGGCCCGGCGCTGCTCGGTCGCCAGCAGGCTTTCGCGCTGCTGGGGCTCGGCGAGGGCTTTTCGGCCGAGCGGGCCAGGGCTGCCGGCATGATCTACGACGTCGTGCCTGAAGGCGAAGTCGAGGCGGCGGCGCTGGCTGCCGCGCAGAGGATCGCGCAGAAGCCGCCGCAGGCGCTGAAGATCGCCCGCGACTTCATGCTCGGTGATCGCGATGCACTGGTGGCGCGGATCAAGGCCGAGGGCGAGCAGTTCCGCGCCCGCCTGTCCTCCGACGAGGCGCGCAATGCCTTCGTCGCCTTCATGAACCGCAAGAAGAGCTGAAAAAGAAGCCGCGCCGCAGGCTGACCTGCGGCGCGGCATTGTCGGTTCCAGTATTTGCTTCGCGGCCCCTACTTGGCCGCCCTTATTTGGCGGCCCCTATTTGGCAGCGAGGAAGTCGGCGACCTCGAGCAGGATGAACTCGTTGTTCGCGGCCTTGCCGATCTCGCGGCCGCCCGAGAACGGCAGGTTGTTGTCGTTGGCGACCATGATGTGGGTGTCGTCGACGCGCATCACGTCCTCGATGGTGAAGAACGGGAAGGTGAACTTGCCGTTAAGGTCGCGGTCGGCCTGGGTCACCAGCCGCGCCTTGCCTTCCGGGTCGGCGATGTCGAGCAGGTTGATGGTGCCGATGCGCTTGATGAAGCCGTCGGCATCGACGCTGGCGGTGTCGACCAGAACGATGTTCTTCACCTTGGACGGCACGGGATAGCAGGCCGACTTGTCCTCACCCTTGCATTCGAGGCTGATGTCGCCTTCGCCGTTGTCGCGCTCGATCACCAGCGCCCGCGTGTCGTCGATGAAGTTGAAATCGCCGATCGCGGCGGCACCTTCCGCAAGACGGAAGCGGTAGCTGTCGCCGGTCCATTCGCCCTTGGAGGTGTCGAAGGTGATGACGTGCAAGAACGAGCCTTCCGGCTTGCCGTCCTCGCCGAGAAGCGGCTTTTCCAGCATGCCCCAGAGCTTGTCGGTGCCGGGCTGCAGCGCCATGCCCTCGTAGCCGCCCGACCTCTGGACCTGGAAATCCTTGCCGGCGACCGCCGGAACGACGATACCCGGCGTGTCGGGGCCGCGCAGCGCCTTACCGTCCAGCATGGTCTGGTGAACCGAGATCACGCGGCCGTCGGCGGTGGCGCGGATGATGTAGGGGCCGAACTCGTCGCCGATCCAGATCTCGCCGTTGAGGTACTGGATGCTTTCGGGGTCGAAGTCCGCGCCGGTCAGGTAGCGGCCTTCCGTGCCTTCATAGGCGATGCGGAACGGCACCTTGTGGTCGGGGTCGCGCAGGAACACCGATTCGACGCGCTCGACCGCGCCGGTCTCGAAATCGGGCTTCATCCGGTGGAAGAACAGCAGCGCGTCCGGGCTGTTGAGCTTGGAGCCGAAGCCGTTGTCGGTCAGGGTGAAGATGCTGCCATCGTCGGCGCGGTTCATGGCGAAACCGGACATGCCCTGCACCGGCTGGCCGAGGAAGGGCAGCGAGATGCCGGTCTTGTGGCTGCCATAGGCGGGGCCGACGTCGCCCATCACGCTCATCGGCTTTTCGTTGCGCTGCGGGCCGGTGAACTTGCCGGAAACCCACGCGTCGCGCGGCGCATCGGCCGGCGGAGCGATGAGGGTGAAGGCCGGCAGATAGGCATGGCCGGCGAGCTTTGCGGGAAAGAGCTGTTCGGCTCCCGCCGGGACGGCGAGAGCGACGAGCGCGGCGGAAGCGAGAAGAGTGCGGATCATTGTGTCTGGCCTTCCAGGAGGTTGATGAAGACCAGACCTGACTAGGCGCGGCGGATGACACCTGCCCGACACCGCGATGACAGTTTTGCGAGCGTCTTGTTACAGCCGTCTCCCCGCGCGGGAAGATGTGTCACACCGGGCCGTGATCCTTCATCGCCCGCGCCTTCGCTTTGATGCCGCTCATTACCGCCTCACGGGTAAAGCCGGGTCTTCTTCCAGCCCTCCGCGTCCTTCGCGAACACCACGCGGTCGTGCAGGCGAAACGGTCGGTCGTGCCAGAACTCGATCGAGACCGGCTTGATCCTGAAGCCCGACCAGTAGGGCGGGCGCGGTATCTCGCCGATGGCATGGCGGGCGGTGTATTCGGCAACCGCCTTTTCCAGCGCGAAGCGGCTTTCGAGCGGACGCGACTGTTTCGAGGCCCAGGCGCCGATGCGGCTGCCGCGCGGGCGGGAAGTGAAATAGGCGTCGGCCTCGGCCGCGCTCACCGTCTCGACCGGGCCGCGCACCCGCACCTGCCGGCGCAGGCTTTTCCAGTGGAAGCACATCGCCGCCTTCATCGCGCCCAGCACCTCGCGGCCCTTGGCGCTCTCGTAATTGGTGTAGAAGACGAAGCCGTGTTCGTCGAAATCCTTGAGCAGCACCATGCGCACATTGGGCATGCCGTCGCCGTCGACGGTGGCCAGCGCCACGGCGTTGGGGTCGTTCGGCTCCGAAGCCTGCGCGTCCTCCAGCCAGCGCGCGAACAGCGCATAGGGTTCGCCGCTTTCGGTGAAGTCACCATCCGTTAACCCTGTATCCGTCATCTTCGATCCCTTGCATGCCGTTTGATCGACGGGAGAATGCCGATTGGGGCGCCGGACGCAAGCTTTTGCCGGATGGGGCAGACGGGTTTTGTTGTGGCTCAGCCTTGCGGCTGCCATGCCGCTCGCCGCCTGTGGAACCGCCGGCTTCTCGCTCGAAAGCGCCGTTCCCGACCGCTCGGCGGTGACCGGCTCGATCGCGCAGGGGCAGATCGGACCGGCAACCGACCCGGTGGCCGCCTCCGACGAGGACACGATCCGCAACGCGGTGTCCTCGGCGATCGTCGACGAGGTCGGCGCCGACGGCATCGGCTGGGCCAACGTCGCGACCGGCTCGCGCGGTGCGGTGCGCCGGATCAGCGAGCGCCGTGACGGCAGCCGGCTGTGCCGCCGCTTCACCGCTTCGCGCGAGAGTTTCGACGGCGTCCATCTCTATCGCGGCGAAACCTGCCTCGGCATCGCGAGAATCTGGACCATGACCGCGTTCGACCGCGTCGATTGAGCATCCCGATACTGGAATTTCTTCCTAGGGCAACGCATATAGGATGCGACATCCCTGAACTCTTTCCTGCAGGCAGCACAGATGCGCGATCCCTATGACGTTTTGGGCGTTGCGAAGAACGCATCGGCAAAGGACATCAAGTCTGCGTTCCGCAAGCTCGCGAAGAAATACCACCCGGACCAGAACCGGGACGACCCCAAGGCGCAGGACCGTTTCTCCGAGATCAACCAGGCCTACGAGATCGTCGGCGACGACGACAAGCGCGGCCAGTTCGACCGCGGCGAGATCGACGCATCCGGCAAGCAGCGATTCGCCGGCTTCGAGGGTGGGGCCGGCGGCGGCGATCCTTTCGCCGCGTTCCGGCGCGGCGCCGGCAATGCCGGGCCGGGCGGAGCGCATTTCGAATTCCGCAGTTCCGGCCCGGGCGGTGGGTTTGATCCCGGCGATATCTTCAGCGAGTTGTTCGGCCAGTCCGCCCGCCGTGGCCCTGGCGGGGGTATGGGTGGCGGGCGCGGATCATCTGCCGCGCCTGCCGGGGCCGACATCAACGTCATCCTCGATGTCAGCATCGAGGAAGCCGCGCGTGCGGACAAGGTCACGGCGCTGTTTCCCGGCGGGCGCAAGGTCGGCATCAAGCTTCCCGCCGTCGTCGAGGATGGCCAGACGATTCGCCTGAAGGGGCAGGGCCAGCCCTCGCCCTATGGCGGCCAGCCGGGCGACGCGCTGGTCAAGGTTCGCTTTCGTCCCCATCCCCTTTATCGCGTCGAGGGACGCGACCTTCATGTCGACGTGCCGGTCCCGCTCGCCGATGCCGTGCTGGGAGCCAAGGTCGCGGTCGAGACGCCTTCCGGGCGGCTGGCCGTTGCCATTCCGGCCTGGTCGAGCTCCGACCGCAAGCTGAGGCTGAAAGGCAAGGGGCTGCCGGCGAAGTCGGGCGGCCATGGCGACCTTTACGCCCATGTCCGCATCATGCTGCCCGAAGAGAAGGATGCCGCGCTCGAGGCGCTGATGCGTCAGGACCGTTCGTCGGGCGACTGATCCCATGCCGCCTTGATGCCGCAAACCGCTTGTGCGATACGGCAGACGGATAAGGATGATTGCGGAGTTACGTCCTATGGCGGCAGCAAACGGTCTTCTCGCGGGCAAGCGCGGCCTCATCATGGGCGTGGCCAACAACAGGTCGATCGCCTGGGGCATCGCCAAGGCTTGCGTGGAACAGGGCGCGGAACTGGCGCTGACCTATCAGGGCGACGCCTTTCGCAAGCGTGTGGAGCCGCTGGCCGCCGAACTGGGCGCACATGTCGCCGGCGATTGCGACGTTACCGACATGGAAAGCGTCGATGCCGTGTTCGCCGGGCTGGAAGAGAAGTGGGGCAAGCTCGACTTCATCGTTCACGCCATAGGCTTTTCCGACAAGAATGAACTCGATGGCCGCTATGTCGACACCACGCGCGAGAATTTCCTGCGCACGATGGACGTTTCGGTCTATTCGTTCACGGCTGTCGTCAAGCGTGCCGAGCAGATGCTCAATGACAATGCCTCGCTGCTGACCCTGACCTATTACGGCGCCGAGAAGGTGATGCCGCATTACAACGTCATGGGCCTGGCCAAGGCGGCGCTGGAAGCCAGCGTGCGTTATCTCGCTGTCGATCTCGGCGGTAAGGGTATTCGCGTCAACGCGATTTCCGCCGGCCCGATCAAGACGCTGGCCGCATCGGGCATCGGCGATTTCCGCTACATCCTGAAGTGGAACGAATACAACGCTCCGCTGAAGAAGACGGTTTCGATCGAGGAAGTCGGCGGCGCTGGTCTTTATCTGCTCTCCGACCTGTCGCGCGGCGTCACCGGCGAGGTGCACCACGTCGATGCCGGCTATCATGTCGTCGGCATGAAGTCCGTGGACGCGCCCGATATCTCCACCGTCACGGAATGATCGCGCCAACGGTCTATTTCGTCCGCCACGGCGAGACGGACTGGAACGCCGAAGCGCGGCTTCAGGGGCAGGCCGACACCGACCTCAACGATAAGGGCCGCGCCCAGGCCAGCGCCAATGGCCGCTCGCTTGCCGGGCTGATTCCCGACCCGGCCATGTTCGATTTCGTCGCCAGCCCGATGCGGCGGACGCGCGAGACGATGGAGCGGCTGCGGGTTTCCATGGGGCTGGACCCCTCCGGCTACCGCACCGATCCCTGTCTCGTCGAGGTCAATTTCGGCGACTGGCAGGGCCACACCTTCGCCGAACTGGAAGCGGTCGATCCCGGCTGCTTCGCCCGCCGCCAGACCGACAAATGGGCGTTCGTGCCGCCGGGAGAGGGCGCGGAAAGCTATGCCGGTCTCGCGGCGCGGGTACGGCCGTGGCTGGAAGGCATCGAGCGCGACACGGTCTGCGTCACCCATGGCGGCGTTCTGCGGGCCGTCTTCATGCTCTCCGGCGCGCTGGAGCCGAACGAAGCCGTCATGCTGCCCATTCCGCAGGATCGCATCCTGCGGCTGGCCGGCAGCCGTCTGGAATGGATCTGAAGCGAATTATTCGTAGATGACCAGGTCGGTGACCAGCTTCTCGCCGCCGACATTGTCGTAGGCGAGGACGACCTCGACGCCTTCATGCAGCGACTCGATGTCGAATTCGCCGGACAGCTTGTAGGTATTGCCGTTGTCGAGCGTCACCGTCAGCTTTTCGGGGTCGACGCGCTTGACCTTGCCTTCGTCGTCGGCAGCCGCTGCCGCGCCTGCCGAGAGGGCGAGGCTCGCAGCCATCATCAATGCGCTGATCATCCGTGTCGCGGTACGCATGAGCATTCCCTTGTGACTGGCCGCGTCGGCGCGGCACCATGATTGGCCACGCTGAGGGCGCGGCGGACCCTGATTGTTCGGGCGTCACGAAAGCAGAAACAGCAACAGTATGTCAAAACTTTAACGAGGCATGAATTGTCCGCGCCGTTTGACGCTCCCGCCAAAGGCCAATAGAAGCGTGGCGAAACGCATGCCGCAGGCCACAGATCATGTCCCATAACAGTTTCGGCCACCTGTTCCGTGTCACCACATGGGGCGAAAGCCACGGGCCCGCCCTCGGCTGCGTCGTCGACGGCTGCCCGCCCGGCATCCGCTTCACGGTTGCCGACATTCAGGCCGAGCTCGACCGTCGACGGCCCGGCCAGTCGCGCTTCGTCACCCAGCGCCGCGAGCCCGACGAGGTCAAGGTCCTGTCCGGCTTCATCACCGAGGAAGATGGCGTCACGCTGGTGACGACGGGCACGCCCGTCTCGATGCTGATCGAGAACACCGACCAGCGCTCGAAGGATTACGGCGAGATCGCCCGCCAGTATCGCCCCGGCCACGCCGACTATGCCTATGAGGTGAAGTACGGCCTGCGCGACCATCGCGGCGGCGGCCGCTCCTCGGCGCGCGAGACGGCGGCCCGCGTTGCTGCCGGCGCTTTGGCAAGAAAGATAGTGCCCGGCCTCGTCGTGCGCGGCGCGCTCGTCGGCGTCGGCGACAAGTCGATCGACCGCGCCAACTGGAACTGGGGCTTCGTCGACAGCGCCGAAAACCCGTTCTTCACGCCCGATCCCGCCTCGGTTCCGGTCTTCTCGGACTATCTCGATGGCGTTCGCAAGGATGGATCGTCCGTCGGCGCGCTGGTCGAGATCGTCGCCGAAGGCGTGCCGGCCGGCCTCGGCGCGCCGGTCTATGGCAAGCTCGACCAGGACATCGCTTCGAACCTGATGTCGATCAACGCCGTCAAGGGCGTCGAGATCGGCGACGGCTTCGAAACCGCGCGCATGCGCGGCGAGGACAATGCCGACGAGATGCGCATGGGCAATGACGGCAAGCCGCTGTTCCTGTCCAATCATGCCGGCGGCATCCTAGGCGGCATCTCGACCGGGCAGCCGGTGGTGGCGCGCTTCGCGGTCAAGCCGACCTCGTCGATCCTGACGCCGCGCCGCTCCATCGACCGCGACGGCAACGAGGTCGACATCAGGACCAAGGGCCGGCACGACCCCTGCGTCGGCATCCGCGCCGTTCCGGTGGGCGAGGCCATGGTTGCCTGCGCCATCGCCGATCACTATCTGCGGCATCGCGGCCAGACCGGCCGCATTGCCTGACGACCTATTCAAAGCGGGGCTTTTCGCGTGGCATACGACCAGAAGAAGATTGTCGAGGCGCTGCGCGCCTTCGAGCGTGGCGAGATCGTCGTGGTCATGGACGATGACGGGCGCGAGAACGAGGGCGACCTGATCGTCGCCGCCGTCCATTGCACGCCGGAAAAGATGGCGTTCATCGTCCGTCACACCTCCGGCATCGTCTGCGCGCCGATGACGCGCGAGGAAGCCAAGCGCCTCAACCTTTCGCCGATGGTGGCCGACAACGACGCGCCGCACTCGACGGCCTTCACCGTCAGCGTCGATTTCAAGCACGGCACGACGACCGGCATCTCGGCCGAGGACCGGACGCTGACCGCGCGCAACCTTGCCAACGGCAATGTCGGGCCGTCCGATTTCGTCCGGCCCGGCCACGTCTTCCCGCTGGTGGCGCGCGAGGGCGGGGTGCTGATGCGTTCCGGCCATACGGAAGCGGCGGTCGACCTGTGCAAGCTCGCCGGCCTGCCGCCGGTCGGCGTCATCTGCGAACTCGTCAATGACGACGGTACGGTAATGCGCGGACCGCAGGTCCAGTCCTTCGCCGAGACTCACGGGCTGAAGCAGGTGTCGGTGGCTGACCTCATCGCCTATCGCCAGCGGCAGGAAACGCTGATCCAGCGCATCGCCTGCTCCGACATCGAGACGGCTGCGGGGCCGGCCAAGGCCTATACCTATCGCCTGCCGTGGGACGCGATGCACCATTTCGTCGTCGTCTTCGGCGACATTCGTGACGGCGTCGAGGTGCCGGTGCGCCTCCACCCGGAGGACGTGGTCTCCGACGTGTTCGGTCCCGACAGTCGCCTCGACACCATCATGCGCCGCATGGCCGACAAGCAGCGCGGCGTCATTGTCTATCTGCGCGAGGGTTCTGTGGGCGTCGGGCAGGGCGCGGGACGTCAGCGTCCGGCGCTGGGCGACGAGGCGCATGAGGAAGCGCTGAGGCGCGAAAGCGAATGGCGCGAGATCGGTCTCGGCGCACAGATCCTGCGCGATCTCGGCATCTCGTCGATCCAATTGATCGCCTCGCGCGAGAAGCACTATGTCGGGCTGGAAGGCTTCGGCATCGAGATCATTTCCACCGACATCATCTGACGCCGGGTCAGCTTCGTCGCTATAGTGGCGCGTCCGAATCGGAGGATGCACCATGTGGGATTTCGACATCGGCCGCACGCTCGGCATCATGGCGAGGACCTGGCCGTTCATCGCGCTGCGGCTGGTCGTCTATTTCGCCATCACGGTGGCCTATCTGCTGGCGACCGGAACCGGTGCCGGCATCGGCTACGGCCTCGGCCATCTGTCGGATGACCCCGGCGCATTCGCCATCGGCGGCGGCGTGGTCGGCTTCCTTCTCGTCTCGGCCGTGCTCTACTGGGTGCGCGAATATATCCTCTACCTCGTCAAGGCCGGCCATATCGCTGTCATCGTCCATCTGGTCGAGGGCCGCGAGGTGCCGGGCGGGCAGGGGCAGATCGACTATGCGACCGGCGTGGTCAGGGCGCGCTTCAAGGAGGCGAGCCTGCTGTTTGTCGTCGACCAGCTGATCAAGGGCGTGCTGCGCATCGTCACCGGCCTGATCGGCGGCTTCGCCAACGTCCTGCCCATCCCCGGCCTCCAGGCCATCGCCGGCTTCGCCAATTCGGTCATCCGCATCTCGCTGACCTATGTCGACGAGATCATTCTCGGCTACAACATTCGCACCGGCTCGGACGCGCCGTTCGAAAGCGCGCGGCGCGGCCTCGTGCTTTATGCCCAGAATGGCGGCCGCATGGTCAAGAATGCGGTCTGGCTCGCGGTGTTCATGTGGCTGCTGACCTTCGCGATCTTCCTGTTCATGCTGGCGCCCGCGGCCGCCGTGCTCTACCTGATGCCCGGTGCGCTCGCCGGCTGGTCGTTTGCGCTCGCCATCGTCTTCGCCTGGGCGATCAAGGCGGCGCTGCTCGAGCCGTTTGCCATCGCCGCGCTGATGCAGGTCTATTTCCGCGCCATCGAGGGCCAGACCCCGGACCCCGAATGGGATCGCAAGCTTTCGGGCGCCTCGCGCCATTTCCGCGAGCTGAAGGACCGTGCCGCGGATGCCTTCGGTGGCCGCCCCGCCGGGCAGACGCCGTGACGGCCGGTCGGGCAAGGCTGATTGCGTCAAGGCGCTTGGCGAACGTGGCGGAAACGGCCTATACCGAAGAATGACCACGCGGCTTTACTCGCATTCGATCTATCTCGAACATCTGACGCCGGCCGGCCATCCCGAGCGGCCCGACCGGCTGCGCGCCATCGAGCGCATGCTGGAGGGCGAGGCGTTCCAGTATCTCGACCGCCGCGAGGCGCCGCAAGGCGACGAGGCGGCGATCCTCTATGCCCACCCGGAACAGCACCGCGAGCGCGTTCGCCAGTGCATCCCGCATGAGGGACTGGCGCGCGTCGATGCCGACACCACAGCGAGCCCGATGAGCTGGCAGGCGGCGCTGACGGCGATCGGCGCGGCCAACGCCGCCGTCGACGATGTCTTCTCCGGGGCGGCCGACAACGTGTTCGTCGCCTCGCGCCCGCCCGGCCACCATGCCGAGAAGACAACGGCGATGGGGTTCTGCTTCTTCAACAATGCAGCCATCGCTGCTCGCCATGCCCAGAAAAAGCACGGCGCGGAGCGGGTCGCGATCGTCGATTGGGACGTCCATCACGGCAACGGCACCCAGGACATCCTGTGGGACGATCCGTCGCTCCTTTATTGTTCGACGCATCAGATGCCGCTTTATCCCGGCACCGGCGCCAAGGACGAGACGGGAATCGCCAACAATATCGTCAACGCGCCGCTTGCCGCCAATGACGGCGGCGCCCAGTTCCGCGAGGCGTTCGAGACGCGCGTCCTGACCGCGCTCGATGCGTTCAGCCCCGACCTCATCATCATTTCGGCCGGGTTCGATGCACATCATCGCGACCCGCTGGCCGAACTCAACCTGACGGAAGACGATTTCGACTGGGCGACCGGCAAGCTGATGGACAGAGCCGGCCGCTGGTCGGCGAACCGGCTGGTCAGCCTGCTCGAAGGCGGCTACGACCTGCACGGGCTGGCGTTTTCGGTCGCCGCCCATGTCCGCCGCCTGATGAATGGATAATGGAAATGGCCCCCGAAACACTGAACGACGACATCAAGGCGATGAGCTTCGAGCAGGCGCTGGAGGCGCTTGAGCGGATCGTCGACGATCTCGAGCGCGGCGACGTGCCGCTCGAGCAGTCGATCCGCATCTATGAGCGCGGCGAGGCGCTGAAGGAACATTGCGGCAAGCTGCTGAAGGCGGCCGAGGACAAGGTCGAGAAGATTCGGCTCTCGCGCGACGGCAAGCCTGTCGGCACAGAGTCGCTCGATCCTGATTGAGCGGTTCTCTTTCGCCGTGACGGGTGAACGCTGCGTGCTCCGTGGCGAAGGTGCATGGCGGCACGAAGCGCGATAGTCTCGGTCATGGCGGAATTCGATCCGTCACGGAGGTGCGCTCATGAGCTTCTTTCCCGGCAACGACCCGCAGCCTGGCGACGCCTTCGCCTGCGACGCCATCGAGACCCTGATCATCCCCAATGCCCGCGACATTGACGGGTTTTCCGTTCGCCGCGCGCTTCCCACGGCCAGGCGCCGGCTGGTCGGGCCGTTCATCTTCTTCGACCGCATGGGGCCGGCGATCCTGCGCGGCGGCCAGGCGCTCGACGTGCGCCCGCACCCGCATATCGGGCTTTCGACCGTCACCTATCTGTTCGACGGCAAGATCAGGCACCGCGATTCGCTCGGCACCGAGATGGTGATCGAGCCGGGCGACGTCAACCTGATGACCGCCGGGCGCGGCATCGTCCATTCCGAGCGCTCGCCCGAGGAACTGCGCGGCGGGCCGTTGTCGATCTCCGGCCTCCAGACCTGGCTGGCGCTGCCCGATGGCAAGGAGGAGATCGCGCCGACATTCGACAACACGGCGCGCGCCGCGCTGCCGGCGATCGACGCCGAGGGCATAACCGGCCGGGTCATCATCGGTTCGTTTCACGGCTGGACTTCGCCGGTCGCCACCGCGTCGCGGACGCTCTATGCCGACCTGACCATTACGCCCGGCGCACGCCTGCAAATCCCGGCCGAGGCCGAGGAACGCGCGATCTATGTGCTCGAGGGCGATGTCGAGATCGCCGGCGACCGTTTTCCCTCCGACCGGCTGATCGCCTTCAAGCCGGGCGCGGAAATCATCGTCTCCTCCGAACGTGGCGCGCACCTGATGCTGTTCGGCGGCGATTCGCTCGGCTCGAAGCGTTACATCTGGTGGAATTTCGTCTCCTCGTCGAAGGAGCGCATCGAGCAGGCCAAGGAAGAATGGCGCACCGGCCGCTTCGACATCGTTCCCGGCGACGAGGAGGAGTTCGTGCCGCTGCCGGCAGGCTGAACCGGGCCTCGAACCGCCTGATCGCATTTACTTTTGCGGCCTGACGGCTTAATCCCGAGCACCGAAGCGCAACGATCAGGAACAGGCGGTAAGGCCTTGAACCCACGTCCGCACACGCCGCTCCTCGACAAGGTGCGCATCCCGGCCGATCTGCGCGGCATGGCCGAAAGCGACCTGCCGCAGCTTGCCGCCGAACTGCGTGCCGAGATGATCGATGCCGTCTCGCAGACCGGCGGCCACCTCGGCGCCGGACTTGGCGTGGTCGAGCTGACGGTCGCGCTGCATTACGTCTTCGACACGCCGGCCGACCGGGTGATCTGGGATGTCGGGCATCAGGCCTATCCGCACAAGATCCTGACCGGCCGCCGCGACCGCATCCGCACCTTGCGGCAGGAGGGCGGGCTTTCCGGTTTCACCAAGCGCGGCGAGAGCGAGTACGACGCCTTCGGCACCGGCCATTCCTCGACCTCGATTTCGGCCGGGCTGGGCATGGCCGTCGCGCGCGACCTCAAGGGTGGCCGCAACAACGTCATCGCCGTGATCGGCGACGGCGCGATGTCGGCAGGCATGGCCTTCGAGGCGCTGAACAATGCCGGCGCGCTCGACGCCCGGCTGATCGTCATCCTCAACGACAACGACATGTCGATCGCGCCGCCGACCGGGGCATTGAGCCACTATCTCGCCCGCCTCGGCACCGGCCGCGCCTATCAGGAAATCCGCGATCTCGGCAAGAAGCTGACCTCCTATCTCGGCCGGCGGGTCGACCGCGCCGTCACCCGCGCGGTCGAGCATGCGCGCGGCTACGTCACCGGCGGCACGATGTTCGAGGAACTTGGCTTCTTCCACATCGGTCCCATCGACGGCCACAGCCTCGAACATCTGGTGCCACTCCTGCGCAACGTCCGCGACAATGGCGACGGCCCGGTGCTGATCCATGTCGTCACCCTGAAGGGCAAGGGCTATGCCCCCGCCGAGGCGGCAGCCGACAAATATCACGGCGTCAACCGCTTCGACGTCGTCAGCGGCGCGCAGGCCAAGGCTCCGGCCAATGCGCCGAGCTACACGCGGGTCTTCGCCGAGAGCCTGATCGCGGAAGCGGGGCAAGACGACCGCATCGTCGCCGTCACCGCCGCCATGCCGTCCGGCACCGGCCTCGACCTGTTCGGCGAGGCGTTTCCGAAGCGCACCTTCGATGTCGGCATCGCCGAGCAGCACGCCGTCACCTTCGCGGCCGGACTGGCGGCCGAAGGCATGAAGCCGTTCGCGGCGATCTATTCGACCTTCCTGCAGCGCGCCTACGACCAGGTCGTCCATGACGTGGCCATCCAGAAGCTGCCCGTCCGCTTTCCCATCGACCGCGCCGGCTATGTCGGGGCCGACGGCGCCACCCATTGCGGCGCCTTCGACATCGCCTATCTCGCCGCGCTGCCGGATTTCGTCGTCATGGCGGCCGCCGACGAGGCGGAACTTCGCCACATGGTGCGCACTGCCGCCGACTATGACGATGGCCCCATCGCCTTCCGCTATCCGCGCGGCAACGGTGTCGGTGTCGAGATGCCGGAGCGCGGCCAGCCGCTCGCCATCGGCAGGGGCCGCGTCGTCAGGGAAGGAACCAAGGTGGCGCTTTTGTCGCTCGGCACCCGTCTTGCCGATTGCCTTGCGGCGGCGGACGAGCTCGAGGCTGCCGGCCTGTCAACCACCGTGGCCGATGCCCGCTTCGCCAAGCCGCTCGATGCCGACCTCGTGCGCCGTCTCGCCCGCAATCACGAGGTGCTGGTGACGGTCGAGGAAGGTTCGGTCGGCGGCTTCGGCGCCCATGTCCTGCATTTCCTCGCCCATGAGGGGCTGCTGGAAAGCGGGCTGAAGGTGCGGCCGCTGGTGTTGCCCGATGCGTTCACCGACCATGGCAGGCAGGAGAAGATGTATGCCGATGCCGGCCTCGACCGCGCCGGTGTCGTCCGTGCCGTCTTTGCCGCGCTCGGGCGTTCGGTCTCGGTCGCATCGGCCTGATCTTCTAACCTTATCCTAACCATCTCGCTTGGGGCTTCCTTAGTCCGGTTTTGCTATCTCCTGTCATGCAGGGAGATGGAGCAGGGGCATGCGCATCCACGCTCTGGTGATGTTGACCGCCGCGATGCTGGCGGGCGGCAGCGCCGTGGCCGATGAACGATACGACCGCAAGCTCGACGAGGCCGCCGCCGGCATCGTCGCGGCCCGGATGGGCGCGCTGCGTAACGGCTTCGCCGTGGACGAGCGGCCGGTGCTGGTCAGGCCCGAGCCGTCAGTGCCGCGCGTGTCGCACCGCGCCGGCGGGTCGAAGGCACCATCGGTTCGTTCCGCGCCCGCCCCTGGCGAATGGCGCGACGGTCTCGCCATCGCGGTCGAGCGAAGATCGAAAGCCTCGCCGGAATTGTAGGGATTGCCCGAGCCGTAGCGCTTGCCTTGAGCGCGCGCATGCCGCACTGAGAGGCGATGGATCCGCAGGCTTCACCCACGCAAAGGCTGCGCCTCGACGAGCTTCTCGTCCGGCGCGGGCTGTTCCCGACCCGCTCTCGCGCCCGCGATGCGATTATGCGCGGCGCGGTGCGCGTCGATGGCCGCTCGGTGACCAAGCCCGGCCAGCCGACCGGTCAGGGTGTCATGCTCGACATCGACGATCCGGTGCAGGCTTACGTTTCGCGCGCTGCGCTGAAGCTGCTCGCGGGGCTCGACGCCTTCGGGCTCGACCCTGCCGGCCGGATGGCGCTCGATGTCGGCGCGTCGACCGGTGGCTTCACGCAGGTGCTGCTGGAGCGTGGCGCGGCCCGTGTCGTGGCGCTGGATGTCGGCCATGGCCAGCTCGATCCCGGCCTTGCCGCTGACCCGCGCGTCACCTCGCTGGAAAAGGTCAACGCCCGCGACCTGACCGCCGCGCATCTTGACGGGCGGGCGCCGGATTTCGTCGCTTCCGATGTCAGCTTCATCTCGTTGAAGCTGGCGCTGCCGCCGGCACTCGGCCTTGCCGCGCCGGGGGCCGCCTGCGTGCTTCTGGTCAAGCCGCAATTCGAGGCCGGCCGCGCCGCCATCGGCAAGGGCGGCCTGCTGCGCGATCCCGCCGATGGCGAAAGGGTCGCTGCCGATCTTGCCGCCTGGCTCGATGCACAGCCCGGCTGGCGCAGCCTCGGCATTGCGCCGTCGCCGATCGAGGGCGGCGACGGTAACCGCGAATTCCTGCTGGGAGGCATCAAGAATAGATGAGCGCGATCCTGACCATTGCGCGGCTCGGCGCGCAGGGCGACGGCGTCGCCGAGACGCCGGAAGGGCCGGTTTTCGTGCCGTTCGCGCTGCCGGGCGAGAAGGTCAATGTCGCGCGTGGGCCAAAGAAGGCCGATCTGATCTCGATCCTCGAAGCTTCGCCGCAGCGTATCGAGCCGGCCTGCCGTCATTTCACCGATTGCGGCGGCTGCGCCATGCAGCATCTCGAAGAAAATGCCTACCGCGACTGGAAGCGCGGTCTTCTGGTCGAGGCGCTGCGGGCGAAGGGCATCGGCATCGAGGTCGATCCGCTGGTCTCGTTCCCGTCGCATACGCGCCGCCGTGCCGCGCTGACGGCCCGGCGCACCGATGGCGGCGTGCTTCTCGGTTTCAACGCAGCGCTGTCGCATCGCATCGTCGATATCGGGCAATGCCCGGTTCTGCTGCCGCAGCTGGTTGCGGCGCTGCCGTTGCTGCGCCGTCTCGTCCGGCTCATCGCGCGGACCAACGATGCCTTCCGCCTTGCCGTCACGCAGACCGGCTCCGGTCTCGACATCGCCGTTCAGGGCAGCGGCCGACTGGAAGGCAAGCCGAGGCAGGCGGCAATCGAATTCTGCATTGCCAACGACATCGCGCGCCTGACGATCGACGGCGAGATCGTCATCGAGCCGAAGAAGCCGGCGATCCTGGTCGGCGGCGTCACCGTCGCGCCGCCGCCCGGCGCGTTCCTTCAGGCGGTCGAGGGCGCCGAAGAAGCGATGGCCGGCCTGGTTGCCGAACATCTCGTCAAGGCGAAGCGCGTGGCCGACCTGTTCGCCGGCATCGGCACCTTCGCGCTGAGATTGGCGCGCGCCAGCGAGGTCCATGCGGTCGAGGGCGATGCGCCGGCGCTCGCCGCGCTCGACCGCGCTTTCCGTTTCGCCGGCGGACTGAAGAAGGTCACGGTGGAAAAGCGCGACCTTTACGTGCGGCCGGTGACCTTCAAGGAACTCGATGCGGCGTTCGACGGGGTGGTGTTCGATCCGCCGCGGGCCGGGGCCGAAGCGCAGGCCGCGCAACTCGCCCGCTCGCAGGTGCGGCTGGTGGCGGCGGTGTCGTGCAACCCGCTGACGCTGGCGCGCGATCTGGAAATCCTCATTGCCGGCGGCTATCAGCTCAGGCGGGTGGTGCCGGTCGACCAGTTCCTATGGTCGCCGCATCTCGAGGCGGTGGCGCTGCTGGAAAAACCGAAGAAGCGGCGCTGAATCCGTCCCGGCTCAGTCTTTCAGCAGAAACGGCGCAGTCCGTTTTTTCAAACAGTTCCGGACCGAAAGCCGCTTCGCGGTTTCAGGCTGACGCCAGCAACCCCTCGACGAAGGCGGGCACGGTCTCGCTCGCGCGCCCCTGCACAAACTCGTCGAAGGACGAAGCGGTTTCCGAGGGCTCGAGGTTCAGCTCTATCGTGCGTGCGCCGGCATGCTTTGCTTCCTCGACGAAATCGGCGGCCGGATAGACATGGCCCGACGTGCCGATCGAGACGAACAACTCGGCCTCGCCCAGCGCGCGGTAGATGCGGTCCATGTGATAGGGCATCTCGCCGAACCACACCACGTCCGGTCTCAACTGGCCGATGGTCGAGCAGGACGGACATTGCGACGAGGTCGTCATGTCGCCATGCCAGCGCGAACGCTGGTGGCAGGCTTCGCACAGCGCCGAGAACAGATCGCCATGCATGTGGATCAGCTTTTGCGAGCCGGCCATCTCGTGCAGGTGGTCGATGTTCTGGGTGATGAGGGTGAATTCGCCGTCGAACGCCTTTTCCAGTCGGGCCAGCGCATGATGCGCGGCATTCGGCTTCGCTTCCACGACGCTCTCGCGTCGGCGGTTGTAGAAATCGTGCACCCGTGAGGGATTGCGCGCGAAGGCGTCGGGCGTGGCATAGTCGCGCCAGTCGGTCCTGGCCCAGATACCGTCGCGGTCGCGAAACGAGGCGATGCCCGATTCGACCGAGATGCCCGCGCCGGTCAGGATGACGATGGAGGAAGGTTTCATTCGCCAGCTCTTAGGATCGCGCGCGCTGAAAAATATTCGGGCATCGACGGGCCTTCCACCTTCTGAAGAACGCCGATTTCCTCAAGGTTGGCAATTGTCATTCTCGCTGCCCGGTGGGTGACGCCGAGGATCGAGCGCACCATCGGCGTAGTTACCACCGGAGTGGAGAAAAGCTGGTCGATCAGGATGATGATATTGTTTGACCTGAAATTCGCCATTGCCAACTCACGATAATTCGATTGGAGATCGAGCAGCCTGTCTATGAGTTCAATCGAGCTTGAGCATGTATCGCGGCAGATCGACAGGAAGAATCCCAGCCATTGCGACCACTCGCCTCTGGCTGAAACATTGAACATCCGATCAATATACTCATCCTTTCGTGCTTCGAGGCTGGCGCTGGGGTAGAAGGCCGGCGTCGTGATGAGCTTGCGAGAGAGCAGGATCAAAGGGATGAGTATACGTCCGACGGGGCCGTTGCCATCGGCGAAGGGATGGATTGTCTCGAACTGATAGTGGACGAGGGCAGCTTCCAGGAGCGGAGGGATATTCTCATTGCTCCCACGATTGATGAACGCTTCCAGCGCGTCCATTGCCGCAGCGCTCTCCAAGGGTGGGGGAGGAAGAAAGCGAGCGGTTTGCGGCGCCTGGCCGCCGATCCAGTTTTGGTCAGACTTATATTCTCCCGGGCGCTTGTTTCCGCTGCGGCCGTGCGGCAACCCCGACAAGAGTTTGCCATGCGTTTCTTTGATGAGCCGATGGCAGATCGGCAGGGTTTCCATCAACATCATCGCGTGCGACAGCGCCGATGTGTAGTTCAGCACCTCTCTCGTGTCAGCACGCGCGCCTTCTTCCGCGCCGGCTTCCAGCAGCGTAAGCTCATCGCTCGTCGTGTAGGTTCCCTCCATGGCCGACGACAGCAAGGCTTCCCGACGCTGTAGGGGTCTAATGATCAGGTGTGGATTGCGCAGCTGGGCTATCTTGGCGTTGAGCGCACCGATCCCTGCCATCGCCTCCCCATATTGCGCGAAGATGCTGGACAGATCGACAAGTGGAGGGAGCGGATGGGGTATGAATGCCTTGGAACCCTGGATCGTCGGCACGAGCAAGCCAGGCGAGCTGTCGTTGAAGAGGGTGAAATCCACTGAATGATACCTAATGGTACGTTTGTTATCGGATTTGCATTCCTAGTGTACCCAGGTATCAAGTCAAAAACAAAATGATACATAAATGCACTTTATGTATCATGATTGTGTGCCGCCGACGGTCATGCGATCCATGCGCAGATGCGGCTGGCCGACGCCGACCGGCACCTGCTGCCCGGCTTTCCCGCACATGCCGACGCCGTTGTCGAGCTTCATGTCGTTGCCGACCATCGAGACGCGGTGCATCGCATCCGGTCCGTTTCCGATCAGCATCGCGCCCTTGATCGGCCGCGTCACCTTGCCGTTCTCGATCATGTAGGCCTCGGTGCAGCCGAACACGAACTTGCCGCTGGTGATGTCGACCTGCCCGCCGCCGAAGGAGACGGCATAGATGCCGTTCTTCACCGAGGCGATGATCTCTTCCGGCGTATGGGTCCCGTTCAACATATAGGTGTTGGTCATGCGCGGCATCGGCCGGTGGGCGTAGGATTCGCGCCGTCCGTTGCCGGTGGGCGCCATGCCCATCAATCGGGCGTTCTGCCGGTCCTGCATGTAGCCGACGAGCCGGCCGTCCTCGATCAGAACCGTGCGGTTGGTCGCGGTGCCCTCGTCGTCGATGGTCAGCGAACCACGCCGCTCGGGCAGGGTGCCGTCATCGACCACGGTCACGCCCCTGGCTGCCACCTGTTGCCCCATCAGCCCGGAAAAGGCCGACGTCTTCTTGCGGTTGAAGTCGCCTTCGAGCCCGTGGCCGACCGCTTCGTGCAGCATCACGCCGGGCCAGCCGGCGGAGAGCACGATATCGAAGGTGCCGGCCGGGGCAGGGCCGGCGTCGAGATTGACCAGCGCCTGGCGCAATGCCTCGCGCGCCGCATGCTGCCATGCTCCCTCGGCCACGAACTCGCCGAAGCCCTTGCGCCCGCCCATGCCGTAGGAGCCGGTCTCCTGCCTGTCGCCCTCGCCGACGACGACCGCGACGTTGAGGCGGACCAGCGGCCGGACGTCGCTTGCCACCCGGCCGTCGGGACGCAATATCTCGACCTGCTGCCACGACGAGGCAAGCGAGGCGGTGACCTGGCGTATCCTGGGGTCCAGATCGCGCAGCCAGCCGTCGATCTCCTGCAGCAGCCTGGCCTTGGCGTCGAAGCCGGGCTCGGCGATCGGGTTCTCCTCGCCATAGAGCTTGCGGTTGGTGCCAACGGGCGCGTCGGCGGCGGTGCCGGAATGGCCCTCGCCGACAGCGGCGACGGCGGTTGCCGCCCGCCGCAGCGCCGCTTCCGACAACTCGCCCGAATGGGCATAGCCCGCCGCCTCGCCGGCGACCGCGCGCAGGCCGAAGCCGCGCCCGGTGTCGAAACTGGCGGTCTTCAGCCGGCCATCGTCGAAGACCAGCGCCTCGCCCTCGCGATGCTCCACGTAAAGTTCGCCGTCGTCGGCGCCGTCGGTCGCCTCGGCGACGATCCGGCGGACCGCGTCGGGGGCAATGTCGAATTGTTCGAGAAGTCCTGCCGCCACGCCATGCTCCCTGCGCATCTGCCTGCCCGCCGCCTGCGGCAGCGGGCCGACTGTCATATAGTCGGCCGCGGCGCGGGTTTCATCTCATCGACGGGCTTTTTTGACCGGCTGCGGCGAAACGATCAGGGCAGGGCGTCGAAGCCGGCCGAGAAACCGGCGAGATCCACCGGAATGCCGATGCCTTCCTCGGGGGTCTGGAAGACGATGAACGTCGCGGCCTGGCCGCTCTTCAGCGTGTCGATCAGCGGCTTCTCCAGGATCACCTCGGCATAGCAGCCATCCTGGAAGCAGCGGACGAAATAGGCGCGGCCGATGTCCTTGCCGTCGACGTTGAGGCCGAGCCCGTTGGGCAGCAGCACGCCGAGCGGGGCGAGCACGCGCAGGATCTCGGCACGGTTGTCGGCAGTGCGCAGCACGACGACCGAAAGCCCGACCTCGGGCCGGTCCTCGGCGACGACGTTCTGCATCAGCGCGCATTGCTCGGCGGTGGCGCCGCCCGGCGTGTCGCAGACGACGGACCAAGATCCGTGCGTCGAGCGCACCGTGCCCTGCTGGGCAACGGCGGAACCTGCCCCGACGATTCCCGAAAGAACGAGCCCGGACACGGCGAGCGCACCGGCGAAAGCTGTCGCGCGACCCGCGATGCGGGCGGCTCCCCGGGCAGCCACTGGTGCAATCCAGCGAAGCGTCATCGAACTCATCCTCTCGAAAGCTGGCGTGACGAATCACGCAAATCTAGCATGGGCCGGCCATGAGGGGCGACCTTACGCATCGGCAGGCGCGCTAAACCGGAAATTTCGCTACAAGTTGAGCGAAATCAAGGCGTAGGCAGAGGTAGGCAAGGGGCGCGCAAAAATGCCGCAGCCGCTTTCCCGGCATTCCTTGCCGTCCTTCAAACCATTCCTTGCGGTCTGATAAAGATTGTGGTTTGAGATTGTGCTAGTCGCCCGCCCCTCGTCGCCAACGGAGGGCGGAGCGCTTGTGGTTTTCCATAGAAAATCGCCAAGCAAATTCCGACGGGGAGATGACGAGGGTGATGAAGAAGTTCCTTGCAGGCGCGGCCGTTCTCTTGCCGCTTCTGGCTGCCGCCACCGCACATGCGGCGCAGCCGACGCCATGGCAGATGACCCTGCAGCCGGCCGCGACCTCCATCATGGAAGACATTCGCTGGTTCGAGCAATACACGCTGTGGTTCATCGTGCCGATCACGCTGCTGGTCATGGCGCTGCTCGCCTGGTGCATGATCCGCTATCGCGCCCGCGCCAACCCGAACCCCTCGCGCACCAGCCACAACACGCTGATCGAGGTGATCTGGACCGTCGGTCCGGTGGTGGTGCTTCTGTTCATCGCCATCCCGTCCTTCCAGCTTCTCACCGCGCAATACACCCCGGGCGAGGAGCCGGACCTGACGCTGAAGGCGACCGGCGTCCAGTGGAGCTGGGAATATGAGTATCAGGACGGCGAGGAGCCGCTGACCTTCTCCTCGTTCATGCTGCGCGACGAAGACCGCGCCGCCGCCGGCAAGGAAGATCGCAGCGCGTATCCGCGCCTCCTCGCGGTCGACAACGAGATCATCGTGCCGGTCGATACAACCGTGCGCGTGCTCGTCACCGCCAGCGACGTCATCCACGCCTTCGCGATGCCTGCTTTCGGCATCAAGGTCGATGCCGTTCCCGGCCGCCTCAACGAGACGTGGTTCAAGGCCCAGCGCGAAGGCATGTATTACGGCCAGTGCTCGGAACTGTGCGGCAAGGACCATGCCTTCATGCCGATCGGCATCCGCGTCGTCAGTCGCGAGCAGTACGATGCCTGGCGTTCGAACGCTCAGGCCAATTTGGGCGAGGCGAACAAGGCGCTCATGGCCTCGCTCGCGAGCCGCGCGGTGAACGTCGCCGACGCCGGCGCCGACGCCAGCATCAGCGCCAGCGCGCAATAACAAGCATTACGGAGCGGGAAAATGGCAGGCTCGGCATCTCAGCACGACACCCACGCGGCCCATGACCACCACGAACACAAGCCGTCCGGCTGGACGCGTTGGGTCTATTCGACCAACCACAAGGACATCGGCACCCTCTATCTGATCTTCGCCATCATCGCGGGCATCATCGGCGGCTTCCTGTCGGTGATGATGCGCTGGGAACTGGCGGAGCCGGGCATCCAGATCTTCAACGGTCTTGCCCAGATGGTCTACGGCTTCGAGGGCGATGCTGCCATCGACGGCGGCAAGCAGATGTTCAACGTCTTCACCACCGCCCATGCGCTCATCATGATCTTCTTCATGGTGATGCCGGCGATGATCGGCGGCTTTGCCAACTGGATGATCCCGATCATGATCGGCGCGCCGGACATGGCGTTTCCGCGGCTGAACAACATCTCGTTCTGGCTGCTGCCGCCGGCCTTCACGATGGTGCTGCTGTCGCTGTTCATGCCCGGCCCGACCGGCAGCTACGGCGCCGGCGGCGGCTGGACGCTCTATCCGCCGCTCTCGACTCAGTCGCCCGGACCGGCCGTCGACTTCGTCATCCTTGGCCTGCACATTGCCGGCGCGTCGTCGATTCTCGGCGCCATCAACTTCATCACCACCATCTTCAACATGCGTGCGCCGGGCATGACCCTGCACAAGATGCCGCTGTTCGCCTGGTCGGTGCTCATCACCGCCTTCCTGCTGCTGCTGACGCTTCCCGTGCTTGCCGGCGGCATCACCATGCTTCTGACCGACCGCAATTTCGGCACCGCGTTCTTCGCGCCCGAGGGCGGCGGCGATCCGATCCTCTACCAGCACCTGTTCTGGTTCTTCGGTCATCCGGAAGTGTACATCCTGATCCTGCCGGGCTTCGGCATCGTCAGCCACATCATCTCGACCTTCTCGAAGAAGCCGATCTTCGGCTATCTCGGCATGGCCTACGCCATGGTCGCCATCGGCGTCGTCGGCTTCGTGGTCTGGGCGCATCACATGTACACGACCGGCATCTCGCTCGACGCGCAGCGCTACTTCGTGTTCGCCACCATGGTCATCGCGGTGCCGACCGGCGTGAAGATCTTCTCGTGGATCGCCACGATGTGGGGCGGCTCGATCTCGTTCCGCGCGCCGATGCTGTGGGCGATCGGCTTCATCTTCCTGTTCACCGTCGGCGGCGTCACCGGCGTCCAGCTCGCCAATGCCGGCCTCGACCGCTCGCTGCACGACACCTATTACGTCGTCGCCCACTTCCACTACGTGCTGTCGCTCGGCGCCGTGTTCGCCATCTTCGCGGCCTGGTACTACTGGTTCCCGAAGATGTTCGGCTACATGTACTCGCCGTTCATCGCGGCGCTGCATTTCTGGGTCACGTTTATCGGCGTGAACCTGATCTTCTTCCCGCAGCACTTCCTCGGCCTTGCCGGCATGCCGCGCCGCTACATCGACTATCCCGACGCCTATGCCGGCTGGAACCTGGTGTCGTCGTGGGGCTCGTACATCTCGGCCGTCGGCGTCCTCATCTTCCTCTTCGGCGTCTTCGAGGCGCTGGCCAGGAAGCGCGAAGCTGGCGCCAATCCGTGGGGCGAAGGTGCAACCACGCTCGAATGGCAGCTTTCGTCGCCGCCGCCCTACCACCAGTGGGAGCAGCTTCCGAAGATCAAGTAGGAAGCCGACCCCGGACAGCAATGAAACCGCCGGCCCTCTCTCCTTCTTGAGGCCGGCGGCTTCGGCCAAACGGATAGACCGGATCAGGTACGCATGGCCCTTATCGAGGAAAGCAGGTTCGAGGATGTCAGCCTCCGCATATCGGAAGCGACGCCTCGCGACTATCTCGCGCTGCTGAAGCCGCGGGTGATGTCGCTCGTGGTCTTCACCGCCTTTGTCGGCATGGTGACCGCGCAGGCCTCGGTGAATCCGATCATCGCCGTGTTCTCGATCCTCGCCATCGCCGTCGGCGCCGGTGCGTCGGGCGCGCTCAACATGTGGTACGACGCCGACATCGACGCCGTCATGAGCCGCACCGCCACCCGCCCGGTGCCGGCCGGCCGCGTCACGCCCGGCGAGGCGCTCGCCTTCGGCCTGGTCCTGTCGGCGCTTTCGGTGCTGACGCTCGGCCTCGTCGCCAACTGGCTGGCGGCAAGCCTGCTTGCCTTCACCATCTTCTTCTATGCCGTCATCTACACGATGTGGCTGAAGCGCTGGACGCCGCAGAACATCGTCATCGGCGGTGCCGCCGGCGCCTTCCCGCCGATGATCGGCTGGGCCGCCGTCACCGGCGAGATCA
>JBLJBS010000028.1:0-11515 GCA_047637695.1 Aquamicrobium sp. | reverse complement strand
TGCGAATCGTAGACGTTCATCTGGCAGCCATAGGTCTTGACGAAGACCTTCTTCGTCGGGCTGGAAGATGCCGGAACGGTCGCAGTTCCCTTGGATGTGAGGAGATCATTCATTTCCATGACGCTGCTCTAACGCCTTTCGATGTCAAATGACAGACACTTGCATCAGGCCCATCGGCCAAAACCTGCCGCTTCTTTATCGCCGCCGCCGTTGAACAGTTTCAGCCATTCGGCGATTGACCTCGGCGCGGGCGCATGGTGAAGGCAGTATGGCATTCGGTGCGGCGCCCGGCGGCATTTTGCGGGGCAGGCCATTCAGATGAAGGAGTGAGGCAATGACGCAGAGAATCGGGATCGACGGTCTTCAGGTCGCGCGCGAGCTCTACGACTTCGTAAAGGACGAGGCACTGCCGGGAACCGGCGTTGATCAACAGGCATTCTGGACCGGGCTTTCTGCCATCGCCCGCGATCTGGCGCCGAAGAACCGGGCGCTGCTTGCCGGACGCGACGCGCTGCAGGCAAAGATCGACGACTGGCACCGGGCCAACGGCGCGCCGTCGGACCTCGCCGCCTACGAGGCCTTCCTGCGCGAGATCGGCTATCTGCTGCCGGAAGGCCCGGCCTTCTCCGTCACCACCGAAAACGTCGACGACGAGATCGCCCATATCGCCGGGCCGCAGCTGGTGGTGCCGGTCATGAACGCGCGCTATGCGCTCAACGCCGCCAACGCGCGCTGGGGCTCGCTCTACGACGCGCTCTACGGCACCGACGCCATCCCCGAAGAGGGCGGCGCGGAAAAAGGCAAGGGCTACAACGCTGCGCGCGGCGACAAGGTCATCGCCTGGGCCAAAGCCTTCCTCGACGACAGCGTGCCGCTCGACCGCGCCAGCTGGAGCCAGGTGACGGGCTTCGACATCGCCATGGGCCGGCTCGCGGTGACGCTGGAGAACGGCGAGATCACCGGCCCGCTCGACGGTGCGCAACTGGCCGGCTATCGCGGCGAACCTTCCGCGCCTTCCTCGGTGCTGCTGCGGAAGAACGGGCTGCATGTCGAGATCGTCATCGACCGCAGCCATCCGATCGGCAAGACCGACAGAGCGGGCATCGCCGACGTGGTGCTGGAAGCCGCGCTGACCACCATCCAGGACCTCGAGGATTCGATCGCCGCCGTCGATGCCGAGGACAAGGTCGCGGCCTATCGCAACTGGCTCGGCCTGATGAAGGGCGATCTCGAGGAGCGCATCGACAAGGGCGGCAAGATTTTCACTCGCAAGCTCAGCGCCGATCGCGACTACATCGCGGCCGACGGCTCGAAGCTCACGCTGCCCGGGCGCTCGCTGATGCTGGTCCGCAATGTCGGCCACCTGATGACCAATCCCGCCGTGCTGCTCGAGGACGGCTCCCAGATTCCGGAAGGCATCCTCGACGCCGCCGTCACCGCGCTGATCGCGCTGCACGATGTCGGCACGGCGGGGCGCCGGGCGAATTCGCGCGCCGGCTCGATGTATGTGGTCAAGCCGAAGATGCACGGGCCGGAGGAAGTCGCCTTCGCCGCCGAGCTGTTTTCGCGCGTGGAAGCCATGCTCGGCATGAAGCCGGGGACGATGAAGATGGGCATCATGGACGAGGAGCGCCGCACCACCGTCAATCTCAAGGAGGCGATCCGCGCGGCAAAGGACCGGGTGGTGTTCATCAACACCGGCTTCCTCGACCGCACCGGCGACGAGATCCACACCTCGATGGAAGCCGGCCCGATGATCCGCAAGGGCGACATGAAGCAGGCGGCGTGGATTTCCGCCTACGAGCAGTGGAACGTCGACATCGGGCTGGAATGCGGCCTCTCCGGCCACGCCCAGATCGGCAAGGGCATGTGGGCGATGCCCGACCTGATGGCGGCGATGCTGGAGCAGAAGATCGGGCATCCAAAAGCCGGCGCCAACACCGCCTGGGTGCCGTCGCCGACGGCGGCCACGCTTCACGCCACGCACTATCACCGCGTCGACGTCCACGCGGTGCAGGACGCGCTTCGCTCGCGCCCCCGCGCGAAGCTTTCCGATATTCTCTCGGTCCCGGTCGCGGTGCGGCCCAACTGGTCGGAAGAGGACAAGCGCCAGGAAATCCGCAACAACGCGCAAGGAATCCTCGGCTATGTCGTGCGCTGGATCGACCAGGGCGTCGGCTGCTCCAAGGTGCCGGACATCAACGATGTCGGCCTGATGGAGGACCGCGCGACCTTGCGCATCTCCTCGCAGCATCTCGCCAACTGGCTGCATCACGGCGTCGTCGGCGAAGCCGAGGTGCTGGAGGTGATGAAGGAGATGGCGGCGGTCGTCGACCGGCAGAACGACGGTGACCCGCTCTACCGGCCGATGGCGCCGGACTTCGACGGCTCCGTCGCCTTCCAGGCGGCGCTCGACCTCGTCTTCAAGGGCCGCGAACAGCCCTCCGGCTATACCGAGCCGGTGCTGCATGCCCGCCGGCTGGAGCTGAAGGCCCGCGACCGGGCGCTCTGAGCGAGAGGCTGGCAAACCCGTGCGCCTGCTGGCGATCGACACCGCGGCCGATCTTTGCGCCGCCTGCGTCTTCGATGCGCAGGCCGGCGAACGCGGACGCTGCGTGCTCGATCTCGGCAAGGGCCACGCCGAGCATCTGATGGCGGTGATCGGCACGGCGCTTGCGGAGGCCGGATCGACCTATACCGATCTCGACGCAATCGCCGTCTCGGTCGGCCCCGGCTCGTTCACCGGGGTCCGTGTCGGCGTCGCCGCTGCTCGCGGGCTGGCGCTGGCACTCAATATCCCCGCCATCGGCATCACCACGCTCGCGGCGCTGGCGCGCGGGGCGCGGGATGACAATCCCGGCCGCGCCGTGGCCGCCAGCATCGACGCCGGCCGCGGCCAGAGCTATCTCGCCACCTTTTCCGCAGCCGGCGAATTGACTTTCGGCCCGGCCGCGCTTGCAGTGGAGGCTGCGGACGCACGGATTCGCGACATGGGGGAGGAAACCTTGATCGCCGCGGCAAGAACCGCCGACATCGCCATCTACGCCCGGCTGGGCGCCGAACGGCTCGCCACCGGGGGGAAGCCGGACAGGCCGAAGCCGCTCTACCTTCGCGACGCGGACGCGAGGCCGCAGGACGGGTTCGCCCTGCCGCGAAAGGCGACGCCTTGAAGATTCCGTTCTTTTCGCGCACGGCCGAATTCGCGGTCCAGCGTCTGAGCGAGGATGACGCACGGCTCCTGCCCGCCATCCATCGTGAGGATTTCATCCGCCCGTGGTCGGGCGGCGAGTTCGAGACGCTTTTGTCGCAGCAGCCGGTGTTCGGCTTCGGCGCCTGGCATGTCGGCCATCGCAGCGAGCCGCCGGCGGGCTTCGTTCTGGCTCGCCTCGCCGCCGGCGAGGGCGAGATCCTGACCATTGCCGTTTCCCGGGCCTGGCGCGGCCATGGCCTCGGCCGCGAGCTGATGGAAGCGGTGCTGCGCCATCTCCACGGCGAGCGCGCCGAAGCGCTGTTCCTCGAGGTCGACGAGACCAACCAGCCGGCGCTCGCGCTTTACCGGCGGCTGGGCTTCGGCGAGGTCGCGCGCCGCCCGGCCTATTACGACAGGCCGGGCGCGGCAAAAACCGCCGCGCTCGTCATGCGCCGCGACCTGCGCTAGAGCGGCGCGCAACCGGGTCCGGATGCGGCGATGACGAAACCGACGGCAGACATCACCGGAACCATCCGGCTCGTCCTGGCGCTCACGGCCTTCGCCGCCGCCACCCCGCCGCTGATGCTGTGGCAGGCGGTGGCGCTGCGCGCGCCGTTCCTCGACGAGCGCCGCGTGCCGCGGCTGTGGCACCGCATGGTCGTGCGCCTGCTCGGCCTGCGCGTTCGCATTCACGGCGCGCCCGCCCGTGGCAGGCCGCTGCTGATCGCCGCCAACCATGTCTCGTGGACCGACATCATGGCGCTCGGCGCGGTGGCCGACGTTCATTTCATCGCCAAGACGGAAGTGGCCGGCTGGCCGCTGTTCGGCCGGCTGGCGAAGCTGCAGCGCACGGTGTTCATCGACCGGGGACGGCCGCGCCGCAGCGGCGAGCAGGCGGAAGAAATAGCGGCCCGGCTGGCGCTCGGCGAACCGATGGTGCTGTTCGCCGAAGGCACCACCTCCGACGGCAACACCTTGCTGCCGTTCAAGTCGAGCCTGTTCGCGGCGGCGCAGATGGCAATGGGCGCGGCCGGAGGCGCCGGGGAAGACGCGGCCGTCCAGCCGGTCGCCATCGTCTATACGCGGCTTCACGGCATGCCGATGAGCCGGCGCGAACGCATGAGGGCGGCATGGATCGGCGACCAGACGCTGGTGCCGCATCTGGCTTCGCTGCTGCGCCGGGGCGGCATCGACGTCGAGATTCATTTCGGCGAGCCGGTCGCGTTCGGCGCCGATGCCGACCGCAAGACGGTCGCCCGCGAGGCGGAGAGACGGGTGCGGGCGATGGTGGCGGCCGCGCGGCGGCAGCCGTCGTGACGGCTTCACGCCGCGCGATGCCGGGACATCATTCCTGAAAATCGGGCAGGCTCTCGAAAGCCGTCTTCAGCGCATTGGACCAGCCATCCGAAATCTTGCGGAAATAGGCGTCGTTCTGGCCGATGCGCTTGCGGTAGCCGATCCGGAAAGTGTCGCGCTCGTAGAACAGCATGTCGAGCGGCAGGCCGACCGACAGGTTGGAGCGGACAGTGGAGTCGAAGGACACCATCAACAGCTTCGCCGTCTCGGCGAAGGTCATCGCCGGCTCGTAGGCGCGCACGAGGATCGGCTTGCCGTATTTGGTCTCGCCGATCTGGAAGAAGGGCGTGTCGTCGCTGGTCTCGATGAAATTGCCTTCGGGATAGATCAGGAAAAGGCGCGGCTCGGTGCCCCTGATCTGCCCGCCGAAGATGAAGGAGGCGCCGAAGGCGTCCGCCTTCTGGCCGGAGGGCGTGGACGAGGCGATCACCTCCTTGACGGTGTCGCCCACCAGCCGCGCCGTCTGGTACATCGACGGCGTCGCCATGATCGAGGGCGAGCGCTCGGCGGGCGCCTTGGACCGCTCGTCGAGCAGGCTGACGACGGCCTGCGTGGTGGCGAGGTTTCCGGCGGCCAGCAGCACCAGCACGCGCTCGCCGGGCTCCTCCCAGGTATACATCTTGCGGAAGGTCGAGATGGAATCGACACCGGCATTGGTGCGCGTGTCCGACATGAAGACGAGGCCGCGATCGATCTTGAGGCCGACGCAATAGGTCATGAATCAGTCGCCCGAAAAATGCACAAGGCCGATTACTGCTCGACCGTGATGTGGACTTCAAGCTGTTCCTGCGCCTGACCCAGCCTGATGCCGGAAACCGGCATCGCGTCACGGTAGTCGCGCCCCGTCGCCAGCCTCACATAGCGCGCGTCGGGCGAAATCCCGTTCGACACGTCGAAGGCGACCCAGCCGAGCCCGAGGACATGCGCCTCGGCCCAGGCATGGGTGGCCACCTGCTCGGTCGTGTCCTCGAGCATCAGGTAGCCGCTGACATAGCGGGCGGGATACCCCATCAGCCGCGCCGCCGACAGGAAGATGTGCGAATGGTCCTGGCAGACGCCCTCGCCGGCCGCCACCGCGCTCTCCGCGCTGGTGCCGGCATCGGTCGCGCCGACGCGATAGGAGACCCGCTGCCTGATCGCATCCGAAAGGGCGTGCAGCCGGTCGAGATCGCCGCCCTCGCCCGCCGCCCGGGCGATCGCCTGGACCAGCGGCCCGGCCGCCGTCAGCGGCGTCTCGTGCTCGAACAGCCACTGCGGCGCGAAGCCGGCATGCGCACCGGTGACGCCGGCCGTGTCCTGGACCTCGACCTCGCCATGGCTCGATATCTCGATCACATGCGGGTCGCCGGACGTGCTGACGAGCCGGGTGTCGTTGCCGAAATGGTCGGCGAAGCGCAGTTCCTCCCTGGCGCCCTCGACGGCGAGCGACCATGACAGCACCGTCTGGGTGCGGCCGTCCTGCGGCGTCAGCCGCAACCGCTGCAAGGCGTAGGGCACGGGCCCGTCGTAGGAATAGAGGGTTCTGTGGGAAATCTTCAGCCGCATCAGAAGAACCGGTAATCCTGCGCCACCTCGTCGCCGAGCCTGTTGTTGCAGCGGATGAACCCGCCGAGGAACTCATGCAGGCCGCCGTCGAAGATGGCGTTGATGGTGCCGGGCTTCAGCATCGAGAGGATTTCCTCCAGCGTGTCGTGGCAGGCGTGCCGCTCGCCATACTCGTCGGCGAGGAAGGTCAGGCTCTCGCCGATCATCCGGTAGCAGAAGGCGAGCGAGCGCGGCATGCGGCGGTTGAGAATGAGGAAATCGGCGATATGGGCCGGGCGGTAATCGCCCTCGTAGACCCATCTGTAGGAGCGATGGGCCGAGACCGAACGCAGGATCGATTCCCACTGATAGTTGTCGAGCGAGGAGCCGACCCACGATACCGACGGCAAGAGCACGTAGTATTTGACGTCGAGGATGCGTGCGGTGTTGTCGGCGCGCTCGACATAGGAGCCGAGCTGAGCGAAGTCGAAGATCTCGTTGCGCAGCATGGTGCCGTAGAACGCGCCGCGTATCTGCGCCGTCTCGCGCTTGATGCGATCGAGGATGGCGGGAAGCTCGCGCTGGTCGATGGGCGCGGCCAGCATGCGCCGGAACGACATCCACGCCTCGTTGATGCTCTCCCAGGTCTCGCGCGTCAGCGCCGTGCGCACCATGCGGGCATTGGTCCGGGCCGTCTCGATCGAGGAAAGCACGCTCGAAGGGTTGGACGTGTCGCGCAGCAGGAAGTCGGAAACGGTCCCGGCGGAGTAGTCGTCGTGCTTCGCCGCGAACGCCTGCGCCGTGCCGGCGCTGACGAGGACCGAGTTCCATTCGTCGGCCGAGGAATCGGTGCGGGTCAATGCCAGCCGCAGGCCCGCGTCGACGATGCGCGCCATGTTCTCGGCCCGCTCGATATAGCGGCTCATCCAGTAGAGGCCGTTCGCCGTGCGCCCGAGAAGCATGTCAGCCACCCGCCCCGTTTCTAGCCATCGACACTCTCAGTCATCCAGCACCCATGTATCCTTGGTGCCGCCCCCCTGCGACGAGTTGACGACCAGCGAGCCCTCCTTGAGCGCGACACGGGTCAGGCCGCCCGGCACGATGCGGATGCGGTCGGAGACGAGCACGAACGGCCGCAGATCGACATGGCGCGGGGCGAGACCCTTTTCCGTCAGGATCGGGCAGGTCGACAGCGCCAGCGTCGGCTGGGCGATGTAGTTGGAGGGGCGCGCCTTCAGCTTGGCGGCGAAGGCCTCGCGCTCGGCCCTCGAAGCGGCGGGACCGACCAGCATGCCGTAGCCGCCGGAGCCGTGCACCTCCTTGACCACCAGCTCGTCGAGATGCTCGAGCACATATTTCAGGCTCCGCGGCTCCGAGCAGCGCCAGGTCGGGATGTTGCCGAGGATGGCCTTGCGGCCGGTATAGAACTCGACGATCTCGGGCATATAGGAATAGATCGCCTTGTCGTCGGCGATGCCGGTTCCCGGCGCGTTGGCCAGCGTGATGTTGCCGACCCGGTAGACATCCATGATGCCCGGTACGCCGAGCGCCGAATCGGGATTGAAGGTCAGCGGGTCGAGGAAGGCGTCGTCGACGCGGCGATAAAGAACGTCGATCTGCTTGAACCCTTGCGTGGTGCGCATCGCGACATGGCCGTCGACCACGCGCAGGTCATGCCCTTCCACCAGTTCCACCCCCATCTGGTCGGCGAGGAAGGCGTGCTCGAAATAGGCCGAGTTGTAGCTGCCGGGCGTCAGGACGGCGACCGTCGGCGGGCCGTCGATGTTGCGCGGGGCGACCGCCGACAGCGACTGGCGCAGAAGCTGCGGATAGTTCTCGACCGGGCGCACCCTGATCGCCTGGAACAGCTCGGGAAAGAGCTGCATCATCGTCTCGCGGTTCTCCAGCATGTAGGAGACGCCCGAGGGGGTACGCGCATTGTCCTCGAGCACGAAGAACTCGTTCTCAGCCGTGCGGACGATATCGACGCCGATGATGTGGGTGTAGACGCCGGCGGGCGGGCGCACGCCGATCATCTCGGGCAGGAAGGCTTCGTTGGCGGCGATGAGCTGCTTTGGGATGCGGCCGGCGCGCAGGATCTCCTGCCGGTGGTAGATGTCGTCGAGAAAGGCGTTGAGCGCCTGCACGCGCTGCTCGATCCCTTGCGTCAGGCGGCGCCATTCTGCCCCGGAAATGATGCGCGGCACGATGTCGAACGGGATCAGGCGCTCGGCCGCCTCGGCCTCGCCATAGACGGCGAAGGTGATGCCGGTGCGGCGAAAGACCTGCTCGGCGTCCTGCATCTTTTCGGACAGGCGCGCGGCGTCCTGCGTCTGCAGCCAGCCCTCATAGGCCAGATAGGGTTGTCTCGGCCCGCCTCCATGCGGGCGCATCTCGTCGAAAGCGACCAAGCGGATACTCCCTCTCGCCCTCATAACAGGGAGCGGAAGGCGCAAAATCAAGAAGAATCGCCGGCAAACGAACCGGATGGCGAGGAATTCCGGAAAAATGCCCGTCCAGCGGGCAGTCTGCCGCCGCCAATGCAGGTCCTGCCGCGATTTGCGGCACAGCGAAAACGGTGGGGCGCTATGCCTCGGTGTCGAGCCAGATCGTCACCGGTCCGTCATTGACGAGCGCGACCTGCATGTCGGCGCCGAAGACGCCGTTGGCGATGGGAATGCCCTGCGCGGCGATCTGCGCGGAAAAATGCTGGTAAAGGTGTTTGCCGTCCTCGGGCGCGGCAGCGGTGGAAAAGCCGGGCCGGTTGCCCCTGGTCTCGGCGGCGAGCGTGAACTGGCTGACCACGAGCGCCGCGCCGCCAATGTCGGCGAGCGAGCGGTTCATGCGGCCTTCGTCGTCACGGAAGATGCGCAGCTTGACCACCTTCTGCGCCAGCCATTCCGACTGCTTTTCCGTATCGCCCTGCATGGCACAGACAAGCACCAGAAGGCCGGGTCCGATCTCGCCGGTGATGGCACCATCGACGGTGACGGAGGCGGAGGAAACACGTTGGACGAGCGCGCGCATGCTGTGATGAATATGTCAGGCTGCGGTCAGCATTGCGGGTGGAAGGTTCTGGCGGGCGTCGAGAACTTCCATTCCAACAATATGTCCTGCCTGATCGTAATCGAGCACAATCCCCTCGGAAACTTCCTCACTCTCAAGAACGGGTTCCGAGGAGAACCGGATATAAGCCGCGTTGGCTTCAGGATCGTATTCGAATTTAGGAGTCATTCTGGCTGTCTCGCTCGACGATCGAGGAACGCCGTCACTATACGGATTTCCTCATCGGTTTCCACCACTGCAACACGCAGGACCCTTCCGTCCTTTTCTGGAATGCTCCTGAATCGTCGCTCAACACCAAGATTACTCGTGTCCAAGCTCCGCCAATCCGGGGTAAGCGCCGTGCGCTCAATCCATTCCGGCCTTAATTCCCGTTCGCGCATGACTGTCAATGCATGAGCCGAGTAAGAGATTTTCTTGCGGGAACCCATCGCAGCCGTCCATAGGAATATTAACTTAGACGTGCCACAATGGAATAGAAATTGCAAATTATAGTTGCATTCATATGCAACTTAGAGTTGTAAATAGATTACACTCTGCATTCGCTACTGCCGCCTGTCTTGGCAAGAGAAGATCGGCGCGCTCAGTTGTCCCCCATCTTCAGCGCCTCGATGAAGGCGGCCTGCGGGATTTCGACCTTGCCGAACTGCCGCATGCGCTTCTTGCCTTCCTTCTGCTTCTCCAGCAGCTTGCGCTTGCGGGTGACGTCGCCGCCATAGCATTTGGCGGTGACGTCCTTGCGCAGCGCCGAGATCGTCTCGCGGGCGATGACCTTGCCGCCGATCGCCGCCTGGATCGGGATCTTGAACATGTGCTTGGGGATCAGGTCCTTCAGCTTCTCGCACATGACGCGGCCGCGCTTTTCGGCCGCCGAGCGGTGCACGAGCATGGACAGCGCGTCGACCGGCTCGTCGTTGACGAGGATCGACATCTTGACGAGATCGCCCTCGCGATAATCGGTCAGCTGATAGTCGAACGAGGCGTAGCCCTTCGAGATCGACTTCAGCCGGTCGTAGAAATCGAAAACCACCTCGTTCAGCGGCAGGTCGTAGGTCGCCATGGCCCGCTTGCCGACATAGGAGAGGTCGACCTGCACCCCGCGCCGCTCCTGGCACAGCTTGAGGATCGCGCCGAGGTAGTCGTCCGGCGTCAGGATCGTCGCCCGGATCCACGGCTCCTCGATATGATCGATCTTGACCACGTCGGGCATGTCGGCCGGATTGTGCAGCTCGCGCACGCTGCCATCGGTCATGTGCAGGCGATAGACCACCGACGGCGCGGTGGCGATCAGGTCGAGGTCGAACTCGCGCTCCAGCCGCTCCTGGATGATCTCGAGATGCAGCAGGCCGAGGAAACCGCAGCGGAAGCCGAAGCCGAGCGCGGCCGACGTCTCCATCTCGAACGAGAAGCTGGCATCGTTCAGCCGCAGCTTGCCCATGGCGGCGCGCAAATCCTCGAAATCGGCGGCGTCAACGGGAAACAGGCCGCAGAACACCACCGGCTGAGCCGGCTTGAAACCGGGCAGCGGCATTTCGGTCGGGCGGCGGTCGTCGGTGATGGTGTCGCCGACGCGGGTGTCCGCCACTTCCTTGATGCTCGCCGTGATGAAGCCGAGCTCGCCCGGTGCCAGTTCGTCAACCATCACCATCTTCGGCGTCAGCACGCCGACGCGGTCGACGTGGTACTTCGCGCCGGTGCCGATCATGCGGATCTGCTGGCCCTTCCTAAGCACGCCGTCGACAATGCGGACCAGGACGATGACGCCGAGATAGGCATCGTACCACGAGTCGACCAGCATCGCCTTCAGCGGCGCGTCAGCGTCGCCATCCTTAGGCGCCGGAAGCTTGTTGACGATGGCTTCGAGCACCTCGCCGATGCCGATACCGGTCTTGGCCGAAATCATCACCGCATCGGAAGCGTCGAGGCCGATCACCTCCTCGACCTGCTCCTTGATGCGCTCCGGCTCCGCCGCCGGCAGGTCGATCTTGTTGAGCACGACGACGATCTCATGATCGGCGTCGATGGCCTGGTAGACATTGGCCAGCGTCTGCGCCTCGACGCCCTGGCTTGCATCGACCACCAGCAGCGAGCCCTCGCAGGCGCGCAAGCTCCGCGACACCTCATAGGCGAAGTCGACATGGCCGGGCGTGTCGATCAGGTTGAGCACATAATGCTCGCCGTTCTTCGCATTGTATTCGAGACGAACGGTGTTGGCCTTGATGGTGATGCCCCGCTCGCGCTCGATATCCATCGCGTCGAGCACCTGATCCTTCATCTCGCGCTCCTCCAGCGAGCCGGTCATCTGGATGAGCCGGTCGGCGAGCGTGGACTTGCCATGGTCGATATGGGCGACGATGGAGAAGTTGCGGATATGGGAGAGCG
>JBLJBS010000027.1:0-9127 GCA_047637695.1 Aquamicrobium sp. | reverse complement strand
TCACCCAGCTCGGCACCGGCGAGGCGCTGGTCTCGACCCTTCAGGAAAAGGGCATCCCGTCGATGGTCGAGCGCACCCTGATCCGCCCGCCTTCCGCGCGCATGGGACCGGTGACGCCGGAGGAACGCCGGAAGGTGATGAGCGTCAGCCCCGTCGCCGGCCAGTATGACGAGCCGGTCGACCGCGAATCGGCCTATGAAATCCTCCAGAAGCGGGCCAGCGAGGCCGTCACGACGAGAGAAGAGGAAGAGCGCCGCACACAGGCGGAAAGGGAGCGCCAGCGCGAAACCCGGCAGGGCGAGCAGCGCACAGGCCGGGATTCCGGCTGGACCCTTCCCGATTTCGATGGCGGCGGCAGCAGCAGCCGTCAGGCCCCCCGCCGCGCGCCCACGCGCAGCAGCGGTCGCCAGCGTCAGAGCGTCACCGAAACAGCGATCAAGTCGGTCGTGCGCACCGTCGGATCGACCCTCGGCCGCGAGCTGGTGCGGGGCATATTGGGCAGCCTGCGCAAGCGGTAGACCGGCATTCTCCCCGGCAAACACGAAAAAGGCTGCCAGAAGGCAGCCTTTTTCATGTCGATATGGCCGAAGGAAAGCTAGAGCAATTCCAGGAAAAGTGCGCAGCGGTTTTCCGTACCGAATTGCGTCAAAACAAAGAGATAGAGCGTTTCGGTGTTTCCGTGAAACTCTGAAACGATCTAGGCGGTAACGCGCAGGCCCGAGGTGACCACGATCGGCGATTTCTCCGAGACCCGGCCATAAAGGTCGATCACGTCCTGGTTGATCAGGCGCACGCAGCCCGACGATACCGACTTGCCGATCGATGCCCATTCGGGCGAGCCGTGCAGGCGATAGAGCGTGTCCTTGCCGTTCTGGTAGATGTAGAGCGCGCGCGCGCCGAGCGGGTTCCTCACCCCCGGCTCCATGCCGCCCTTCCATTCCTTGGTCTTGGGGTCGTATTCGGTGGTGTATTTCTTCAGTTCCGGCTGGCGCGCGATCATTTCTGCCGGTGGGTGCCAGCGCGGCCACGGCTGCTTCCACTCGATGACGCCGTTGCCCGACCACTCGAAACCCTGCCGGCCGAGACCGACGCCGTAGCGCACCGCGCGACCAAATCGCTGCACGACATAGAGGAAATGATTGCCGGTATCGACGACGACGGTGCCCGGGGCTTCGCCGGTCGGATCGGAGACGACCTGGCGCAGATAGCGCTTGTCGATCTTCTCCCACGGCACGGCCGGAATGGCATGGCCGCCGTCGTTGACCGCCGCGTACATCGACGCATAGGAGCCGAGGCTGGGCGCCGGCGGCTCGGCGGGCTTGCCCTCATCCCGCTTGCCGCCACCCGAGGTGGTGCAACCGGCCAGCGCGGCGGAAGCGACGGACGCCGACGCGGCGACGATGAGTGAGCGTCGGGAAATCGAAGGCTTGGAAAGGGCGGCGGTCACGTCGACTCCATAGGTACTGTTAAGGCAGGGGCATTGTTAGGCAGGATTGTCAGGGGCAGTTTCGGAACACAGGGCAATGCGCGGTTTTCTCCCTCAGACCGCCCCCGTTCCAGCCGGATGAAGAGGCTGTCACGGAATTAGATCGAAACATGGATAACAAATCGCAAACGCCGGGGCGAGAGCCGCCTGTTGCATCGCGGTAACATTCTGCCTCAATCCGAGTATTGGGGGGTCACAGCGCGGCCAGCATCCCTTCGAGTGATGGCAGGATCAGCTCGGGCTCGTGGTCGCGATACTCGTCGGGCTGGCCGTTCCGGTTGATCCAGATCGTGCGGAAGCCGAATTTTTGTGCTCCGGCCGCGTCCCAGCGGTTGGACGACTGGAACGAGACCGCCTCCGGATAAAGCCGCCACGCCGTGGTGACGAGGTCGTAGACCTGCGGATCGGTCTTGAACCGTCGCACGGCGTCAACGGAGAATATTTCGTCGACGACGAGATCGAGCGCGGCCGAACGCACCGCCGATTCGAGCATTGCCGGCGAGCCGTTGGACAGGATGGCGATGCGCGCGCCGGCCGCCTTCAGCGCCTTGAGCACGGACGGCACTTCCGGATAACAATCGAGCTGCCAATAGGCGTCGAGCAGGTTCTGGCGCTGGGACGCATCGGCCGACGGCACCCTGGCAAAGGCGTAGTCGAGCGCCTCTTCCGTCAGCTGCCAGAAATCGCGGTAGCTGCCCATCAGGGTCCGAACCCACGAATATTCCAGCTGCTTGGCGCGCCAGATCTCGGACAGAAGCTGGCCTTCCGGGCCGATCGCCTCCGCATGGCGGCGCACCGCAGCGTGCACGTCGAACAGGGTGCCGTAAGCGTCGAAGACGTAAGCGGAATATGCCATCGGAAAATGCCTCTCGCGGCGACTTGAACTCCAAACCCCCGGCCTGGTCAAGCAATCGCGACTGGACCGACGAAACCTTCCGCCGTGCCGGTTGACGCAGGGCGGCAAACGGCATTCGATGACGATCCGCATCAGAGTCCCGTATGACATCAAGGAATGCATCGATGAGCCGAACCTCGCCCGCGCCAACCCGGACATGGACCTTCGTCGACGGCGACTGGCACGAAGGCAACGTCGCCATTGCCGGCCCGCTCACCCACGCGTTCTGGCTGGGTTCCAGCGTGTTCGACGGCGCGCGCTGGTTCGAGGGCATCGCGCCCGATCTCGACCTGCATTGCCTGCGGGTCAACGCTTCGGCCACGACGCTCGGGCTCAAACCCACCAAAGCAGCCGAGGAAATCGAGGCGCTGACCCGGGAAGGATTGCGCAAGTTCGACGGCAACACCGCCGTCTACATCAAGCCGATGTACTGGGCCGAAGGCGGCGGCTATATGGGCGTGCCGGCCGACCCTGAGACCACCCGCTTCTGCCTGTGTCTTTTCGAGTCGCCGATGCTGCCGCCAAGCGGTTTTTCCCTCACCGTCTCGCCGTTCCGCCGCCCGACCGTCGAGACGATGCCGACCAACGCCAAGGCCGGCTGCCTCTATCCCAACAATGGCCGCGCCATTCTGGAAGCGAGGGCGCGCGGCTTCGACAACGCGCTGGTGCGCGACATGCTCGGCAACGTCGCTGAGACCGCCTCTTCCAACGTGTTCATGGTCAAGGACGGCCATGTCTTCACGCCCGTCGCCAACGGCTCGTTCCTGTCGGGAATCACCCGGGCCCGCGCCATCTCGCTGCTGACCGCGGCAGGATACGGGGTCACCGAGAAGACGCTTTCCGTTACCGATTTCATAGAGGCGGACGAAATCTTCTCCACCGGCAACCATTCCAAGGTCGTTCCCGTTATTCGCATCGAGGACCGCGATCTTCAGCCCGGCCCGGTGGCCAAGAAGGCGCGGGAACTCTATTGGGAATGGGCGCATTCCACACCCGTCCGATAGGCGCTATGGGATGAACGCTCTGTCAGGCCGGTTGCGTCTTTTGCAACCGTGCCTATCTAGGGATCATCACTGCCCCACCGATACATGAAGGGAGAATCTCCATGGCCTTTGAACTTCCCGAACTTCCCTATGATTACGAGGCGCTCCAGCCCTTCATGTCGAAGGAGACGCTCGAATACCACCACGACAAGCACCACAAGGCCTATGTCGACAACGGCAACAAGCTCGCCGCCGAGGCCGGCATGGAAGGCAAGTCGGTCGAGGAGGTGGTGAAGGCGTCCTTCGGCAAGAACCAGGGCCTGTTCAACAACGCCGCCCAGCACTACAACCACATCCATTTCTGGAAGTGGATGAAGAAGGGCGGCGGCGGCAAGAGCCTGCCGGGCAAGCTGCAGAAGGCGGTCGATTCGGACCTCGGCGGCTACGACAAGTTCCGCGCCGACTTCATCAATGCCGGCACCACCCAGTTCGGCTCGGGCTGGGCGTGGGTTTCCGTCAAGGACGGCAAGCTCGAAATCTCCAAGACCCCCAACGGCGAGAACCCGCTGGTGCATGGGGCAGAGCCGATCCTCGGCGTCGATGTCTGGGAGCACTCCTACTACATTGATTACCGCAATGCGCGGCCGAAGTATCTCGAAGCTTTCGTCGACAGCCTGATCGACTGGGACTACGTGCTCGAACGCTACGAAGCGGCGACCAGGTAAGCATCGTCTTCTCGACACAACATGCAGAAAGCCCCGGTCCGCCGGGGCTTTTTCTTTTGGCGCAACAACCATCACGCAAGCGTGACGCACTGCACCATGGTTTTGACTTCCCCTCGCCGTCGAATTCGACAAGATCGGCACTCGCGCCATCCACGCCAGCCTGTGCCAATAAACGGAGATTCCCATGCGATTGTTCGCCTTTGCTCTTACCATGCTTTCGCTCACGGTCGCCGGCGCCAGCGCCGATCCGATCGAGGAGCGCAAGGCCAACATGAAGGAGCGCGGCGGCATCATGCGCATTCTCGGCCCTATCGCTCAGGGCAAGGCGGATTTCGACGCGGCCACCGTCAATGACGCTCTCGCCAGGCTTGAAAGCAACGCAAAGGCAGCGGAGGACGTCGATGCGCTGTGGCCGCAGGGCAGCGACGTGGGCGACACCAAGGCCAAGGCAACGATCTGGTCCGATTTCGACGCCTACAAGGCCGCTAATGCCAAATATACCGAAGCAGTCGCGTCCGCCGTTGCTGCGGCACCTCAGGATTTGGCTGCGTTTCAGGCTGCCTTCGGGCCGGTCGGCACAAGCTGCGGCTCATGCCACGAGACTTTCCGCAACTAAGGCTTGAGCATCATGGCACGCTATCGGCGCCTTGTCCTTACCGCGGGCATTGTCGTGGCGGCGGGTGCCGCCGCCTTCTGGTTCCTGACCGAGCCGAACCGGCTGGACGCCACGACCGTCGCCGCGCTTGGTGCGGGCGATGCCACGCGCGGCGAACAGGTGTTCTGGGCGGCCGGCTGCGCCTCGTGCCATGCGGCTCCGGGCGCAACAGGCGAGGCGAGGCTCGATCTCGTCGGCGGAGAACGCTTCGCCACCGCGTTCGGCACCTTCGTCGCACCCAACATCTCGCAGCATCAGCGCGACGGCATCGGCGGATGGAGCGCCGAGGACCTTGCCAACGCGATGCTGCGCGGCGTCTCGCCCGAGGGCGCGCATTATTACCCCGCCTTTCCCTACACCTCCTACGCCCGGATGCAGCCCGGGGACGTCGCCGACCTTCACGCCTTCATGAAGACCCTGCCGGCCATCGAGGGCAGCGCCGGCGACAACGAAATCGGCTTCCCCTTCAACATCCGCCGCGGGCTCGGCCTGTGGAAGCAGCTCTATCTCGATCCCGCGCCCGTCATTGCCTTCGACAATCCCTCGCCGTCGGTCGTGCGCGGTCAATATCTGGTCGAGGGGCCGGGGCATTGCGGCGAATGTCACACGCCGCGCGGCGCCATCGGCGGGCTGGACAAGAGCCGCTGGCTGGCCGGCGCACCGGCCATGGAAGGTCAAGGCACGATCGACAACATCACCTCCGGCGAGGGCGGGATCGGTGACTGGAGCGAGGACGATATCGCCAATCTGCTCGAAAGCGGCTTCACGCCCGACTACGATTCCGTCGGCGGCAAGATGGCATCGGTCGTTCGCAACATGGCGGAACTGCCCGTTTCCGACCGCGAGGCGATCGCCGCCTATCTGAAGGCGATCCCGTCTCATCCCAACGCCTATTGAAGGCACGACGGGCGGAGGAGGCATTCCGCCGTCCGTTGCGGGTAGCACCTGCCTGGAGCGATTCCAGGAAAAGTGCGCAGCGGTTTTCCGTCCGGAATTGCATCAACACAAAGAGATAGATCGTTTCGGCGTTTCCGTGAAACTCTGAAACGATCTAAGCCTTGCCGACCACCTTCAGCGCGAAGGCATAGGAATAGGCAACCTCCTCCAAGCGCGAGAAGCGGCCGGACGCGCCGGCGTGGCCGGCATCCATGTTGATCCGGAACAGGATCGGATTGTCGTCGGTCTTCAACGCCCGCAGCCGCGCCACCCATTTCGCCGGTTCCCAATAGGTGACGCGCGGATCGGTCAGCCCCGCGACCGCAAGGATCGGCGGATAGTCCTGCGCCGCGACATTGTCATAGGGCGAATAGGCCGCGATGGTGCGGTAATCCTTCTCCGACTCGACCGGATTTCCCCATTCCGGCCATTCCGGCGGGGTTAGCGGCAGGGTCGCGTCGAGCATGGTGTTCAGCACGTCAACGAACGGAACCTCGGCAATGATCCCGGCGAAATCCCGCGGCGCCATGTTGGCGACCGCGCCCATCAGCATGCCGCCGGCTGAGCCGCCCTGGGCGACGATGCGGTCATGTCCGGTCAGCCCTTCGGCGACGAGGTGCCGCGCGGCGGCGATGAAATCGCGGAAGGTGTTTTCCTTTTTGTCGCGCTTGCCGTCCTCGTACCAGGCGTAGCCCTTGTCCTTGCCGCCGCGAATGTGGGCGATGGCATAGACGAAGCCGCGATCGACCAGAGACAGGCAGCTGGTGTTGAAAGAGGCCGGGATCGAAATCCCATAGGCGCCGTAGCCGTAAAGCAGGCATGGCGCCGAGCCGTCGAGCGCGATGTCCCTGCGGTGGAGCACCGAGACCGGCACCAGCTCGCCGTCGTCGGCCCTCGTCATCAGCCGGCGGGTGACGTAGTCCTGCGGATCGTGCCCCGAAGGCACCTCCTGCGTCTTGAGCAGAACCCGCTCGCGGCTCCTCATGTCGTATTCGAACACCTGCGCCGGCGTCGTCATCGACGAATAGGAAAAGCGGATGATTCCGGTGTCGTATTCGTAGGAGCCGGCGAGACCGAGCGAATAGGCTTCCTCGTCGAAGGCGATGACATGCTCGCCGCCGCCGGCACGCTCGCGCACGACAATGCGCGGCAGGCCGTCCTTGCGCTCCAGGCGCACCAGCCAGTCGCGGAAGGCGAGGACCGACAGGATCAGCCGGCCGGGCTCATGCGGCACCAGTTCGCGCCAGTTCTCCTCGCGCGGGTCCGAAACCGGCGCGGTCATGATGCGGAAATCCTTGGCTCCGCCCGAATTGGTCAGGATGAAGAAGACGTCGCCTCCGGCCTCGAGGTCATACTGGACACCCGCCTCACGCGCCTTGACCAGAACCGGCTCGGCCAGCGGATCGCCGGCGGGCAGCAGGCGGTATTCGCTGGTCTCGTGATCGTTGATGCCGATCATGATCCAGTCGTTCAGCCGCGTGCCCGAAACATCCATGAAGAAGCCGTGATCTTTTTCCTCATAGATCAGGCGGTCGTCGTGCGGGTTGGCGCCCATCCGGTGATAGAAAATGCGCGAGGGGCGATGGTTCTCGTCGAGCCGCGTGTAGAAGAAACCGTCATTCGCCGCATCCCATTCGCCGGAACCGCCGGTGTCCTCGATCTCGTCGCCGAAATCCGTTCCGGTCTCGATGTTGCGCACCTTGAGCGTGTAGAACTCGGATCCCTTGTCGTCGAACCCCCACAAAAGCTGGCGGTGGTCTGAGGAATGGTCGGCCCCGCCGAGGCGGAAATACGCCCTGCCCTCGGCTTCCGCGTCGCCGTCGATCAGGATCGTCTCCGCACCGCCCTCGCGCGGCGTGCGAAAGAAGCGCGGATACTGGCCGCCGAGGCGATAGGACGTGCCATAGGCGAAGGGACCATCCTTCATCGGCACGCTGGAATCGTCTTCCTTGATGCGGCCTTTCATTTCCTTGAACAGCGCCTCGCGCAGCGCCGCGGTATCGGCCATCAATTCAGCCTGATAGGCGTTTTCCGCATCGAGATGGCCGCGGATCGCCGGGTCGAGCACCGAAGGATCGCGAAACACCTGCTGCCAGTTGCCGGCGCGCAGCCAGCCATAATCGTCGGTGCGCGCAATGCCGTGCCGGACGTCGGTTGCCGGGCGACGCGCGGCCTGCGGTGCCGGACGTTCGGGAAATGAAACCGGACGGGACATGGTGCATGCTCCTTGATCTATCGTCGGCTGCGAAAGAACACAGTTGCACGACCGATGCCACCCCAAAGCCGCATCCGGCAGGTGACGACCGCAAAATCGCCCGATCCCTTTCGTCACGACCGCGACAGCGGGGCCAGACATCCGGCATACTGGTCCGATCCCGCCCCTCCAAGCCGCCGCATTTTTTCGATCCGTCCCGTCGCAGCGGAAAAAGCGAAACAAGACGACGGGCCGAAGCGTCGCTTCAGACCGACGGCTTTTTTCTTATCGCAGCGACAGGCACCGCCGGGCGGCAAGCGCGTTGCAATCTTCCTCGCGAAGATCATGCCTCGCCAGCTCGATCATGCGACCATCGACCGGGCGAGAAATTTGCCAACGATAACGCCGGATGGGGTTGCCGGGGCTCATCTTGCTCACTATAAGCCACTTGCTCCGGCTAGCGCCCATCGTCTAGCGGTCTAGGACGCCGCCCTTTCACGGCGGAAACACGGGTTCGATTCCCGTTGGGCGTGCCAACATTTTCAATGACTTAGCAGCATAGCATCTAAAAGCGTCGAATATCCGGCGAATAAGATGCCCGTGACATATGGTGTACGTCGGTGAATCGGAATGGATTCGACCGCTCTACCCGCGCATGCCATACTCGCGCAAGGGAATGGGAGGGGAATATGGCGGTAGGGTTTCCGGAAGGTCATGAAAGATTGTGTGCGTTGGAATGGTTGCTCCAGCGGATGGCAACGCACCACTGCCTTAAACAACCTGACCCTAAGGCCGCCGCTGCAGAACTATTCAACGCAGGCGATGAATACGGCATGGCGATGATTGGTGCCGCTTCTGGGAATATCGATCATGTGATGACTGCGGTTAGCATTTCTGCATCGATAAAGATGCTGCTCGAACCAATTGTCGAAGACGTGAACGCCGCCACGTAATGGAGGGGACCGCCCCACCGGGAGCGGCCTCTCCTGATGTCGGGATTAGTGCGCGGTCGGGATAACGCTATCTGCCGCGCGCTCTGCCATCGCCACCATGCGGTCGAACACGGCATCGTCGCGCATGTCCTCTACACGGTTGCAGGCGTAAGAGACCGTCGAGCGGTCCTGACCTGCCACTTAAGTTTCATCCAGCGGCGATTAGAGCCTCGGCTGTTTCTGTTACGCCGTAAGGCGCGGGTTGAGCAACCGGATGTCCGGCTGCGGTGAAGACCTCGGCGAATGCCGCCGGGGTTTGAT
>JBLJBS010000026.1:0-4505 GCA_047637695.1 Aquamicrobium sp. | reverse complement strand
TCATGGGCGCGCTGCGCCTCTATCTCGACTTCATCAACATGTTCATGTTCCTGCTGCAGTTCCTCGGCAACCGCGAGTAACAGGCAGGCGCGGCCTGCGGGCCGGATGAACGTCATCGACGGGGGCGGTCGCGAGATCGCCCCTTTTTCATTCCGGCCACGCGGCCGGACCGAGCGGCAGGAGACTGAACATGGACCGCTTCACCGGCGGCTGCCTGTGCGGAAATGTCCGGCTGATCGCCTCGGGCCGCCCCTACCGGGTCGGCATCTGTCACTGCCTCGACTGCCGCAAGCACCATGGCGCGTTGTTCCATGCCTCGGCCATTTTCCCCGAAGGGTCGGTGACGATCGAGGGCGAGGTGCGCGGCTATGCGGGAAGGTTCTTCTGTCCGGGGTGCGGTTCGCCGGTCTTCGGGCGCAGCGGCGAAGAGATCGAGGTCAATCTCGGGTCGCTCGACGCTCCCGACCAGCTGGTCCCGACCTACGAGCTGTGGACCGTTCGCCGCGAATCGTGGCTGCCGCCTTTCCCGCTCGACCGCAGCTATGCGGGCGACCGCGAAAACACCGGCCGCTTCGAGGAATAGCCGATCCCTAGCCGATGCAAGGCGGCGCCATCTGGCGGAGATGCGGCGCCCCTTCCCAACGCCCGAGCGACCCGGCTATACTTCCTGTTCCCGAACGCTCTTTCTGGTGATTGATGCCTCCCGTGCAGAAGAAGGAAATCCGCCCCACCGGTCGCGGAACACGCGCGCGCGCGCCTGAATTCGTCAAGAATTTCCGTGGCGTGAAAAACTGGAAGGAGGCTGGCGCCTGGCTCGAATGGCGCGGCATCGAGGACATCGAGTGCATCACCCCCGATCAGGCCGGCGTGGCCCGCGGCAAGATGATGCCGTCGAAGAAGTTCACCTCCGACACCTCGCTCGCCCTGCCCTCGGCCGTGTTCATGGCGACGATCTCCGGCGACTACCCCGAGGACGGTCATGGCTTCGTCTATCCGGAGGATGACGGCGACCTCAGGCTCGAGCCCGACCTTTCGACGCTTTCCGTCGTGCCGTGGGAGAGCGACCCCACCGCGCAGGTGATCTGCGATCTTGTTCATCAGGACGGCCGCACGGTCGAGTTCACCCCGCGCAACGTGCTGCGCCGCGTCGTCGACGCCTATGCCGAACGCGGCCTGAAGCCCGTGGTCGCGCCAGAGATCGAGTTCTACCTCGTCAACAAGAACCCCGATCCCGACTATCCGCTGACGCCGCCGGTCGGCCGCTCGGGTCGGGCCATCGGCGGCGGGCAGGGCTATTCCATCGCCGGCATCAACGAGTTCGACGAGCTGATCGACGACATCTATCATTTCTCCGAGGCGCAGGGGCTGGAGATCGACACGCTGATCCACGAGGAGGGCGCGGGCCAGCTCGAGATCAACCTGCGCCACGGCGATCCCATCGAGCTTGCCGACCAGGTGTTCATGTTCAAGCGCACCATCCGCGAGGCGGCGCTGAAGCACGACACCTACGCCACCTTCATGGCCAAGCCGATTCAGGGCCAGCCCGGCTCGGCGATGCACATCCATCAGTCGATCATCGACGCCAGGACCGGCAAGAACGTGTTCACCGACGCGGGCGGCGGCGAGACGCCGGCCTTCCGCCATTTCATCGGCGGCATGCAGCAGCACATCCCCAACGCGCTGGTGATGTTCGCGCCATATGTCAATTCCTACCGCCGGCTGACACAGGGAGCGTCGGCGCCGGTCAACACCAAATGGGGCTACGACAACCGCACGGCCGCCTTCAGGGTGCCGCGCTCGGACCCGGCGGCGCGGCGCGTCGAGAACCGTATCCCCTCCTCCGACGCCAACCCCTATCTGGCGCTCGCCGCCTCGCTCGCCTGCGGCCTGATCGGTATGACGAGCGAGATCGAGCCGGACGCGCCGGTCGGCACCACCGCCAACGAGGACGACATCGACCTGCCGCGCGGCCTGCTCGAGGCGGTCGAGCTTCTCGAAGGCGACGAGGCGCTGTGCGACATGCTGGGCCAGTCCTTCACCTCGACCTACGCGGCGATCAAGAAGGCGGAGTTCGAGACCTTCATGGAAGTCATCAGCCCGTGGGAGCGGGAATATCTGCTGTTGAACGTGTGATGCCCTATCAATCCCCCATCTCCCCCGGCTTTTCATGGTACGAGGCCGCGCTTGCCGAGCGGCCGGAGTATCCCGCGCTCGACGGCAGCATAACGGCCGACGTCGTCGTCATCGGCGGCGGATTCACCGGGCTTTCGGCGGCAGCGCATCTCGCGAAGGCCGGCATCGACGTCGCGCTGATCGAGGCCCACCGTTTCGGCGACGGCGCCTCCGGGCGCAATGGCGGCCAGCTTGGCACCGGCCAGCGCGCCTGGGCGGAGGAAACCGAGGCGCAGCTCGGCTTCGAACGCGCCAGGGCGCTGTTCGACCTGGCCGAGGACGCCAAGGCGCATCTTCTCGGCTTCGCGCAGGAACACGGCATCGACATCGAGTTCATGCCCGGCCAGATGTCGGTGGCGCACAGGAAACGCTACGTGAAGGATTATCGCGCCCATGCGGAAACTATGGCCGGGCGCTATTCCTACCCACACATCCGCTTCATGGATGAGAAGGAGACGACGACGCGCGTCGGCTCGACACGTTTCTTCGGCGGCATCCGCGACACCGGCACCGGCCATATCAATCCGCTCAAGCTGGTCGTCGGCACCGCCCGCGTCGCCGCGGCGGCCGGCGCGCGGCATTACGAGGACACCAAGGCGACCGGCATCTCCTCGGCCAACGGCAAGGTCACGGTGACGACCCCGCGCGGCACCATCACCGCCGACAAGGCGCTGATCGCGGTCAATGCCTATGGCGGCGACCTCGAACCGACAAGCGCCGCCCACGTCATGCCGATCGGCTCATTCATCGGCGCGACGCCGCCGCTGGGCGAGGACAGCCCGGTGCTGCCGGGATTCGAATCGGTCGACGATTCCCGCTTCGTGGTGCGCTATTTCCGCCGCGACCGCGAGGGACGGCTCTTGTTCGGCGGGCGCGAGATCTACGCGCCGGGCGACCCGCAGGACATCAACATCCACATCCGCAAGCAGATCGCCGAGATCTATCCGGCATTGAAGGATGTCGAGATCACGCATGCCTGGGGCGGCTATGTCGGCATCACCCTGCCGCGCACGCCCTTCGTCCGCGAAGTGATGCCGAACGTCATCTCGGCCGGCGGCTATTCCGGCCATGGCGTCATGCTGTCGAACTTCGTCGGCAGGCTCTATGCCGAAACCGTGACGGGAAACCGCGACAGGCTCAGACTGTTCGAGGAACTGAAGGTGCCGGCCTTTCCAGGCGGGCGGCGCCTGCGTGCGCCGCTGCTATTCCTCGCCCTCAACTGGTACGCGCTGCGTGACCGGTTCTGAAGCCTGACCATTACAGCGGCCAGAAGAACAGGATCGTCGGCACGCCGACCGCGATGATGATCAGCTCGAGCGGCAGGCCGAGCCGCCAGTAGTCGGAAAAGCGGTAACCGCCCGGCCCCATGATGATGGCGTTGTTCTTGTGGCCGATCGGCGTCAGCAGGCCGCAGGTGCCGGCGACGGCGACGCCCATCAGGAACGGGTCCGGCGACACGCCGAGCGACTGCGCCACCGAAACGCCGATGGGCGCGGCGATCAGCGCCGTGGCGATGGCGTTCAGGAAATCCGACAGCACCATGGTCACAGCCATGACGATGGCGAGGATCAGCCAGACCGGCATGCCGTCGGTCCGGCCGATGATCGCATGGGTGATGATCTCGGTGCCGCCCGCTTCCTCGAAGGCGCTGCCGATCGGAATGAGCGCGGCAAGCAGAACGATGATCGGCCATTCGATCGATCCGTAGACTTCCGACGGGGTGACGATGCTGAAGATGGCATAGGCCGCCACCACCGCCGCCAGCGCAATCGACAGCGGCACGAGGCCGGCGACCGTCAACGCGATGGCGGCCGCGAATATGCCGATTGCAAGCAGCGCCTTTCGCCGCTGGAGCACGGTATGCCGGCGGTCGGCGAGCGGCAGCGTGCCCAGCCACTCGGCCGCATCGGACAGGAGATCGACCGGGCCGAACAGCAGCAGCACGTCGCCCTGGCGGATGCCGATCTTCTCCACCCGTTCCTGAAAGCGCTCCCCCCGCCGCGAAATGCCGAGCAGGCTGATGCCACGCCGATAGCGCAGCCGCATCTCGTGAACGTTGCGGCCGACGACGCGCGAGCCTTCCGGCACGATGACCTCCATCAGCGACACCGACTTGTCGGTCAGCCCTTCCTTCACCTCCTGCTTCGACAAGGCGAGCTTGGCCGCGCCGATGAAGGCCTCGATCGATTTCGGATTGCCTTCGAGGACGAGGAAGTCGCCCTTCCTCATCTCGATTCCGGCAGAAAAGCCGGGCAGCCGCTTGCCGTTGCGGACAAGGCCGAGAAGGGTGACGTCGTGCTCGTCGCCGAGCTCGTAGAGGTCGGACGGCGTCT
>JBLJBS010000025.1:0-2151 GCA_047637695.1 Aquamicrobium sp. | reverse complement strand
CGATCGGCGGGGCGCTGCGGATGAATGCCGGCGCCAACGGCGTCGAGACGCGCGAACGCGTCATTTCGGTGCGCGCGCTCGACCGGCAAGGCAATTTCCACACGCTTTCCAACGCCGGGATGGGATACGCCTACCGCAAGTCCGGGGCGCCGAAGGACCTGATCTTCACCAGCGTCGATATGACGGGCCATCCGGCGGAGCGCGACGAAATTCGCAAGGCGATGGACGAGGTCCAGACGCATCGCGAGACGGTGCAGCCGATCCGTGAAAAGACCAGCGGCTCGACCTTCAAGAACCCCGAGGGCACCTCGGCGTGGAAGGAAATCGACAAGGCCGGCTGCCGCGGCCTGATGATCGGCGGCGCGCAGATGTCGCCGATGCACTGCAATTTCATGATCAACACCGGCAGCGCCACCGGATATGACCTCGAACTGCTCGGCGAGACGGTGCGGGCGCGCGTGCTTGAGAACTCCGGCATCAGGCTCGAATGGGAAATCCGCCGCATCGGCGATTTCAGGCCCGGCCGCGAGGTGCAGGAGTTCCTCGGCCAGCTGCTTTAGAGCCTCGCCTGCCGGCTACACCGACACTGCCATCAATGTCAGGCACAGAAGAATGATTCCGGTCTTGGCAACGATCCCCAGCGAACCCCACCAGAGGGCAAGGCGTCCGGGTGCAGCCGCTCTGTCGGCCGGAAGGTATCTCCTGAGGCAGAGCTGCCAAACGGCCAGCGCGAACATTGCGCCCGCGCCCAGGATACCCGGCGCCATGATCGTGTCGGCTGCGGCCTTGCCATAGAGCAGCAAGGCGACAGGCCAGCCGACGAACAGGCCGACGCCCGCGCCATAGATCATGGTCGCCCGGCGCGACGTTCGCAGCAAAAGCGCCGAGCAGATGATGACGGGCAGCAACAGTGCGATCGTCTTCGTCATCGACACAAGCATGCCCAGAAAGACGAGCGGGATCATATGGACGATGCCGAAGATGAAGGCGACGATGGCCCAGAATGGATTGCCGAAGCGGTCATAAGACGTGATCAGGCTGCGTAACGATGCCAGCACGGCAAACGTCGCGGAGAAGCCGAATGCGGCGTAGACCTGCCCGACCACCACCGATGCGGCCATCCTCAGCCAGAAAGCCCGGTCGCGAAAGCGCTGTTGCAGTTCCTGCCCTGAGACCACCAGCCCCGACATCCGTTCCGTTCCATTGGTTGCTTACGTTCCGAATAGGCATGAAACACTAAGATTGCCTGCATCGCGGACCTTTCGGGACGCCTTTGTTTCAAAATGTGAATCATTCACGAATCCCAAGGGCTTGCCAGCGAATCGAACCTCTGATTCCTTGGGGCAGATTCGTTTCCTGATTTGAGTCGAGTGTGCGGACGCCGGCGTATGAAGCGCCGGAAGACTCGGACTCAAACTTGGGCAGACGCTGGATGCGGCCACTGGACGAGGGGATTGCGGCCCATGGCGAGAAAACACGTTGCCGTTCTCATGGGCGGGTTGTCGTCGGAGCGCCCGGTCTCGCTGTCGTCGGGCGCGGCGTGCGCCGATGCGCTCGAGGCCGAAGGCTACCGCGTCAGCCGCGTCGATGTCGGGCGCGACGTGTCGCAAGTGTTGTCCGAGCTGAAGCCCGATGCCGCCTTCAACGCGTTGCACGGTCCGTTCGGCGAGGATGGCACCATTCAGGGCATTCTCGAATATCTGCAGATTCCCTATACGCACTCCGGCGTGCTGGCCTCGGCGCTGGCCATGAACAAGGGTCAGGCCAAGCTGGTGGCTGAAGCGGCCGGCATTCCGGTCGCGCCGTCGCGCCTGATGAGCCGGTTCGACATCGGCTCGGAGCATCCGATGGAGCCGCCTTACGTCGTCAAGCCGGTCTGCGAGGGCTCGAGCTTCGGCGTGGTGATCGTCCGGGAAGATCAGGCGCACCCGCCGCAGGTCATCGGTTCGACCGAGTGGCGCTATGGCGATGCGGTGATGGTCGAGCGCTTCGTCCATGGCCGCGAGCTGACCTGCGCGGTGATGGGCGACCGGGCTCTCGGCGTCACCGAGATCGTGCCGCTGGGGCATTCCTTCTACGATTACGACTCAAAATATGTGCCGGGCGGATCAAAACACGAATGCCCCGCAAAAGTTTCACCGTTTATTTACC
>JBLJBS010000024.1:0-6664 GCA_047637695.1 Aquamicrobium sp. | reverse complement strand
AGCGCTTGGCGATCTCGGTGACGAGGTCGATGTCGAAGCCGACCGGCGTGTCCTGCCCCTGCGGGACATAGCCATAGGGGATGGTGTCGTATTTGACGCCGATGACGACCTTGCCCTTGCTTTCGATATTCTGCCAGGTCACCGCCGACGGTTCGACATCGCTCTTCTTCTCTTCCGAGGACGAGCAGGCCGAAACGAGCATTGCGAGGCCGCATGCGCCCGCAACGGAAATCAGGTTCCAATTACCTCTGGACATTTGTCTTTTACCTCCGGTTTTTTTGATGTTTCAGTGCACTACGCTGGACAGGAATTGCCGGGCGCGCGGGTCGGTCGGGTTCGCGAAGAACTCCTCCGGCTTGCCGAACTCGACAATCTTCCCTCCATCCATGAAGACGACTTCGTTACCCACCTGCCTGGCGAAGCCGAGCTCGTGGGTGACCACCACCATCGTCATTCCGTCCCGAGCCAGATCGACCATGACGTCGAGCACCTCCCCGATCATTTCGGGATCGAGCGCGCTGGTGGGTTCGTCGAAAAGCATCACCTTTGGGTCCATCGCCAGCGCGCGCGCGATCGCCACGCGCTGCTGCTGGCCGCCCGAAAGCTGCGCCGGATGCTTGTTGGCCTGATCGGCGATCCTGACACGGTCGAGCAGTTCGAGCGCCCGCTTCTCGGCCGCGGCGGCGGACATGCCCTTCACCTTCCGCGGCGCAAGGGTGATGTTCTGCAGGATCGTCATGTGCGGATAGAGATTGAACTGCTGGAAGACCATTCCGACGGTCGAGCGCAGCCTGTTCATGTTGGTCTTCTTGTCGAAGACGTCGACGCCGTTGACCGAAACGAAACCGGAATCGATCGTCTCCAGCCCATTGATGCAGCGGATGAGCGTGCTCTTGCCGGACCCCGAAGGGCCGATGATGACGGTGACGGTGCCCTCGGCCATCGCGTGGCTGACATCCTTGAGTGCATGGAACGCCCCGTAGAACTTGGACACGTTCTTGATGACTATGCCGCTCATCGGCGCGGTCTCCTTTGCTGCGCGGCGCGTCGGGCGCGCCCCCGTTTTTCTCATTTCGACATGCGCAACCGGCATGAGATGCTTGGCCTTAACCGGGCGCGCACCATCCCGTGCGGAGGCAAGCCATCGCCCGTCCCCGCCGCGATACCGCGCCGTGTCTGCTATTCCGGAATTCAGGAGGCGCCGGCAGGAAATGCCCCGCGCCGAAGCCTCAAACCACTCCTGTCCGGGACGAAACGGCCTTTCGGCCCCACGTCCCGCTCCTCGCCAGAATCACGCTCCCGCCTGCCGCCTCCTTCGCGCACGACCGTCGGGTGCAACTTCGTGCTCCTCGGCATTGTCGCCGAAAACGCTGGTCAGGATGCTCTTTCCCGCCCATTCGATCACCTCGTAGACGGTCGCGCCAGCACGCTCGCCGTCCCGCGCCTCGAAGGCTTCGAGAATGACGCGGTGCGCGGCCAGCGAACGCTCGATCCGTCCGGGTATCTTGAAGCCGATATAGCGGTAGCGGATCGTCTGCTTGCCGAGGAACTCCACGACCATGCGCAGGCGGACGATGTCGGCGACATCGAGCACCAGATCGTCGAATTTCTGCGACAGCGCGCTGAACTCGACCACATCGCCACGCGCCGCCACCCGCTCCATGTCGTCGACGATGGTCCTGAACACCTTCAGGTGGTCGTCGTTCATGTTGGCCGTAGCGTACATGTAGGCCAGTTCGAACAGATGCTTGCGCAGTATGTAGATTTCCTCGACGTCGCGGCGGTTGACGCGCGCCACATGGGCGCCGCGGCGCGGGATGATCTCCACCAGCTTCGCCGTCTCGAGAATCCGCAGCACCTCGCGGAACGAACCGCGGCTGATGCCGAATTTTTCCGCCCACTCCTCCTCGATCAGCCTGGCGCCGGGGCTCAGGCGTCCCTCGATGATCTCGCGCTCGAGATGCTGGGCGGCGATCGCGGCGATCGAACGCGGCAATTCCGGTATCGCCGCCATATCGCCAGAACCCGATCTCGTCTTGCTCACGCCAGATCCTCCACGTCTCTGCTTATCGCGGATCGACAATGACCCGCAGGCTGAAAAAAACTCTCGAAACCGGAACCAACGCGCCGTCTTCGAACCACCCTGCCCTTATGCAGGCTTGCGGGCGCATCAGGCCAGATCGATTTGGCCGCACTGATAAATTGGCGCGATTTCTTTCCTCCGACCCCGTCCTTTTCGCCAGGACTAGCGTCCCTGAGCGCCCTCGATGACCTAAAGGGAAGGCGAACGACGTATAATTGTCAACAATTAATTGTTGTGCTGTGCAACATTCATTTTGTGCGGACAAGAGCGGCCAATGCAGAGCCGGCCAAACATCGGCGGCAACCGCGAGGTGCGGTCGGCACCGCATCAAAGCCGCTGGCGCTCTCATTTTTGAACGTTCGCCTGAATCGAACGTTTCGATCATATCAATCCGTTGGACCGCACAATCGGGCAAATTCATAACCGGCGCAGCAACAATCGCAGCGCTGGAGCCGCCGCCTTGAACCTCGATCAGACGACCATCGCGCATGGCCCTGCCACCTCGTCGCTGAGATGGCTGGAAGCGATCCTGCCGGGGCTGACGCTGGTGGCGATCATCACCGCCGCCGCCTACGGATTGCGGCAGGTTCCCGGCCTGTCCGGCCTGAGCCCGATGATCTCCGCAATCTTCATAGGCATCGCGTTCGCGAGCTTCACGACGGTTCCGTCCGCGGCAAAGCCCGGCGTCGCCTTCTTCGGCAAGGGCATGCTGCGGCTCGCCATCGTCCTGCTCGGCTTCCAGCTGACGCTCGGCCAGCTGGGCGAAGTCGGCCTCATGCGGATGCTGGCGATCTGCGCCCTGGTCGCGACGACCTTTGTCGCCACGCTGGCGCTCGGCCGGCTGCTCGGGATCAATCCGGGTCTGGCGCGGCTTCTCGCCGCCGGAACCTCGATCTGCGGCGCCTCGGCAATCGCCGCCGCAAACGCGGTCAGGCGAACCGACGACGAAGACGTCGCCTATGCGGTGGCCTGCATCACCGTTTTCGGCACCATCTCCATGCTGGTCTATCCGCTCCTCGGCCGGATGGCGCAGCTTTCGCCTGCCGATTACGGCTTCTGGGCCGGCTCGTCGATCCACGAGGTCGCGCAGGTCGTCGCCGCAGGCTTCCAGCACGGCGATGTCGCCGGCGAGCAGAGCGTCGTCGTCAAGCTGTCGCGCGTCGTCCTGCTCGCGCCGCTGCTGATCGCGATGTCGGCGCTGTCCGCCGACCGCAGTGACGGTGCGGCCGGCAAGCTGAGCTTCTCGCAGATCATCCCGACCTTCGTCATCGGCTTCGTCGCCTGCATGATCATCAACACCTTCGGCATCGTCCCGCAACCGCTCAAGGTGCTGATCGTCGAGATCACTCCGGTCATGCTGGCGGCCGCGCTCGGCGCCCTCGGCCTCGGCACCCGTTTCAGCGCCGTCCGGGCGCGCGGCGTGCGTCCGCTTCTCGTTGCCGCACTTGCGTCGGCCTTCATCTCCGCGGCGAGCTTCCTGCTGCTGCGCACCATCCTGTGACGACCAAGCTTCTGAACGAAGAGGAAACCTTGAAAATGAGCACCGTTCAACACTTCGTCGGCGGCAAGGTCTGGGCGGGATCGTCCAGCCGCACCGCCGACATCTTCAACCCGGCCACCGGCATGGCGATCGGCAAGGTCGCGCTCGCCAGCGCCGGCGATGTCGCCGACGTCGTCGCAGTGGCGAAGAAGGCGCAGGCGCAGTGGGGCGCACAGCCGCCAGCCAAGCGCGCGGCGGTGATGTTCGCGTTCCGCGATCTTCTCACCCGCCACACCGACGAATTGGCCGTCCTGTTGTCGCGCGAGCACGGCAAGACCCTTCCCGACGCCAGGGGCGAGATCGCGCGCGGCATCGAGGTCGTCGAATTCGTCTGCGGCATCCCGCATCTCTTGAAGGGTGAATATTCCGAGCAGGTCGCGTCGCAGGTCGACAGCTTCTCGATCCGCCAGCCGCTCGGCGTCGTCGCCGGCATCACGCCGTTCAACTTCCCGGCCATGGTGCCGCTGTGGATGTATCCGGTCTCGCTCGCCTGCGGCAACGCCTTCGTGCTGAAGCCGTCGGAGCGCGATCCTTCGGTGGTGATCCGCATCGCCGAGCTGCTGCACGAGGCCGGCCTGCCGGCGGGCGTTTTCAATGTCGTCAATGGCGACAAGGAAGCGGTGGACGCGCTGCTCGATCATCCGGACGTCGACGCCGTCTCCTTCGTCGGTTCGACGGCGATCGGACACTACATCTACAGCCGCGGCACCGCCAACGGCAAGCGCGTGCAGGCGCTGTGCGGCGCCAAGAACCATCTCGTCGTCATGCCCGACGCCGACATGGATAAGGTCGCCGACGCGCTGATCGGCTCGGCCTACGGCTCGGCCGGCGAGCGCTGCATGGCGATCTCGGTTGCGGTTCCGGTCGGGGACGAGACCGCCGACCGGCTAGTGAAGGTGCTCGCCCCTCGCGTCGAGGCGCTCAACGTCGCCCCCTATGACGATCCCGCCTCCGACATGGGTCCGGTGATCTCGCGCCAGAGCCTCGACCGCATCCTCGGCTACATCGCCGAAGGCGAAAAGGCCGGCGCCAAGCTGGTGGTCGACGGCCGCAACGTCAGGCTGCAAGGCTATGAAAACGGCTTCTTCCTCGGCGGCTGCCTGTTCGATAACGTCACCTCAGACATGTCGATCTACAAGGACGAGATCTTCGGGCCGGTGCTTTCGGTGCTGCGCGCCCAGTCCTATGAAGAGGCGGTGACGCTGATCAACGACCACGAATACGGCAACGGCACCTCGATCTTCACCCGCGACGGCGACACCGCGCGCGACTTCTTCTCGCGGGTCCAAATCGGCATGGTCGGCGTCAACGTGCCGATCCCGGTTCCGGTGGCCTACCACTCCTTCGGCGGCTGGAAACGCTCGCTGTTCGGCGACCACCACATCCACGGCATGGAAGGCGTGCGCTTCAACACCCGCCTGAAGACGATGACGACGCGCTGGCCGAGCGGTATCAAGGAAGGCGCGGTGTTCAACTTCCATTCCGGCAGTGACACGCAGGCCTGAAGACCGACCGATGCCCCGCTCATGGCGGGGCATCGCCCGTTTTCACGGGCAAGACGACCAGACAGAATTCCAACCGTTTCGAATGGGAGAGACGACATGGCAGACCAATCGGCATCGGATTATTTCGACCTCGGCAGCTACAGCGTCGAAATCACGACGTCATCGCCCGAGGCGCGGACGTGGTTCAATCGCGGCCTCGTGCTCTGCTATGCCTTCAACCACCAGGAAGCCCATGAGTGCTTCACCCTTGCGCTGAATGCCGACCCCGACTGCGCCATCGCATGGTGGGGCAAGGCGTTCGTGCTCGGCTGCAACTACAACAAGCCATGGGTGGCGTTCGACCCGGACGACGCCGCGCGCTCGATCAGTGAAGCCTTCGATGCGACGCAGAAGGCGATGGAGTTGCGCGACGGCGTCTCCCAGTTCGAGCGCCTTTTGATCGAGGCCCTGCCCTATCGCTATCAGGCCGGCGCGCCGCGCGACGATCTCGACCGCTGGAACGACGATTTCGCCACCGCGATGCGCAAGGCCTATGCGCAGGCGCCGGACAATCTCGACGTCGCCGCCGTCTTCGCCGAGGCGATGATGAACCGCACGCCGTGGCAGTTGTGGGACATCAAGGCAGGCAAGATCGCCGATGGCGCCGACACGCAGGAAATCCTCAACGTTCTCGACAAGGCGCTCGGTGCCGGCGGCATGACCCACCCCGGCATCCTGCACATGTATATCCATGCCATGGAGATGTCGCCGCACCCCGAACGGGCGCTGCCGGCGGCGAACGCCCTGCGCAACCTCGTGCCGGATGCCGGGCATCTCAACCACATGCCGAGCCATATCGACGTTCTGGTCGGCGACTATGTTTCCGCCATCGATTCGAACACCGCCGGCATCGCGGCCGACACCAAGTTCCTGGCGTTGCGCGGGCCGCTCAATTTCTACTCGCTCTATCGCTGCCACAACTACCACTTCAAGATTTACGGAGCGATGTTCGCCGGGCAGTACGAGACGGCGATCACCACCGCCGATGCGATGCTGGCGACGCTGCCGGAGGAGTTGCTTCGGGTCGAATCGCCGCCGATGGCCGACTGGCTCGAGGGCTTCGTCTCGGTCAAGCAGCATGTGATGGTCCGCTTCGGCCGCTGGAACGAGATCATCGCGCAGGACCTGCCCGCCGACCAGAACCTGTTCAGCGTCACCACCACGATGATCTGGTACGCCAAGGCCGTCGCCCACGGTGTCCTCGGCAACGTCGCTGACGCCAAGGCCTGCGCGGCCGAGTTCGACGCCGCGCTGGCGCGGGTTCAGGAAAGCCGCTACCTCTTCAACAACCAGTGCATCGACATCCTCGCCGTCGCCCGCGAGATGATGCTCGGCGAGATCGCCTATCGCGAGCAGCTCTATCCGCAGGCGTTCGAGCACCTGCGCAACGCCGTCGCCCTCGACGACGCCCTGCCCTATGACGAGCCATGGGGCTGGATGCAGCCGGCGCGCCACGCGCTCGGCGCACTGATGCTGGAACAGGGGCATGTCGAGGAA
>JBLJBS010000023.1:0-13095 GCA_047637695.1 Aquamicrobium sp. | reverse complement strand
GTGGCCTCGCCCAGCGCCATGGCGTTGAGCGAGCGGGCCATGAACGGCGCGGCGAGAAGCGCAAGCACGATGATCGGCCCGGCGGAGGCGATCTTGGACCAGGTCGCGCCGGCCAGCGAGCCAAGGCCCCAGAAGGTCAGGTCGCGAAGCTGGCGGTCGTCGGCAATATAGACGAGGACGCCGGAGAACGCGCCCGCCATGGCGCCGAGCGCGATGCCGGCGAGAAGCATGGTGGCGATCGAGGTGCGGCCGTGCCGCGTCGCGACGCGGTAAAGGATCAGCGTCGTCGCCAGCCCGCCACCGAAGGCGGCGAGCGGCAGCGTGTAGATGCCGAGCAGAGCCATCACCGGGCCGAGGACCGTGGAACCGAGAACGATGATGACTATGGCCCCCAGCCCGGCGCCGGCGGAAACGCCGACAAGGCCGGGATCGGCCAGCGGATTGCGAAAAAGCCCCTGCATCACGGCGCCCGACACCGCAAGGGCGGCCCCGATGAGGATGCCGAGAACGACGCGCGGCAGTCTGATGTCATAGACGATGATGCGGTCACGCACCGACAGCGCGGATTCGTCGGGAGAAAACCAGCCGACGACCACGTCCAATGCCGAAGCGTCGGAGGCGCCGGTGGTCAGGCTGAACAGCGCAACGACGACGAGCGCCACAGCCAGAACGCCGATGGCCGCACGCGCGCGCGCCGATCGGTCCCCGGCAAGCGCCGGTCCGGCATGACGTTGCGCGCCCATTATCCTCATAAGCACTTCCATCGGAGCGATCAGTTCGATCCGACGGCGTCGCCGTAAAGGGCGGTCGCCAGTTCGCGCACAGCCGCCGCCGTGCGCGGCCCGAAACCGAGCAGGAAGGCGCCATCCATGCGGACGACGTTGTTGTTGGCAGCCGCGGGCGTCGCCGCGATCGCCGGGTGGGTAAGGAGCTGGTCGACCTGGGTCTGATGGTCGCCGCCGCGATCCATGGCGAGGATCACATCCGGCGCAGCCTCGATCAATGCCTCATCGGAAAGCTGCTTGTAGCCGGGATATTCCGTCACGGCGTTGACGCCTCCGGCCATGGCGATGATGCCGTCGGCCGCGGTTCCGGTGCCGGAGGCGAGCACCCTCCCGCCCTGCAGCGACAGCACGAACAGCACCTTCTTGCGCTGCTCGACATTGGCTGTCGCCGCCTGCGCCGCGTCGATGTCGGCGGCCACCTGCGCCGCCAGCTTCGAAGCCTTGTCCTCGACGTGCAGCACGTCGCCGACAACCCTTATCTTCTCGAGGATGCCGTCGCGGGTGAAACTCTCGGGAACCGTGACAAGCGGGACGCTGGCCTTGCCGAGAACGTCAAGCGCCTCTGGCGGGCCGCTGCCTTCGAGCAGGACGATCAGGCTCGGGCTGATCGACAGCACGCCTTCGGGAGACAGAGCGCGCATGTAGCCGACATCGGGAAGCTCAAGCGCCTCGGCCGGAAACACGCTGGTGGAGTCGCGACCGATCAGCTTTCCTTCCTCGCCAAGGGCATAGACGATCTCGGTGAGCGAGCCGCCGACGGTGACGACACGCGAGGTGTCGTACTTGCTATCGTCCGCCCAGGCCGCGCCAAGAAGCGAGAGGCCGGCGAGACCGGCTGCGGCAAGACCCATTGCGATCGCGCGCAGCCCTTTGCTGGAAGTCATGATCTGTCCCGACTTGTCTTCTATGCTTTTACTTATTCAGGATCAGCTTGCCCTGGCGGGTGATCTTCAGCCGATACATCGATCCCGAGTGCTCTATACCGATCTCGTGGGTTCCGCGAAAGAGCGATTCGCTGGTCACGACCCGCACGGTGCGCTCCTGCGCAGGCGGCGTATATTCGCGCACGGCGTCCGTGGGCGAAGAGCGGCGGAAGGACGCGTGGGAGAAGGGAGTGTAGCTGTTCACAGTAACGTTCCTTTCGTTGTCCGGTCGTACAGGTTCTGTAGGGTTTGGCGTCCGGCTGGAGGTCCGTCCGATTTCTTGACACTAATTATCAGGTTTAATAGGAAGCGCAATACCGGAGTCAATTAGGCAACATTTGTTTTCGGGGGTGCGACAATCGCGACGCATCCGCGGCGGGCGAAAAGGTGGCGGTGGCATGGACGGCGCATGCGGCGCTTCCCGGCCGAGGTTACCGTTTACAACGTCTGCGACTGGACCTATGAGAAATCCCGCAAAACCTGTCGGGGATACTCTACTATTCGCCAGCCATCGGACGGCCGGCATCCAGGCGCCGGCTTGGATAAATCGACTGGAGGCAAGGAATATGCGTCAGATGTTTTCAACCCGGCTTCAGGCCGCCGGCCTCGCGGTCGCGGTTATGATCTCGGCCGGCTTCACGGCGCGCGCGCAAGCGCAAGATGCCGACCCGCAAGCAGCCCTTACCGTTGAATTGAACGCGCTTCAGCCGAGCGAGCGCGGCTGCCGCTTCACCTTCGTCGCCACCAACGCTCTTGGCGGCGAATTGACCAAGGCTGCGTTCGAACTCGTCCTGTTCGACACCGAAGGCAAGGTCAGCCGCCTCACCGTGGTCGACTTCAAGGACCTGCCGCAAGGCAAGACCAAGGTGCGCCAGTTCGACTTTGCCGGGCTGGATTGCACCAAGATCGGCCGTGTCCTCATCAACGACAGCACCGAATGCGCCGGCGCCGGTATCGATGCCAAAGCATGCATTCAAAAGCTGAAGACACAGACCCGGACCGAGGTCGTTTTCGGCCTCTGACAACCACCATTCCCGTTAGAAAATGAAAGGAAGGACGTCATGTTCATCGCCATGAACCGCTTCAAGGTGAAAAGCGGCTCGGAAGAGGAATTCGAAGAGGTCTGGAAGGGGCGCGATTCGAAGCTCTCCGACATGAAGGGCTTTCGCGAGTTCCAGCTGCTGCGCGGCCCTGTGAACGGGGACGAAGGCTATACGCTGTTCGCCTCGCACACCGTCTGGGAGACCAAGGACGACTTCGTCGCATGGACCAACTCGCAGAGCTTCCGCGATTCGCACAAGAACGCCGGCGGCGGCCGCAAGGTCTCCTATATGGGCCACCCGCAGTTCGAAGGCTTTTCGGTGGTCGAAGGAGCGTAATCGCTTCCTGCCCGCCCTGATCGAGGCCCGGCCATGCGCCGGGCCTTTTCGTTGCCGTGGCCACTGCCTTCCGCCGGGATCAGCCGGCACGCCATCGATCCGGGGATACCGGATATTAACTGCCATCGCCCTAGATTATGACAGTCTCTGCCTGGAGCGGAGGAACTCTGGCTTTCAAGACAGGCGTTGAAGAATGGCATTAGCGGCGATCAAGCTGGCGCCGTCACAGGCGGAAAGGCGGAACTTTCAGCGCGTACGCGTGAAGGTTTACGGCCGCTACATGCTGGAAGATCGCTCCGAGCATCCCTGTCAGGTCATCGACATGTCTCCCGGCGACGTGGCGCTGCGCGCCGACCAGCCGGGCGACCTCGGCGAGAAGGTGATCGTCTATCTCGACCATATCGGGCGCGTGGAAGGGGTGGTGACCCGCCAGTTCCGCGACGGCTTTGCGATGACCATCCTCGCCTCGGACCGCAAGCGCGACAAGCTGGCTGCCCAGCTTACCTGGCTTGCCAACCGCCATGAACTCGACCTGCCGGAAGATCGCCGCCACGAGCGCGTGACGCCCCGCAATCCGCTTAGCATCCTTCGCGTCGAGAACGGGCCGGAATATCGCTGCCGGATCATCGACCTGTCGCTGTCGGGCGCGGCGGTCGAGGTCGGCGCCAAGCCCGCCATCGGAACGGCTGTGACGCTCGGAACCATGCGAGGCCGCGTGGTGCGCCATTTCGAGGACGGCGTCGCCGTCGAGTTCGCGATGCTCCAGCGCGAGGACACGCTGGCGGCAGCCTTCAGCGGCAGCTGACCCAGACCCATCCTGCATATCGACGCTCCCAAAGGCCGGCCGCTGAGCCGGCCTTTTTCGTTAGCCGGTCACAACCGGCAATTTTCTGTCGGCCGGCCACAACCGACCGGCACCGTGATGTTGTCGGCTGACAGGTGGTTTCGCCGAAAGATACAATTTTAGATAAATTGTCGAAGAATTTTATCTGTATTTTATATTTGATTTATTCAAAATCTAATCTTGTTTATCGCAAACATCTCTCGTGTTTTCATATAGTTATACTTCGCTTTTTTGCGTGGAATAAATCCGGTCCTGTCATTGTGTCCTCGTCAACGGGGAGACGAAAAAGATGGGGACCACAAAGAGGGTTCTGCCTGTGGCTCTGGCCTTCGCCATGCTCGGCGCGGCTGGCAGCGTGGCACAGGCGCAGGCATTCATGCCGACCGGAGGGCTGTCGACGCAGCCGGTTGGGCACTACGAGTTTTGCCAGACCAGACCGGACGAGTGCGCGAAGACCGTGGCGCACAAGCCGGTGGAACTGAGCCGAAAGCTGTGGGCGGCGATGGTCGACATCAACAACGTCGTCAACACCATGGTCACGCCGCGCACCGACATGGAGATGTGGGGCGTGGAGGAACGCTGGTCCTACCCGACCAACGGATATGGCGATTGCGAGGACTACGTCCTCGAAAAGCGCCGCCGGCTGATGAAGATCGGCATTCCGGCCTCCAACCTGCTGATCACCGTGGTCCGGCAGCCCAATGGCGATGGTCATGCCGTCCTGACCGTGAACACGAGCATGGGCGACTTCATCCTCGACAATCTCGAGCCGCGCGTCCTGACCTGGGCCGAGACCGACTATACCTATCTCAAGCGGCAATCGGCCCGGCATGCCGGCATGTGGGTCGGCGTCGACGATGGCCGCAACGTTCTGGTCGGTTCCGTCGCCGGCAAGCGCTGACACGGCGGCGCGAAAGCGAGCATACGGGAATTAATTCAGGGACAACCCGGTCGAGTCCCCACCCTCCCCGTCCCCAAGCGACCGGGTTCAGGAGCCGGCCTTCCCCAAGGCCGGCTCCGCCTTTTCAGGCGAAGCGTTTCCCGACATTCGGGCCTTGGCCAGCGAGGCGGGCAAACTCAGAAATCGACGATACGGCCTTCGGCCAGCGTCACGCGGCGGTCCATGCGCGCGGCAAGCTCATGGTTGTGGGTGGCGATCAGCGCCGAAAGGCCGGACTGTCGCACGAGGGCCTCGAGCGCATCGAAGACATAGGCCGCCGTCGCCGGATCGAGATTTCCGGTCGGTTCGTCGGCAAGCAGGATAAGCGGGGCATTGGCAACGGCGCGCGCAATCGCCACGCGCTGCTGCTCGCCGCCCGACAGCTCGGCCGGACGATGCTCCGCGCGGGCGCCGATCTTCATATAGTCCAGAAGCTGCATCGCCCGCGCGCGCGCGTCGGCATCGCCGAGACCGCGCACGAGCTGCGGCATCATCACATTCTCGAGCGCGGTGAATTCGGGCAGGAGATGATGAAACTGGTAGACGAACCCGATCTCGTTGCGGCGGATGGCGGTGCGCTCGTCATCTGAGAGATCGACGCAGGAGCGCCCCGCAACCAGCACGTCGCCGCCGTCGGGGTGCTCCAGCAGGCCGGCGGTGTGGAGCAGCGTCGATTTTCCGGCACCGGACGGCGCGACCAGCGCCACCATCTCGCCTCGCGCCAGCGCGAAATCGGCGTCGACGAGGATGTCGAGCCGATGGTCGCTCTCGCCATAGCTGCGCTGGACCGATTTGAGTTCTAGGGCAGGGCTTCTGATGATCGTCATTCGTAGCGCAGCGCCTCGACCGGATCGAGCTTCGCGGCCCGCCAGGCGGGAAACAGGGTGGCGAAAAAGGACAGCGTCAGCGCCATGATGACGACGGAAACCGTCTCGCCCGCATCCATCTTCGCCGGAAGCTGGCTCAGGAAGTAGAACTCTGGATCGAAAAGTGTCGTGCCCGACAGCCAGGAGAAGAACTGGCGGATGCTCTCGACATTCAGGCAGACCACCACGCCGAGAACGACACCGGCGATAGTGCCGGTGATGCCGATCGCCGCGCCGGTCATCATGAAGATGCGCATCACCGCGCCGCTGGTCGCACCCATGGTGCGCAGGATGGCGATGTCGCGCCCCTTATCTTTCACCAGCATGATCAGGCCGGAAATGATGTTCAGCGCGGCGACGAGGACGATCATGGTCAGGATCATGAACATGACGTTGCGCTCGACCTGAAGAGTGGCGAAGAAGGTCTTGTTGCTCTGGCGCCAGTCGGTCAGGTAGATCTGCCGCTCCGCCGCTGCCTCGACCGGCCCGCGCAGCGTATCGACCGCATCGGGATTGTCGACGAACACTTCGAGCTTCTGCACGATCCCTTCCGAATTGAAGAAGAGCTGCGCTTCCCCGAGCGGCATGTAGATGATCGCGCCGTCGATCTCGGTCATGCCGATCTCGTAGATCGCGGTCACGGGATAGATCTTCTGCCGCGGCGTGACGCCGAATGGCGTGACGTCGCCCTCGGGCGCCACAAGCTGGATGCCGTCGCCGATGGAAAGTGCCAGCGCATCGGCCATCCGCTTGCCGATGGCAACGCCCTCTCCCGTGGCGAAGCCGACCAGCGAGCCCTGGCGGATGTTCTGCGCGATGAAGTCGAGCTTGGTAATGTCTTCTTCGCGGATGCCGCGAACCAGCGCCCCGGTGCCGTTGGCGGCATGGCCGGTCGCCAGGACCTGCCCGTCAACGAGCGGGATGGCATAGCGGACACCGGGAACGCCGTTGATCCGCGTCGCGACCTCGGCATAATCGTCGAACGAGCGGTCTATCGGCTGCACGATCAGATGACCGTTGACGCCGAGGATGCGCGAAAGCAATTCCGCCCGGAAGCCGTTCATCACCGCCATGACGATGATCAGCGTGGCCACGCCCAGCATGATGCCGGTGAAGGAGATCATCGAGATGACCGAGATCACCGTGTCCTTGCGGCGCGAACGCAGGTAGCGCCACGCAACCATGCGCTCGAAGGGCGAGAACGGCCCCGCGCCGCGCGGACCTTCGGCCGCCGCTTCGCTCATGCCGGTTTCCCGCCGCGCGCGGCGAGAAGACGAGCTGCCACCTCGCCCAGAGGCGCGGACTGGCGCTCGCCGCTCCGGCGGTTCTTGATCTCCACCTCGCCGGCCTCGACCCCGCGCGGCCCGACGATGACCTGCCACGGCAGGCCGATCAGGTCGGCGGTGGCGAACTTGGCGCCGGCGCGCTGGTCGGTGTCGTCGAGAAGCACGTCGAGCCCTGCCGCGCCGAGCGCGTCGTACAGCGTCTGGCAGGCGGCGTCGCAGGCGGCATCGCCGACCTTCATGTTGATCAGCGCGACATCGAACGGTGCCACGGAATCCGGCCAGATGATGCCGTTCTCGTCATGGCTCGCCTCGATGATCGCCGCGATCAGCCGCGACGGACCGATGCCGTAGGAACCCATCGAGACGAAATGCTCCTTGCCGTCGGGGCCGGTCACGCTTGCGCCCATCGGCTTCGAGTACTTCTCGCCGAAATGGAAGATGTGGCCGACCTCGATGCCGCGCGCGGCAAGGCGCTCGCCTTCCGGGACCTCGGCCCAGGCAGTTTCATCGTGCATTTCCTCGGTCGCGGCATAAGGCGTCGTCCAGTCCGTGACGATCCCGGCGATCGCGTCGTCGTCCGAATAGTCGACATCCGCGCCCGGCACAGCGAGCGCGAGGAAGTCGCGATTGCAGAACACCGCGCTCTCGCCGGTGTCGGCGAGAATGATAAATTCATGGGACAGATCGCCGCCGATCGGCCCGGTGTCGGCGCGCATCGGGATCGACTTCATGCCGACCCGCTCGAAGGTGCGCAGGTAGGACACGAACATGCGGTTGTAGGCCGCCCTCGCCCCGTCATAGTCGATGTCGAAGGAATAGGCGTCCTTCATCAGGAACTCGCGGCAGCGCATGACGCCGAAGCGCGGGCGCACCTCGTCGCGATACTTCCACTGGATATGGTAGAGGTTGAGCGGCAGGTCCTTGTAGGAACGCACATACGAACGGAAGATGTCGGTGACCATCTCCTCGTTGGTCGGGCCGTAGAGCATGTCGCGCTCGTGGCGGTCCTTGATGCGCAGCATCTCCTTGCCGTAATCGTCGTAGCGGCCGCTTTCGCGCCACAGCTCGGCCGACTGGATGGTCGGCATCAGGATCTCCAGCGCGCCGGCGCGGTCCTGCTCCTCGCGGATGATGCGGCAGACCTTGTCGAGCACGCGCTTGCCGAGCGGCAGCCACGAGAACGACCCTTGCGCCTGCTGGCGGATCATGCCGGCGCGCAGCATCAGCCGGTGCGAGACGATCTCGGCCTCGCGCGGGTTCTCCTTGAGGATGGGCAGAAAGTAACGCGACAGACGCATGAGGATTTCCGTTGGAAGCGGGCGGAATCAATGCGCCCGATGTTCAATATCAGGCGCTTCATAGCGATTTCGTGGCGGCTTGGAAACCCGAGCGAAAGGCGTCGACCGACTGATGAACGGATAGGCATCCCTGCCCCGATATTGTGCAATGCAGCACATCTCGTCTGTTCCGACGCGAAATTCTTCGTGACAATTCGATGTCACGTGGTCTAGTGTGCTCACATAATCGAGAAGGCGGAAAAAAATCTGCCTTCCTGCGCGGTCAAAAGTCTTGGGAGGATGCGATCTAGGCGCGATATTCCGCAGCCGCCGTAACAACGGAAACAGATCGGACGCGTTTAAATTGCAAGGCTTCGGCCTTGCATTTTTTTTGTGCACATGACTCCTGCCGGTGCACACCCGGGCCGCAGCTGCGCGGCGTGGTTTCCGCGTGGCTTTGCAGGCCAATCAGCGCGTGGACGGGCCGATGCGTGGAATGTCGTCGAACGAAAAGCCGTAATGGACGCGGGCGACATAGAACGCCGCGAAGATGAAGGTCGCCACGATGGTGGTCCGGATGACCGCGCGCAGCATGTGCGGACCATGGGGTGCGCTCGAAACAGTCCCCAGCGTGACATCGCCCTCGTCGTCCTGCGTCCTGACGCCGAAAGGCAGCATGGCGAACAGCACCACCCACCACAGGATGAAATAGATCGCGGCGATGGAAATCCAGCTCATTGCGGGTCAGGCCTGTTCGAGTTCGATCAGAGTGCCGAAGAAATCCTTGGGGTGCAGGAACAGAACCGGCTTGCCATGGGCGCCGATCTTCGGCTCGCCGTCGCCCAGCACGCGTGCGCCTTCCGCTTTCAGCCGGTCGCGCGCGGCGAGGATGTCGTCGACCTCATAGCAGACATGATGCATGCCGCCGGAGGGATTCTTGTCGAGAAAGGGGCGGATGGTAGAATTGTCGCCCAGCGGCTCCAGAAGCTCGATCTTGGTGTTGCCGACTTCGATGAAAACGACGCTGACGCCGTGCTCCGGCAAGGCCTGCGGCTCGGAAACGCTGGCGCCGAGCGTGCCGCGATAGAGCGTGCTGGCTGCGGCAAGGTCCGGCACGGCAAGCGCGACATGGTTCAGACGTCCAAGCATAGGCCCCCTCCGGGTGGTGAATAGTGAGTAGGCAACAGCGCGGGAATGAAAACGAACCGTTGTCGCAGAACGCTGCCGACCACTACTTTCTACTCATTCCATCTATCTCGTCACGAACACGGTGACGAGCGGCTTCTTGCCCCAGGCCTCGTTGGCCGCGGAGCGCACGGCGCGGCGCACCGCTTCCGCGACAAGATCGAGGTCGCGGCGGCGCACGCGCGGAATGCTTTCGACCGCGCCGATGGCGGCGTCGAGCATCAGGTCCTCGATCAGCGTTCCGCGCGCATCGGCCTTCGCCGTCCCGATGGCGACGAGATCGGGATCGCCGGCCAGTTCATGGCGCTCGTCGAGCACGACATTGACCGCGACATGACCGACATAGGAGAGCTTGCGCCGGTCGCGCACGCCCATGTCCTCGTCGGTGCCGACCAGCTTGCCGTCCTTGTAGATGCGTCCGAACGGAATCTGGTCGGCGATTTCGACATCGCCGGGCGCCAGACGCAGCACGTCGCCGTTGCGGACGTGGCCGATCTGCGGGATGCCCTCGGCTTCGCCGAGCAGCGCCTGCGCCACCAGATGCGCGGCCTCGCCATGAACCGGCACGAGGATGCGCGGACGCACCCATTTGTACATCTGCCGCAGTTCGTTGCGGCGCGGGTGACCGGACACATGCACCAGCGCATCGCCATCCTCGATGATCCGGATGCCCTGTTCGATCAGCAGGTTCTTGGTCTCGAGGATCGGCTTCTCGTTGCCAGGGATGACGCGCGAGGAATAGACCACAGTGTCACCCGGGGCCAGCGCGACGTTCTTCATCTCGTTGCGCGCCAGCTTGGCGAGCGCCGCGCGCGGCTCGCCCTGGCTGCCGGTGCACAGGATGACGAGATTGTCGCGCGGGATGAAGGCATAGGCATCCTCGGTGACGAATTCAGGCAGGCCGTCGAGATAACCGAGATCGCTCGCAACGTCGATGACACGCCGGAGCGAGGAGCCCAGCACCAGCACCTGCCGGCCGGCATCGCGCGCGGCTTCTGCGATCGAGCGGATGCGACCGACATTGGACGAGAAGGTGGTGACGGCTACCCGTCCCCGCGCCTGCTCGATCACCTCGCGCAGGCCGACCGCGACGTCCTTCTCCGAAGGCGAGTCGCCTTCGCGCAGCGCATTGGTGGAATCGCAGATCAGCGCCAGCACGCCTTCATCGCCGAGCGCGCGGAACTTCGCCTCGTCGGTCAGCGGGCCGATGGCCGGCGCGGTATCGATCTTCCAGTCGCCGGTATGGATGACCATGCCGAGCGGCGTGCGGATGGCAAGCGACACCGGTTCGGGGATCGAGTGGGTCACGGCGATCGTCTCGATATCGAACGGACCGACCGTGAAACGTTCGCCCGGACGATAGATCTCGACCGGAATCTGCACGCCGCCGTCGAAGCCGCGCTTGGCCTCCAGCAGCCCGGCGGTGAACGGCGTCATCCACACCGTCTTCCTGAGCCGCGGCCACAGATCGAGCAGCGCGCCGTAATGGTCTTCATGGGCATGGGTGATGACGATGCCGACGACGTCGTCGATCACGCTTTCGACGAAGCGGGTGTCGGGCAGGACGAGGTCGACGCCCGGAAGGTGGGCATCGGGAAACGACACGCCGACATCGACCACCAGCCATTTGCGCGCCCGCGCCGGGCCGAAGCCGTAGAGGGCGAAGTTCATGCCGATCTCGCCGACGCCGCCAAGCGGGCAGAAGACAAGCTGGTCCGCTTCCGTCCTCGTCATCTCAGTTCCTTTCCAGAATCGCGGGCCGCCGCCCGCTCAGGCCGAGGCGACAGCCCCGAAATGCACGTCGCCGGCGGCGACCGTCACCGATGTTCCGTTGGCCTTGCGAATGACGAAACGGCATTCGTCGTCGATGGTTTCGAAGACGCCGCGCACGACCTCGCCGTCGATGCGCACCGCCACGGCACTGCCCACGCCCGCCGCCCTTTCGAGCCAGCGAGACCGGATCGTCGGCAACCCGGTTCCGTTGGCCCATAATCGCATATTCTCGATCCAGGCATCGGACAAGGCAAGGAACAGCCGCGTCGAGTCGCAGCGGCTGCCGAGCGCCGCAAGCGATGTCGCCGGATAGGGCGTATCGTTCGGATATGCAACGACGTTGACGCCGATGCCGATGGCAAGCGCGAAGCGCTTGCCATCGAGCAGGGATGATTCAAGGAGGATGCCGGAGAGCTTGGCGCCGTCGGCGAGAACATCGTTGGGCCATTTCAGCCGGAAGCGCCCTTGCCCGCCGGCCAGATCGCCGCCATCGACGCCGATCGCGAATTTGATGTCCGGAGCGGCTGCGGCAAGCGCATCGGCAAGCGCCAGGCCAGCGACAAAGCCAAGCGTGGCGGCGTGCTTCAGCTCGAAATCCTCAGGAACGAGAAGAAGCGTCGCAGCGAGATTGCCCTCAGGCGTCACCCAGTTGCGGCCGCGCCGGCCTCTGCCCGCCTGCTGGCGTTTCGCGACGAGCCACAGCTTGCCGGTATCGCCGGCCTGCGCCCGCTCCAGCGCAAGCGCGTTGGTCGAGCCCACCTCGTCGAAGGCTTCCAGACGGTAGCCGTCCATGACGGCGGTCGGCGCGAGCACAAAGCCCATATCGCCGGAAGCCCGCGCGCTCAGAAGAACGTCTTGGCCGCTGTCTCAGCGAGGCGCCCGACCACGCCACCCAACAGCGGGTAGAGGAAGACGAAGGCGGTGGACAGCCCAAGCACCAGCTTCAGCTCCGTCGCCATCGGCTCGAAGCCGCCGGCCGACTCGTCGAACCACATCAGCTTGATGACGCGCAGATAGTAGAACGCGCCGACGACCGAGGCGAGCACGCCGATGACGGCGAGCGCATAGAGATTGGCGTCGATGGCGGCCAGGAAGACGTACCACTTTCCGAAGAAGCCCGCGAGCCAGGGAATGCCGGCAAGCGAGAACATCTGGACGGTGAGCATGGTCGCCATCACCGGATTGGTCGAGGACAGGCCGGCGAGGTCGTCGATCCGCTCGACATTGCCTTCCGGCCGCCGCATGGCAAGGATGAAGGCGAAGGTGCCGAGCGTCATCGCCAGATAAACCAGCATGTAGATGACGACGCCGCGCACGCCTGCTTCGGAATTGGCGGCGAGGCCGACCAGCGCGTAACCCATGTGGCCGATCGAGGAATAGGCCATCAGCCGCTTGATGTTGCGCTGGCCGATCGCCGCGAACGCCCCCAGCACCATCGAGGCGATGGCGACGAAGACGATGATCTGCTGCCAGTCGGCGGCAACCGGCTCGAACGCACCCATGGTGACGCGCACGATCAGCGCCATAGCCGCCATCTTGGGCGCGGCGGCGAAGAAGGCGGTGACCGGTGTCGGCGCGCCTTCGTAGACGTCGGGCGTCCACATATGGAACGGCACCGCCGAGATCTTGAAGACCAGGCCGGCCAGCACGAAGACGAGGCCGAAGACCAGGCCGGTCTGGCGCTCCGTATCGGACAGGGCCGTCGCGATCGCCTCGAAGCTGGTGTTGCCGGTATAGCCGTAGACGAGGCTGATGCCGTAGAGCAGCATGCCCGACGACAAGGCGCCGAGGACGAAATATTTCAGGCCGGCTTCCGTCGAGCGCACGGAATCGCGGT
>JBLJBS010000022.1:0-3572 GCA_047637695.1 Aquamicrobium sp. | reverse complement strand
GCCGACACCGCCTTCGACCCGGCGCAGGCGCCGCAGGGCGAGGCCGAGTTCGCGCTGGTCATCGCGCGGGCGATGATCGCGGCGGCGCGCGCCGATGGTCATATCGACGAAGCCGAACGCGCCCGCATCGCCGACAGGCTGCGCCTTTCGGGCATCGGTGAGGAGGCGGAAACCTTCCTGCTGGCCGAGCTCGACAAGCCGGTCGATCTCGACGGGCTGGTTGCGGCGGCGCGGACCGACGCGCAGAAGGTCGAGCTCTACACCGCCTCGCGCATCGCCATCGAGCCGAACAGCCGCGCCGAGCGTGGCTATCTCGATCTGCTGGCGGGACGGCTGAAGCTGCCGGACGCGCTGGTCGATCACATCGAGGCGACGGTTTCGGCGGCAAAGGTCGAGGAAGTCTCTCCGGCGTGAATCCGATGTATAAGCCGTTCCCGGAGGCATGAATTGTTTCATGTCAGAATTGATGATTGCGGCCGGTGAAGAATTTCGTAAACCTTTAGTTAACGAATCGGGTCCAGTCTGAAGCAATCCGGATAGGTTCTTCTCCTCCCAGGCCGATCCGCAAACTAAGGGCGACCGCCTTCTGGTCGCCCTTTCTTTCGCACCCTCATCCCCGATGGTGGCCGACTGGCGCAGGCAATGCGCGGACCCTGGTGCTTGACCCGATGCCGCCGCGGTGGGAAAGCTGCGGCGCCCGCTCGCTCTGCATCAGGACTTTTCCCCATGAACGATCTGCCCGTCACCGACCTGCGTGGATGGACCGCGCGCCCCCGGCCGTCGCGCGTGACGCTCGAGGGCCGCTATGTGCGGCTGGAGCCGCTCGACGCGCAGCACCATGGCGCCGGGCTCTACGAGGCGTCGGCCACCGCCGATGCCGAGGATCGCTTCCGGTATCTCGGCGAAACCGCTCCCGAGGGGCATGCGGCCTTCATCTCATGGCTGGAGAAGGCCGCCGCCAGCGAGGACCCGCTGCATTTCGCGGTGATCGACAAGGCAAGCGGGCGTATCGGCGGCCGCCAGAGCTATCTGCGCATCGATCCTGCCAATGGGGCCATCGAGATCGGCAACATCTTGTGGAACGATCCGGTGGCGCGGCGCCCGGCGGCGACCGAAGCACTGTTTCTCTTCGCCCGCCACGCCTTCGACACGCTCGGCTATCGCCGTTTCGAATGGAAGTGCAACGACCTGAACGCACCGTCGAAGCGGGCGGCGCTGCGCTTCGGATTCACGCCCGAGGGGGTGTTCCGCCAGCACATGATCGTCAAGGGGCAGAACCGCGACACCGCATGGTTCTCGATCATCGACGCGGAATGGCCTGCGCTGAGGGCGGGCTTCGAAACGTGGCTATCCCCGGACAATTTCGATCACGAGGGCAGGCAGAAGATGCGGCTCGAAGATATAAGAGCCGGCATTTCCGGCAGCGCAGGAAAGGCAGGCTGATGGACCGGCAGACACGCAACACGGCGATCGCCGCCCTCGTCATCCTTCTCGGCTTCGGAATCGTCGCTTTCTACATGCCGACGATCATGCTGTGGCTGGGCGGCCTGTCTCCTTACGCCGGCGGCGCTGCGGCGGTGTTGTTCGTGCTGGCCTTTTTCGGCGTATTCTGGCTGCGTGGCCGCAGCCAGCGCCGCAAGCAGCGGTAATCAGACGGCCAGGCTGGCCGAAAGCAGGGTGATTCCCAGCAGGAAGACGAAGGCGGCGCCACCGATCTCGATGGCGGCGTGGATGCGGTTGCCCATGCGGCCGTCGCCGGCCAGCGCCACCGCCCAGTTCTTGGCCGTCACCGCAAGGACGGCCAGCGCCGAAACGGTGATGGCGGTGCCGATCGCCATTGCGAACACGGATGCGATGCCGGCGACCCACAGGCCGTTCAGGAAGGCGAAGGACAGCACGATCAGCGCGCCGGTGCACGGACGCAGGCCAACCGCGATCACCGCGGCCCAGGCGGTGCGCCAGTCGAACCGCTCGCCCGAGATCATCTTCGGATCGGGCGCGTGCGAATGGCCGCAGCCGCAGCTCTCGCCGTGCTCGTGATGATGTGCGGCGGCGTGGTCATGATGCGCATGTCCGTGGTCATGGTCGTGATCGTGGCAATCGCAGCCATCATGATGATGGTCGGCGGCATGGGCGTGCGCCGACGACAGGCTGTGGGCCGGCGCTCCCACGAAGAGGCGGCGCAGCGCCGGGCCGGCCTTCTTCCACAGCAGCCATGCACCGAAGGCGGCGACCAGCACATAGGAGGCGATTTCGAGGAAGCGGGTGGCGTCCGTCATCGATACCGAGGTGCCGCGCAGGATCAGGAATACCGCGCCCATCAGCACGATGGCCGAAACACCCTGGAGCAGGGCGGAGATGAAGGACAGCATGATGCCGCGACGCAGCGCGACCTCGTTGGCCAGCATGTAGGACGAGATCACCGCCTTGCCGTGGCCCGGGCCTGCGGCATGGAACACGCCATAGGCAAAGGAGAGACCGGCCAGCAACCACGCTCCGCCATTGCCGTCGCGCATGCCGCGCATGGCGCCGGAAAGCGCGCGGTAGAAGGATTGCTGCTGCGCGTTGATCCAGTTGAACACGCCCGCGAACAGGCCCGTCGAGGGCAGGGTGGCTTCGCTCGCGCCGATGCCGAGCGAACTCTGTGCATGGGCATGGCCGACGAAATGGGTCAGGACGTAGGTGATGGCGAGAAGCGCGAAAGTGGCGCGGACGGCGGTCTTGTTCACGGTCATCATCAGCTCGCGCAGCTCAGTTCGATCCGGGTGGCGAAGATCTTGCTCATGTCGTTACCGCCCGGATCATCGAAGAAGGCATCGGTCAACGATTGCTGGTTCAATGCCAGCGCCTCGTCGGCGTCAGGGCGCACGACCGCGTGCTTGCAGCCGGCGGGAAGGCCGGTCACGGTCAGGTTCGCATCCTCGTAGAAGTCGATCGCGGTGTAGAAGGTCGGGTCGTAGACACCGAAACCGGCGGTGCCGGCAAGCTTCAGCGGCTGAGCCGGATGGGATTCGAACAGGATGATCAGCTGGTTGTCCTGGAAATCGGCGATGATCCGTTCGGGTGGCTGCATCGCGACGTCGCGGCCGTCGATGGTCACGAACTGGAAATAGCCGAACTCGGCGAGCGATTCATGGATCACCTTGCCGACTTCCTCGAGCTCCGACGTATCGAGCTGAAGATCGGAGTTGGTGTCGAACTCGATCAGGACCGTCGAGGAAAACAGGTCGTCGAAGCGCCAGACATGGCGCAGCGCCTCGACCTTGCCCCCGGCGTCGATGGCGATCTCGAGATTGGCTTCGGCGAAGACGTGCGGGTGGGCAAATGCGGCGACAGGCACGGCAACGGGCGCAACGAGGCAGCCGGCGAAAAACGCGGCGCGAAGCGCATTCATGGCGGTTCGATTCAAGGCAACCCGTCCCTTCGTTCGATCGGGTGAAGCATCGGCAAAATCGGGGCGAAACTGGGGCATCCGGCATCGCCCAAGCAAACGCTCAGCCTGCCTCGTGTTTCCTGAACCACTGGGCGAGGAAGTCGACGAACACCCTGATCTTGACCGGCAGGTAGCGGCG
>JBLJBS010000021.1:0-7154 GCA_047637695.1 Aquamicrobium sp. | reverse complement strand
CTACACCTCCTGGGCGCCGCCGATGTGGCCGATCAAGGCGATCATGACCTTCGGCGTGTTCCTGATGCTGCTTCAGGCGATCTCCGCCCTGATCAGGGATGTCGCAATGGCGCGCGGAAAGCCTTTTCCATGAGTTCCGAACTCATCACCCTTTTCATGTTCGCCTCGATGCTGCTGCTGATGGCGACCGGCCAGCGCGTCTTCGGTGTCATCGGTTTCGTCGGCGCGGCCGCCGCGCTCCTGCTGTGGGGCAAGGGTTCCGCAGAAATGCCGTTCAACGCCACCATCCAGGTGCTGAACTGGTTTCCGCTCATCACCGTGCCGTTCTTCGTCTTCATGGGCTACATATTGTCGGAATCCGGCATCGCCTCCAATCTCTACCGCATGTTCCATGTATGGTTCGGCGGCGTGCGCGGCGGGCTGGCGCTGGGCACGATGGGCCTGATGGTGCTGATCTCGTGCATGAATGGCCTTTCCGTCGCCGGCATGGCCATCGGCGCGACGGTGGCACTGCCGCAATTGCTGAAGCGCGGCTACGACAAGGTGATGGTCACCGGCGTCATCCAGGGCGGCTCATCGCTCGGCATCCTGATGCCGCCCTCGATAGTGCTGGTGCTCTACGCCATGATCGCGCGCCAGCCGGTGCTGCAATTGTGGCTGGCCGGCATCGTGCCCGGCCTGATGATGGCGGCGCTGTTCACCGCCTATATCTACATTCGCTGCCGCGTGAATCCGGCGCTCGGCCCGGCCCTGCCGAAGGAGGAGCTGGACGCCATCCCGCGCTCCGAGAAGCTGAAGCTGCTTTCGGCCGGCATCCTGCCGATCGGCATCTTCGCCGGCATAATGGGCCTGTTCATGACCGGCGTGACCAGCCTGGTCGAAAGCTCGGTCATCGGCGCGCTTCTCGCCATGCTGGCCGCACTCGTCACCGGGCGGCTGAACTACGGGGTGCTGGAGGCATCGACCCGCAACACGCTCGCCGTTTCGTGCATGTTCCTGTGGATCATCCTCGGGGCGCTGTGTTTTTCGTCGGTCTATGACGGGCTCGGCGCCGTGCGCGCCATCGAGAACCTTCTGCTGCACACCTGGGACCTCGGCCGCTGGGAAATCCTGATCGCGATGATGGTCTCGTTCATCATCCTCGGCATCTTCCTCGACGACACCGCCATGCTGGTCATCGTCGCACCACTCTACATCCCGCTGGTGAAAAGCCTCGGCTTCGATCCGATCTGGTTCGGCGTGCTCTACACCATCACCTGCCAGATCGCCTACATTACACCGCCCTTCGGCTACAATCTGTTCCTGATGCGCGCCATGGCTCCGCCCGAAATTTTGCTCGGCGACATCTACCGCTCGATCTGGCCGTTCTTTTTCCTGATGATCCTGTCGATGGTCATCATCATGGTCTTCCCGCAGATCGCACTGTGGCTGCCGAACCTCTACACCGGCCGCTAGGAGCGCATGGCGAGGAACGACGCATTCGACACCGCAGAGGGAACGTAAAAAACACAACCGGAAACGGGCATCCAATCGAAGCAAGGGAAAATGGGAGCAATGACATGACAGACAAACGCATCGTCACCAAGCGCGATTTCCTGAAGAAGGCCGGCGTCGCCGGGGCCGGCGCGGTGGGCGCGACCGCGCTCTCCACGCCATACGTCAAGGCGCAGTCGCCGATCCGCTGGCGGCTGCAAACCTATGCCGGCGCCTCGCTTGCGGAGCATGTCATCAAGCCGTCGATCGACGCCTTCAACAAGGCCGCGAACGGCGAGATGGTGATCGACCTCTACACCGCCGACCAGCTGGTTCCGCAGGGCGAGCTGTTCCGCGCGGTGCAGACCGGTACCATCGATGCCGCCCAGTCCGACGACGATTCCGCCGCCTCGCCGGTCGACGTCGCCGTGTTCGGCGCCTATTTCCCGTTCGCCTCGCGCTACAGCCTCGACGTGCCGGTGCTGTGGGAATGGTACGGGCTGAAGGAGATCTGGGAGGAGGCTTATGCGGAAGTGCCGGGCGTGACCTGGCTGTCCTCCGGCGCGTGGGATCCGTGCAACTTCGCCACCACCAAGCCGATCCGCTCGCTCGCCGACCTGAAGGGCCTGCGCGTCTTCACCTTCCCGACCGGCGGCCGCTTCCTCGAGCGCCTCGGCGTCGTGCCGGTGACGCTGCCGTGGGAAGACATCGAGGTCGCGATGCAGACCGGCGAGATCGACGGCGTCGCCTGGTGCGGCTCGACAGAGACCCACACCGTCGGCTGGGCCGACATCACCAAATATTATCTGACCAACAACATTTCCGGCGCCTGGGCCGGCTCCTACTTCGTCAACACCGACCGCTGGAACGAGGTGCCGGAACACCTCCAGCAGATCTACCGCCTGACCATCGATTCCTCGCATTACTACCGCCAGCACTGGTACTGGTGGGGCGAGGCGCACTACCGCACCACGGGCGGCAAGCTCGAACTGACCACCATTCCCGAGGAGGAGTGGAAGACGGTCGAGGACGAGGCGATGAAGTTCTGGGACGAGATCGCCGCGCGCAGCCCGCGCAACGCCCGCGTCGTCGAGATTCTCAAGAAATATGCCGACACCATGCGCAAGGCCGGCGCGCCCTATCGCTACGGCTGAGGCGAAAGCTGGCAAGCAACGAAAAGGGCCGGCGGCGACGCCGGCCCTTTTTCATTTCGGTCGCGGCCATCACTCCCAGCTGAGCGCGCCGCCATTCTGGTATTCGATGACGCGGGTTTCGAAGAAGTTCTTCTCCTTCTTCAGGTCCATCGCCTCCGACATCCACGGGAACGGGTTCTCGGCCTCCGCGAACACCGGCGCAAGGCCGAGCTGGGCGCAGCGGCGATTTGCGATGAAGTGCATATACTGCTCGCACAGCGCCGCATTGAGCCCGAGGAAGCCGCGCGGCATCGTGTCCCGGCCATAGGCCGCTTCCAGCTCGGCGGCGTCACTGATCATCTTGCGGATTTCGTTCTGGAACTCGGCCGTCCACAGATGCGGGTTCTCGATCTTGATCTGGTTGATGACGTCGATACCGAAATTCATGTGGATCGACTCGTCGCGCAATATGTACTGGTACTGCTCGGCGATGCCGACCATCTTGTTGCGGCGGCCGAGCGACAGGATCTGCGCGAAGCCGGTGTAGAACCACATTCCCTCGAAGATGACGTAGAACGCGACCAGATCGCGCAGGAACTGCTGGTCCGCCTCCGGCGAGCCGGTCTTGAAATCCGGGTTGTCGAGGTTCTGCGTGTGGCTCAGCGCCCATGCCGCCTTGTCGGTGATCGACGGCACCTCGCGATACATGTTGAACAGCTCGCCCTCGTCGAGACCGAGGCTTTCGACGATGTACTGGAAGGTGTGGGTGTGGACCGCCTCCTCGAACGCCTGCCGCAGCAGATATTGCCGGCATTCGGGGTTGGTCAGGTGGCGGTAGATGGCGAGCACGATGTTGTTGGCCACCAGCGATTCCGACGCGGCGAAGAAGCCGAGATTGCGCTTGATCATGCGCCTTTCATCCTCGGTCAGCCCGTCCTTCGACTTCCACAGCGCGATGTCGGCCTGCATGGAAACCTCGGTCGGCATCCAGTGGTTGTTGCAGCCCGAAAGATATTTCTCCCACGCCCAGCGATATTTGAGCGGCAGCAGCTGGTTGACGTCGGCGCGGGCGTTGATCATCCGCTTGTCGTCGACGGAGACGCGCGCAGCCCCCCGTTCGATGGCGCCTAGTCCCGTGGCATCGGCCTCGCCGGCCGGATTGAGGACGATGGCGGGGTTGGCCTTGTTCGGTTCGGACCAGTCGAGCATCTTTTGTTCCTTTCCTTGTTCTTGTCCGCCGCTCACTGGCAGGCTTCGCATTCCGGATCGTCGATGGCGCAGGCCTTGCCCCAGGCCGCGCCGGCATCGATGGCGAGAGGGGTCTCGACGATGATCGGCGCAGCGGCGGCCGGAGCGGCGACGACCGTTGCCGAAACCGCGTTGAGCTTGCCGTCAGTGCCCTTGAGCGTCGATTTCTCGACATGGGTGGCGGAACGCGAGCGCAGGTAATAGGTGGTCTTCAATCCCTTCTGCCAGGCGAGGCGGTAGAGCTCGTCCAGCTTCTTGCCGCTCGGATTGGCGATGTAGAGGTTGAGCGACTGTGCCTGGTCGATCCATTTCTGCCGCCGTGACGCGGCGTCGATCAGCCATGCGGTGTCGATCTCGAATGCCGTGGCATAAAGCGCCTTCAGATCGTCGGGGATGCGGTCGATGGAGCCGAGCGAACCGTCGAAATATTTCAGGTCCGAGACCATGACCTCGTCCCACAGGCCGCGCTGTTTCAGGTCGTGGACCAGCTGGGCGTTGACCACGGTGAAGTCGCCCGACATGTTCGATTTGACGAACAGGTTCTGGTAGGCCGGCTCGATCGACTGCGACACGCCGCAAATATTGGAGATCGTCGCCGTCGGCGCGATCGCCATGCAGTTCGAGTTGCGCATGCCGGTCTTCTTCACCCGCTTGCGCAAGGCATCCCAGTCGAGCGTCGACGACGCATCCATGTCGACGCCCGGCCGCGCCTTTTCCATCAGCGCGATGGAATCCAGCGGCAGGATGCCCTTCGACCACAGCGAGCCCTCGAAGCTGGCATAGCGGCCGCGCTCGGCGGCGAGATCGACCGAAGCCGAGATCGCGCAATAGCTGATCGCCTCCATCGAGCGGTCGGCGAACTCCACCGCAGCCTCCGACGCATAAGGAATGCGCAGCTTCTGGATCGCGTCCTGGAAGCCCATCAGGCCGAGGCCGACCGGGCGGTGCTTCAGGTTCGAGGCCCTCGCCTCGGGGATGGTGTAGAAGTTGATGTCGACGACATTGTCGAGCATGCGCATCGCGGTGTTGACCGTGCGCGCCAGCCGGTCGAGGTCGAGCCCCTTGTCGGCCACATGGTTCAGAAGGTTGACGGAGCCGAGATTGCACACCGCCACCTCGTCCTTGGAGGTGTTGAGCGTGATCTCGGTGCACAGGTTCGACGAATGCACCACGCCGACATGCCCCTGCGGCGAACGGATGTTGCACGGGTCCTTGAAGGTGATCCACGGATGCCCGGTCTCGAACAGCATGGTCAGCATCTTGCGCCACAAATCGAGCGCCCGAACCTTGCGGAAGACGCGGATTTCGCCGGCTTCGGCGCGGCGTTCATAGGCCTCGTAGGCCGTCCTGAACGCGGTGCCGTAAAGGTCGTGCAGGTCCGCGGTCTCATCGGGAGAGAACAGCGTCCATTCGCCGTTCTCCTCCACGCGCTGCATGAACAGGTCAGGCACCCAGTTCGCGGTGTTCATGTCATGGGTGCGGCGGCGGTCGTCGCCGGTGTTCTTGCGCAGGTCGAGGAATTCCTCGATGTCGACATGCCATGTCTCGAGATAGGCGCAGACCGCGCCCTTGCGCTTGCCGCCCTGATTGACGGCGATCGCCGTGTCGTTGGCCACTTTCAGGAACGGCACCACGCCCTGGCTCTCGCCATTGGTGCCCCGGATATGGGCGCCGAGCCCGCGCACCGGCGTCCAGTCATTGCCGAGGCCGCCCGAATATTTGGCCAGCAGCGCGTTGTCCTTGATGCCCTTGAAGATCGAATCGAGATCGTCGCCGATGGTGGTCAGGAAGCATGAGGACAGCTGCGGCCGCGTCGTGCCCGAATTGAACAGCGTCGGCGTCGACGCCATGAAGTCGAACGACGACAACAGGTCGTAGAACTCGATGGCGCGCGCCTCGCGGTCGATCTCGCGCACGCTGAGGCCCATGGCGACACGCATGAAGAATGCCTGCGGCAGCTCGAAGCGCTTTCCTTTGGTGTGCAGGAAATAGCGGTCGTAGAGCGTCTGAAGGCCGAGATACTGGAAGTTGAGATCGCGCTCCGGCTTCAGCGCCGCGCCGATCCGGGCAAGGTCGAAGCGGTAGAGCTCGGGATCGATCAGACCGGCCTCGACGCCTGTCCGAACGAAATCGGGGAAATAGGAGGCATAGCGGCCGGCCATCTCGCCCTGCGTCGCCTGCTCGGAACGGCCGGAGACGAAGGTCAGCGCCTCGCGCCGCAGCCGGTCGAGCAGCAGGCGCGCCGAGACGAAGGCATAGTTCGGCTCCTGCTCGACCATCGTGCGGGCGGCGAGGATCGGCGCCAGCGACAATTCGTCGAGGGTGATGCCGTCATAAAGATTGCGCCGCGCCTCGGTCAGGATCGCCTCGGCCGAGACGGCGTCGAGGCCGGCGCAGGCCTCCGCGACGATGTTGCCCAGCCGGGCTTCGTCGAGCGGCGCCAGCGTGCCGTCCTCGGCGCGGACGTTCAGCGAGGGTGCTGCCTGTTCGGCAACAGCCGTCGCCCTGGCCGCGGCGCGCTCGCGCGCGCGTTCCTCGCGATAAAGAACATAGGCGCGCGCCACCTTGTGGTGCTCGCTGCGCATCAGCGCCAGTTCGACCTGGTCCTGCACGTCCTCGATGTGGAACAGGCGGCCCTCGCCGACCCGGCGCGTCAGCGCCGAGGTAACCTGCTCGGTCAGTTCGGCGACGGTGTCGTGGACGCGGCGCGAACCGGCCGCGGTCGAACCCTCGACCGCGAGAAACGCCTTGGTCAGCGCGACCGTGATCTTGGTCGGATCGAACGGCGTCACCGCGCCGTTGCGGCGGATCAGGCGATAGCCCGGCTCGGTGGCGGCGCGGCCGTCATCTTTCAGACGAATGGCAAGCTGGTCGGCTTCGCCAGCGGTAGTCTGGGCAGTGGTAAGAGTGGCGGTGGAGGTTGCCGGCATCTTGTCCCCGTGGAGCTGAGGACGGGGCCGAGGCAGGAGCAAAGGAAATGCGGAGGGTCGAGACCCCGGCCGATCCTATGCGCACCGCCGGGACACCCCGCCCGAGGTTCGTTGTCTTGCCATGGCAGGTCTCCTGGCTCGCAGGTCGTCGCCCTCGCCGGCCTTCCCAATGCCTCGCGGCATCAGTGGCATAACTCGACGCAGGCTCACTGCTTACAGTTGCGGGGGCAGCTCCGGCCTTGCGTCTAAACGCGCACCGGCTTCCCTCTTAGCCCTCGGACCACACGCCCAAGGGAACCATGACATCTACATGTAGTAGGTGATTTGGGGTCCGTGTCAACGAATAGTATTCACATTCGGATAAATTTCG
>JBLJBS010000020.1:0-14173 GCA_047637695.1 Aquamicrobium sp. | reverse complement strand
CGAAGGCGACCTCGTTGGCGCCGCCGTGCTTCGGCCCGCGCAGCGCGCCGATGGCCCCGGTGATCGCCGAATAGACATCCGATCCGGTGCCGGCGATGGAGCGCGCGGTAAAGGTCGAGGCGTTGAACTCGTGCTCGGCATAAAGGATCAGCGAGACGTGCATCGCCTTGACGTGGGAGGGCTTCGGCGCCCTGCCATGCAGGAGATGCAGGAAATGGCCGCCGATGGAATCGTCGTCGGTCTCGACCTCGATGCGTCGGCCGTTATGGGCGAAATGATGCCAGTAGAGCAGCATCGAGCCGAGCGAGGCGAGCAGCCGATCGGCGATGTCGCGCGCGCCCGGATGGTTGTGGTCCGCCGCTTCCGGCAGCACGCAGCCGAGCGCCGAGACGCCCGAGCGCATCACGTCCATCGGATGCGTGGCGGCCGGCAGCAGCTCCAGCGTCCGCCTGACCGCATCGGGCAGGCCGCGCAGCGCCTTCAGCTTCGCCTTGTAGGCTGAAAGCTCGGCCACCGTCGGCAGCGCGCCATGGACGAGGAGATGGGCGATCTCCTCGAACTCGCAGGTCTCGGCCACGTCGAGAATGTCGTAGCCGCGATAATGAAGGTCGTTGCCGGTGCGGCCGACCGTGCACAGTGCGGTGTTGCCGGCGACCACGCCGGACAACGCCACCGATTTCTTGGGCTTGGGTGCGGTCATGACATCCTCCTCTAACCGCGCTTCCAGTCGAAGATGCCGGCCGCCGCGGCCGGGCCGAGCCGCTCCGCGTCGACGGTGAAGGTCAGGCCGGCCAGTTCCTCGGGCTTGAGGTCGATCAGCCGCTCGACGGCGGCGATGAAGCGGTCCTGCTCGGCGGCTGCGACGATGCCCTCGGCCAGCGTGCGGAACTTGTTGACATATTCCGGCCGGCTGAACGGGCGCGCGCCCAGCGGATTGGCGTCGGCGATCGCGAGTTCGTCCTCGATTACCGTTCCGTCCTGAAGCGTGACGACGACGCGGCCGCCGAACGCCTTTTCCTTCGGGTCATGGCTGTGATAGCGGCGCGTCCATTCCGCGTCCTCGACCGTGGAAACCTTGTGCCACAGCGCAACCGTTTCCGGCCGGTTGGCACGCTCGGGCGCGTAGGATCGCTCGTGGTGCCAGCCGCCATCCTCGAGAGCGACGGCGAAGATGTACATGATCGAGTGGTCGAGCGTTTCGCGGCTCGCCTTGGGGTCCATCTTCTGCGGGTCGTTGGCGCCGGTGCCGATCACGTAATGGGTGTGATGGCTGGTGTGGATGACAATGTCCTTCACCCTCGACAGATCGCCAATTTTCGGCCCCATGCGCCGCGCAAGGTCGATCAGAGCCTGACTCTGGTACTCGGCCGAGTGCTCCTTGGTGTAGGTGTCGAGAATCGCGCGCTTGGTCTCGCCTTTCTCCGGCAGCGGCACGACATATTCGGCCTTGGGACCGGAAAGCAGCCAAGCGATGAAGCCGTCCTCGCCTTCCCAGGCCGGCGACGGGGCGCCCTCACCGCGCATCACCCGGTCGACGGCCTCGACGGCCATCTTGCCGGCGAAAGCGGGCGCATATGCCTTCCAGCTGGAGATTTCGCCCTTGCGCGACTGGCGGGTGGTTGTCGTCACATGCAGCGCCTGCTGCACGGCCTGATAGATCACCTCGGCGGACAGCCCCAATGCCGTGCCGATGCCGGCGGCGGCCGAAGGGCCGAGATGGGCGATGTGGTCGATCTTGTGCTCGTGCAGGCAGATGCCCTTGACCAGATTGACCTGAACCTCGTAGCCGGTGGCGATGCCTCTGGCCAATGCCGCGCCGGACAGGCCGCAATGCTGTGCCACGGCCAGAATCGGCGGAATGTTGTCGCCGGGATGCGAATAGTCGGCAGCGAGGAAGGTGTCGTGAAAGTCGAGCTCGCGCACGGCGACGCCATTGGCCCACGCCGCCCATTCCGGCGAAACGCGCTTCGCCGTCGAAAGGCCGAACACGGTCGCACCTGGCAGGAAGGGATGCGCGGCCGCCTGCGCACGGGCGCTTGCCACCGGACGGCGCGCCAGCGAGGCGGCGGCGACCGCGGCATTGTCGATGATGCGGTTTCCGATCATCTCGACGACATCGGCATCAAGCGGGACGTCATCCGCCGCGATGGACGCGATCTTCCAGGCAAGCTGGTCCTCGCGGGCAAGCTTCTCGGCGGATTTGTAGGTGCGAACCTTATGCTGCTTCACGTGGGAATTTCCTCTGCGGTGCGTTGATCTGAAACGGGAATGGGAACGGGCCGGCCATCGCCATCGACGGCGACCATCATGAAGCGCCCGGCGATCGCCGGGCGACGAGCTTCGCCGCCGGGGTGCTGGGGCGCGATCTCGACGACGACCGTCATCGACGAGCGACCCTGAAACGCGACATGGGCGCGCACCTCCACGTTCGCGCCCAACGGGATCGGCCTGAAGAACTCGATGCCGTCCGCCTTCGCCATCACCACCGGGCCGCGAGCATGCCGCGTCGCGCAGACGAAGGCCGCCTTGCCCATCATGTGAAGGGCGTCGGCGCCGTGAAGCGTGCCGCAATGGCTGGCCTGCTCCGGAAGGACCACTTCCAGAAGGCTCGCATGCCCCTGCCCCTGTGCATTCGGCTGGATGTTCAACGGCAATGTCTCGACTGACTTTTCAAATTCACACTATCCGCATATGATCTGATCTATAAACCACTGAAAATGCAGAGTTTTGCAAAGGCGTTTCTGTGATTGTGCAAAGTTTGCGAAGCCGAATGGAGATAAAGGCTTGAAGAAGGCTTTCATGGGGGTCCGCCTGAAACGGCTCCGGGAAGAGCACCGGCTTACCCAGCAGTCGCTGGCGGATGCGCTCGGCATCTCGCTGAGCTATCTGAACCAGATCGAGAACAATCAGCGGCCACTGACGGTGCAGGTGCTGCTGAAGCTGAACGCGGCCTTCGGCACCGACGTCCAGCTGTTCTCCGACAATGACGAAGCGCGCCTGATCGGCGAGCTGCGCGATGTCCTGACCGATCCCGCACTCGGAGAGCCGATCGCCCTGGCCGACATCAGGGAACTGGCCGGCAACATGCCGGCGCTGGCGCGCGCGTTCATTTCGCAATCACGCAGACTGAAGCAGGCAAGCGAGGAAATAGCCGCCTACGCATCGAGGCTGGGCGACGATCGCCAGGGCAGCCACCCCGCCCTGCCCTCGGCTCCGTTCGAGGAAGTGCGCGACTTCTTTTTCGCCAACCGCAACCATATCGACGAACTCGACCGCGCCGCCGAAAGGGTGGCGCAGGAAATGGGCATGCCGCTCGGCCGCATGGCCGACGCAACCGCGCGCCGGCTCGAGGACAGGCACGGGCTGCGGATTTCCGATCTGAGGGACGAGGACGGCGTCGCCGCGCAGCGCCGCTTCGATGCGCCGACCCGCACGATGCGGCTGTCGCGCCGGTTGCTTCCCGGCCAGCAGGCCTTCCAGATGGCGACGCAGATCGCCTTCCTCGAACAGCGCGACCTGATAGACCGGCTTGCCGCCGGAGCTTCCTTTTCCAATGACGAGGCGCGGGCGCTGGCCCGGATCGGCCTCGCCAACTATTTCGCCGGCGCGCTGGTTCTTCCCTATGCGCCCTTCCTGCAACTCGCCGAACGGCTGCGCTATGACATCGACCTGCTCGGCCGCGAATTCGGCGTCGGCTTCGAAACCATCTGCCACAGGCTGAGCACGCTTCAGCGCCGCGAGGCGCGCGGGGTGCCGTTCTTCTTCATTCGCGTCGACCGCGCCGGCAACATCTCCAAGCGCCAGTCGGCGACGGATTTCCATTTCTCGCGCATCGGCGGCACCTGCCCGCTGTGGAACGTCTACGACGCCTTTTCGAACCCCGGCAAGACGTTGACGCAGGTGGCGGAAATGCCGGACGGACGCGCCTATCTGTGGGTCGCGCGCATGGTCGAGAGTTCGCGCGGGGGACATGGCGCGCCGTCGAAGAGGTTCGCCATCGGCCTCGGCTGCGATCTCCTCCATGCCGAAAGGCTGGTCTACTCGCAGGGGTTGAGCCTCAACGACCCCGCGACCCGCACCCTGATCGGCGCCGGATGCAAGGTCTGCGAACGGCCGAGCTGTCCCCAGCGGGCGTTTCCGCCGCTGGCGAGGACGCTCGTCATCGACGAGCGGCGCAGTTCCTTCGCCCCGTATTCAGCGGCCTGACCTGCGGCAAAATCGACATTACCTTACGAGATATTGACGTAATGGCGAATCGATCTACTAAATATAGATGTCGCGGTCTTTCGGGTCGATTCGATCCGAAGGCTAAGAGGGAAGCCGGTGCGCGTGTAGACGCAAGGCCGGCGCTGCCCCCGCAACTGTAAGCAGCGAGCCTGCGCCGCATCGATGTCACTGGTGCCACCGGCACCGGGAAGACCGGCAAGGGCAGCGACCTGCGAGCCAGGAGACCTGCCGCGACGATCGATACGAACCACGGGCGGGGTGTCCCGGCGGTGCGCATGGTCGGCTGTCGGGTCATGATGCCCGCACAGTTTCCGTTGCGTCTGCCCTCCCCCGTCCTCAGCGCCTCGGGGGAAAGATGCAGGCGACTTCCACAATCAGTTCCGGCTTAGCCGATCAGGCTGCGGCACACCAAAGCCGCGACATCGCCGTCGACGTCGCGTCGTCGATCAACGAATATCTCGACCGCGCCGACTGGCGCGTCAACGCCAACGCCAATCAGGGTTACTCCCTCGGCGGACTGATCCTCAACGTCTCCGGCAAGGTGATGGCCAATTACTAGCTGTCCCACGTCTATCCGCGCGAAATCGGCGAAGCCCACCGCGAGGGCGACCTCCACATCCACGACCTCGACATGCTGGCGGGCTATTGCGCCGGCTGGTCGCTGCGGACGCTGCTGACCGAGGGCTTCAACGGCGTGCCCGGCAAGGTTGAATCCGGCCCGCCCAAGCGCATGTCGAGCGCGGTCGGGCAGATCGTCAATTTCCTCGGCACGCTGCAGAACGAATGGGCCGGCGCGCAGGCGTTCTCGTCGTTCGACACCTACATGGCGCCGTTCATCCGAAAGGACAAGCTATCCTATGGCGAGGTGCGTCAGGCGATCCAGGAATTGATCTTCAACCTGAACGTCCCCTCGCGCTGGGGCACGCAGACGCCCTTCACCAACCTGACCTTCGACTGGGTCTGCCCGGAAGATCTGCGTGATCAGGTGCCGATCATCGGCGGCCGCGAGATGGACTTCTCATACGGCGAGCTTCAGGCCGAGATGGACATGATCAACCGCGCCTATATCGAGGTGATGACGCGCGGCGACGAGAAGGGCCGAGTCTTCACCTTCCCGATCCCGACCTACAACATCACCCCCGATTTTCCATGGGAGAGCCAGAACGCCGAGCGCCTGTTCGAGATGACGGCGAAATACGGCTTGCCATATTTCCAGAATTTCCTGAATTCGGACCTGAAGCCGAACATGGTGCGTTCGATGTGCTGCCGGCTTCAGCTCGACCTGACCGAGTTGCTTAAGCGCGGCAACGGCTTGTTCGGCAGCGCCGAGCAGACCGGTTCGCTCGGCGTCGTCACCGTCAACTGCGCGCGCCTCGGCTATCTGCACAAGGGCGACGAAGCCGGGTTGCTGCTGCGGCTCGATACGCTGCTCGAGCTCGGCCGCGACAGCCTCGAGATCAAGCGCAAGGTGATCCAGCGCCTGATGGACGATGGCTTGTTTCCCTATACGAAGCGCTATCTCGGCACGCTGCGCAACCACTTCTCGACGCTGGGCGTCAACGGCGTCAACGAAATGATCCGCAACTTCACTGACGACGCCCACGACATCACCACCGCATGGGGACATGCCTTCGCCGTGCGGCTGCTCGACCATGTGCGGGCGCGCATCGTCGCCTTCCAGGAGGAAACCGGGCACCTCTACAATCTCGAGGCGACGCCGGCCGAGGGAACGACCTATCGCTTCGCCAAGGAAGACCGGAAGCGCTTCGACGACATCCTGCAAGCCGGAACCGCGCACGAGCCCTATTATACCAATTCGAGCCAGCTTCCCGTCGGCTTCACCGACGATCCGTTCGAGGCGCTGGAACGGCAGGAAACCCTTCAGCGCAAATATACCGGCGGCACGGTGCTGCATCTCTACATGGGATCGCGCCTGTCCTCGACCGACGCCTGCCGCAAGCTGGTGCGCCGGGCGCTGACGAATTTCGGGCTGCCCTACATCACGATCACGCCGACCTTCTCGGTCTGTCCGAAGCACGGCTACATCGCCGGCGAGCATGAATTCTGCCCGCGATGCGACGAGGAACTGATTGCAACCAGGCGGCATGCCGCCGTCAACTGAGGAGAAACTACGATGTTCGACATCAAGCCCGCCGTCGCCGACGACGCCATCGTTCTCGCCGACGAGGAACGCCAGCCCTGCGAGATATGGACCCGCGTGATGGGTTATCATCGCCCGGTCTCCTCGTTCAATCGCGGCAAGAAGGGCGAGTTCCACGAGCGTACCTATTTCAGCGAGAAGCAGGCGCGCCTTGGCTGAGATCCGCGTCGGCGGCCTGGAACGCCTGTCCACCTGCGACTGGCCGGGCGAACTGGCCGCCACGATCTTCCTTCAGGGCTGCCCCTGGGACTGCCCCTATTGCCACAATCCGCATCTCATCCCCGCCGAAAGCGACGGGGCGATGGATTGGGGCGAGGTGCTCGACTTCCTCGCCTCGCGGCGTGGCCTGCTCGACGGGATCGTGTTCTCGGGCGGGGAGCCGACCCTGCAACGCACCCTGCCCGAAGCGATGAAGGCGGTGCGTAAGCTGGGTTTCGGGATCGGCCTGCACACGGCCGGTCCCTATCCCGCGCGTCTAGCCGCCGTGCTGCCGCTGTGCGACTGGGTCGGCTTCGACGTCAAGGCGCCGTTCGCCGACTATGCCCGCGTCACCGGCGCAAGAGGCAGCGGCGACAAGGCGCGCGAAAGCCTGCTGCTGTTGCTGGCCAGCGGGGTCGCCCATCAGGTCCGCACCACGGTCGACCCGGCGCTTCTCGACGACGCGGCGGTCGGGCGAATGGGCGCAGATCTCGCCGCGCTTGGCGTGGCAAGCCATACGCTTCAGGAATTCCGGCTGACCGGCACGCGCGCGCAAAGGCCGGTTCACCGGCATGCCTGACGGGCAAGACGCCGGTGCCTGCGACACAGGCGACCGCACCCGCCGCGCATTGCGGTCTGGAGTTCACCGGTGATCTGTACCAAGGTAGCGCGAACGCTCGAAGCGCGCACAGCCCCACCAGCGGCAACAGGAAGGTAGACCCGATATGGCTCAAGCCACACAGACGATGCGACTGACCCTCGTGCTGGCAGTCGTACTGGGGCTGGTCGTTGCCGGCGCGGTGACTTTCGGGATCGCCCAGACACTCACCCTTGCGGCGATCATCTCGACTTTCGTGATCTTCTATCTGATGATCCACATCTCGGCCAACTGACACCGGCCCGCGGGCGCTACGGTGACAGGCGGCCGAAGCATCTGTTCCGGGAGCTTTCGTCGCTCGCGCAAGCCGGTTTGGCTATCCGCTCGGCGTCGAACGAAGGCCGATGAAAACGGCGGCGATTTATCGGCCCGATCCCCATGACAGGCGCTTGACACTGCCGTGAGAACCGCCTAATTCGACGCCTGTGATTTGCACCTCTGGTCGCACTTCACTGCGCGGGTGTAGCTCAGTCGGTTAGAGTGCCGGCCTGTCACGCCGGAGGTCGCGGGTTCGAGCCCCGTCACTCGCGCCATCTTTTCAATAAGTTAACACACATCGATCAGAGGCTTGCGGACATTGTCGGCACGCCGGATGCCTTGTTGTCCGTCGCCGGCGACCGCGCGGCCATACCGTGCCAGCCTTGACCGGAGCTTTGCCGGAAAAGGACAGTGCCCGTTCCGGCAACAAACCCTATCCGCGACCCCAGCGCTGCTGCGGCGGTTGCGAATTCGGATTCTCCCGCCGTCTGCGAAAGGTAACCAGCAGGCCGAGAAAGCCGATGCCAATCATCGCATAGCCGATAGGCGGAACCGCCTCGTCGATGTCGCTGGTGCCGCCGATCAGGACGAGGTCGACCGTCGCCATGTCGATCTCGGCATCGCCCGGCCCGAAGGTGAAGACGTAGGGCTCCTCGCCCGGACGATAGATCAGCCCGGCATCGACCGAATAGATGCGCCCGGGAAGCTGGGGGCTGACGAGGCGCGGCTCGACGCCGTCGAGCGAAAAATAATGCACGAGTTCGGTGCGGTCGTTCGAGGAGACCGTCAGCGTCATCACCGACTGGCGGTCGGTTCCCGACACCGCCTGCGGGGTCGACAGTTCCGCCTTGACGGAAATCTGCGCCTGATCGGTCGGCAGCAGGATCTCGACGGGCGTAAAGCCGGAAACACGATCATAGGCGCGCCAGCGCCCGATCTCGTAGCCCCGGCCTTCCGCTGCCCAAGGATAGACGAGGCCGAGCAGGATGCCGACAGAAAGCAAAGCAAGGAAGACGAGCCGCATGAGCCAGCGCAGGATCGTCCTCATGCCTTTTTCTCCCAGCGCCGCTCGGGCGTCTGCTGCCAGTAGGTCGCGCCATGGCCGGCGGCCTTGACCGCCTTCCAGTGGCTGCGGGCCTGCGCGACCTGCGTCTCGTCATGGCCGTCGAACATGAAAACCGCGCGGTCGTACCCCGACAGGTCGGGTGGGGCGGCGCCGTCGACGAGGAAGCGGATGCGCGCACCGTTGGGGTTCGCCTCGGTGCAGGTCAGGAGCACGGGCTGGCGTCCCGGCTGCGGGTCATGCTCGGTGCCGTGGGCAAGAAAGGAATCGTCGCGGAACGTCCACAGATGCTGGTCGAGACCGTCGCGCCGCTCTTCGCTTCCCACCTGCACGACGACGCGCCAGCCTCTTTCGAGGCTCTTTTCAAGAAGGGCGGGCAGCGCCTCCTCCAGCGTCGATTCGGTCAGGTGGTAGAACAGCGCATCGGCCATGACCGTTCCGCATCAATCTTCGTAACGGTCGCGCACCAGCCGGTCGAGAAGCTGGACGCCGAAGCCCGAGGCCCAGGACTGGTTAGTTTCCGACGACGGCGACCCCATCGCGGTGCCGGCGATGTCGAGATGCGCCCAGGGCGTCTCCTTGACGAAGCGCTGGAGAAACTGCGCCGCGGTGATCGAACCGGCATAGCGGCCGCCGGTGTTCTTCATGTCGGCGTTCTTCGAATCGATCATCTTGTCGTATTCGGCGCCCAACGGCATCCGCCACAGCTTCTCGCCGGTGTCGCGCCCGGCGGCGAGCAGATGCTCGGCCAGCGCGTCGTCGTTGGAGAACAGGCCGGCATGGTCGCTGCCCAGCGCCACCATGATCGCGCCGGTCAGCGTCGCGAGATTGACCATGATGCGCGGCGCGAACCGCTCATTGGCGTACCAGAGCGCGTCGGCCAGCACGAGGCGGCCTTCCGCATCGGTGTTGATGACCTCGATCGTCTGGCCCGACATCGAGGTGACGATGTCGCCTGGACGCTGGGCGTTGCCGTCCGGCATGTTCTCGACGAGGCCGATGACCCCGATGACGTTGGCCTTGGCCTTGCGCGCGGCGAGCGCGTGCATCAGGCCGGTGACGGCAGCCGCGCCGCCCATGTCGCCCTTCATGTCTTCCATGCCGCCGGCCGGCTTGATCGAGATGCCGCCGCTGTCGAACACCACGCCCTTGCCGACGAAGACGGCGGGCTTGTCCTTCACCTTGCCACCGTCCCAGCGCATGACGACAAGGCGCGGCGGTCGGATCGAGCCCTGCGCGACGCCGAGCAACGCGCCCATCTTGAGCTTGCGCATCTCCTTCTCGGTCAGGATCTCGACCTGCACGCCGAGCGCTTCCAGTTCCTTGGCCTTTGCCGTGAATTCGAGCGTGCCGAGCACGTTTGCCGGCTCGTTGACGAGATCGCGCGCAAGAAGAACGCCGTCGGCCAACCCCTGCAATGCCGCGAAGGCTCTGCGGGCGGCCGTCGGATTGGCGCACAGGACTGTCACCTTCGTCGCGGCGGGCGCCGGCTTGGCGCTGTCCTTCCTCGTCTTGTACTTGTCGAAGGCGTAGGAGTTCAGCACCATGCCGAAGGCGAGCGAGGCGGCATTCTCCGGCGTCGCCGTCAGACCCTCGACCTCGGCGAGGACGTAGATTTCCTTCGCCTTCTTCGCCGCAGAGAAAACGGCGCCGCCGATCCGCGTCCACGCCCGCTGGTCCAGCGCCTCCGGCTTGCCGACGCCGACCGCCAGGAAACGGTCGCAACCGGCCTCGCGCGGCGCGAGAAGCTCAAGGCTGGCCGCGAGCTTGCCGGTGAAATCAGCGACAGAGAACGCCCGGGCGAGCTGCCCCTGGGCATCGAGCGCGGTGGCCGACTGAGCGAGGGCGCCGCCCTCGGCGACAAGGGCGACAGCCGTTCCCTTGGCGGGAACGCTGATCTTGGCGAATGCGATGGAAGGTCGGGTGGACATCTAGCTTTCCGGTATCGGCTTAAGGCTTGATCGGGGGGCTTGAACAAGCGGCTTGCGTTCGAGGCGCGACTTCTCGCCGGCGAAGTTTGCCGGAAGCCGGGAAATGCGCGTCTTACCAGCGGTTTCGCGCATTTTCGCATGGCTCGCAAGCCCGTGCCTCACCCTTGACCTCCGCGACCTGCCGCGCCGGCCCGGCATAACGTCGCGTTAACCTTGTTTGTTGGCGGTTTATTCGCCAAAGTCACACAGACTCCACAATCGCAACGATATGGCAGGACGACAGGGGACGGGCGGCCTGACAACAACCGTGACTTCGGCAGGACGGCGGCGAGAGCGCCGCGATCGACCGATGCCACGCCACGGACCGGCAGACGCAAACGACGCATGAAAGTCATCGAGAGCTATATATTGCGCCGCGCCGCCGGAATATTCACGGCGACCTTGCTTTGGGTGCTGGCGATCGTCTGGACGACACAGGTGCTTTTGCGCATCGACATCGTCACGTCCAACAGCCAGTCCACCGCGGCCTTCTTCCAGATCGCCTTTCTGATCCTGCCTTCGGTGATTCCCATCGTCATTCCCTTCGCCGTCGGCATCGCCGTGGCGCAGACGCTGACGACCATGAACACCGACTCGGAACTGATCGTCATCAGCGCGGCGGGCAGTTCCCGGACAACTGTGATCCGGCCGATGCTGATCCTCGCCGTGGTCGCATCAATCATTTGCCTGCTGATCACCAGCTTCGTTAATCCCCCTGCCCGCCAGAAGATGCGCGCCCTGGTGGCGGAATCGCGCGCCGGCCTCATCACGACGGTCATCGATGAAGGCGCGTTCCAGAAGGTCGAGGACGGCCTTTACATCCAGATCGGCAAGCGCCTGCCCGACGGGCGGCTGGGCGGAATTTTCGTGGCCGACAGTCGTGAGCCCGGCACCGAGCTGATCTACTACGCCAAGGAGGGCGCGACCGTCGAAGTCGACGGCAGCCAGCTCCTCGTCATGCAGAACGGCATGGTGCACCGAAAGGTCGGGGAAAACATTTCCGTCGTGCGCTACACGTCCTATGCGTTCGACCTTTCGGAGTTCACCGCAAGCAACAGCGGCGCGCCGACATTGAAGCCGAAGGATCAAGACCTCGTCTATCTCTTCAATCCCGATCCCAACGACGCCTACCAGAAGCATCATCCGCAGATCTACCGGGCCGAAATCCACCGACGTTTCAGCGAATGGCTCTATCCGATGGTGTTCGCGCTCGTCGGGCTGGCCGTCGCCGGCGATTCGCGCTCGTTCCGTGAATCGCGCATCCATCCGCTGCTCAGCACGATGACGATCGCGCTGGCGTTCCGCTGGGCCGGCTTTTTCTTCAACGAGAAGCTCGAAGGCTCGGCCGCCTTCACCGCCTCTGTCTATCTGGTGCCGCTGGGCGCCTGCCTGATGTCGACCTTCTTCATCGCCACCAACCGGGTGATGGAACTGCCGATGTCCGTCGTCGAGCGCGGGCTGGCGATCCTGAAACGTCTTGCCGGCCGGGTGCAGGCGATGTGGCGACGCCTGACCGGATCGAAACCCTCCGCTTCGGGGGGGACGGCATGATCGGCATCACGCTCGGCCGCTATTTTTTCACGCGCTACGTCGTGCTGACCTTCTGGTTCTTCACCGGGGTTGCAGCGATCATCTTCATCGTCAGCTTCACGGAAATCAGCGGCCAGATCAGCACCATCGACGGCAACACGACCCAGACCGCCCTCATGATCGCGGCGTTGCAGACGCCGATGATCATGCAGCAGGCGGTGCCGTTCATCGGGCTTGTGTCGGGAATCGTCACCCTCGTCGCGCTCAACCGCAAATATGAGCTGGTGGTGGCGCGCGCAGCCGGCATTTCCGCCTGGCAGTTCCTGACGCCGATCTGCCTCGGGGCGTTCGCCTATGGTCTCGCGACGCTGTTCCTGCTCAATCCGCTCGCATCGGTCGGCTTCGAGCGCGCCCAGTCGCTCGAGGTCGAGGCGCGTTCCGGCACCTCGGCCCCCTCGACGCCGCCGGTGACGCCGTGGCTCAAGCAGCGCACCGACGAGGGCGAAACCATCATCGGCGCCAAGACCGTCCTCAAGCAGGGTCTCGAGCTCGCCGACGCCACCTTCCTGCGCATCGACGACGACGGCGAAATCTCCGAGCGAATCGACGCCAGACACGCCTATCTGCGCGAGCAATATTGGGAGATCGCCGATGCGCGCATCATTCGTGCCGGCGTCACCCCGGAACCCGTCGCCGAGATGCGCATCGCCACCAATCTGGTGCCTGAATTCGTGATGGAGCGGCTGGTCCGGCCCGAGATGATTCCGATCTACGAACTGCCGCGCAAGATCGCCGCGGCGCGCTCTTTCGGGCTCAAGGCCGATGCTTTCGCCACGCATTTCCATTCTCTCGTCGCCCTGCCGGCGCTGCTCGTCACCATGGCGCTCATCGCCGCGACGGTGTCGATGCGCTTTGCCCGCATGGGGCAATCGGCGACGATTATTCTGGGTGGCGTCCTCGCCGGCTTTCTGCTTTATGTCGTTTCGGTTCTGGTCAAGGCGTTCGGCAGCGCCGGCATCGTGCCGCCGGTGGTGGCGTCATGGTTTCCGGTTCTGGTTGCCGGTTTCTTCGGGGTGACGTTCCTGTTGTACAAGGAAGACGGCTAGTGAGGGGCGAAGCTACGGTGACTCGCGGATACGCCCGTATTGCCCGTCTGGCGGGCGCGACGGCGCTGGCCTGCGTTCTGGCGAGCCTTGCCGCCGCTGTCCCGGCGCGGGCGCAGAGCCTCGGTCTCGATCGCGCCAACGTTTCGGCCGACGCCGAACTGCTGCTCGAAGCAGACAGCATCATCTACGACAACGACCGCAACACCATCACCGCCCAAGGCGGGGTGCGCATCGATTATGACGGCCACAAGCTGGTCGCACAGCGAATCGTCTACCATCGGGCGACCTCGCGGCTGGTCGCCAGCGGCAATGTCGAGGTCGTGGATCGCCAGGGGACCCGGATCCACACCGACGAGATCGACGTCACCGACGACTTCCGCGATGCTTTCGTGCGCACCCTGCGCGTCGAGACCGTGGACAAGACCTATTTCGCCGCCGACAGCGCCGAGCGTGAAGGCGGAGAGGTCACGACCTTCAACTATGGCGTCTACACCGCCTGCGAGCCATGCCGGGAAAAGCCCGACAAGGCGCCGTCGTGGCGGGTGAAGGCGGAAAAGATCATCTGGAACGGCAAGGAAAAGACGGTGCGTTTCCACAACGCACGCTTCGAGCTGTTCGGCCTGCCGATCGCCTACCTGCCCTATTTCGAGATACCGGACCCGACGGTCAAGCAGAAGTCTGGCTTCCTGATGGCGAGTTACCGCCAATCCGAAGAGCTGGGCCACGGAGTGCAGGTGCCCTATTACTGGGCGTTGTCGCCAACCTTCGACGTCACCTTCAAGCCGAGCTGGTATTCGAAGCAGGGCTTCCTCGGCGAGGCGGAATGGCGCCAGCGCTTCAACAGCGGCTGGTATTCCGTCACCCTCGCCGGCATCAGCCAGAAGCGGCCGCAGGAGTTCTACACGACACCGTTGCAGGCCCGGCGGGCCACCGACAACGAAAAGTTTCGCGGCATGATCGGCTCGAAGGGCGAGTTCAAGATCAATCCGCGCTGGACCTTCG
>JBLJBS010000019.1:0-7494 GCA_047637695.1 Aquamicrobium sp. | reverse complement strand
CGAGGTCGAGCAGCTCGCGCGACAGCACCCGCCGCTCGACCCACCACGCGTCGGGATCGACCAGCGAGGCCGCGTCCTTCGGCGCCTTCAGCATCACCGCAGCTGCCTCGCGGTGCTTTTCGGCGCGGCGCAGCCGGCGCGACTCGGCGAAGATCCACGTCGCTCCGCGCTGCGCCTTCTGCACCGCGTCCAGAAGGCCCTTGGCGTTCTTCTCGTTGCGGGCGACGGCGGCGAACGCCTTGACCAGCGCGCCACCGCCGGCCAGCCCGGCAACCCGTTCGGCCGAGGAAATACGATCGGCATAGAGCATGCGCTCCATGCGGAAACGGTGGTCGGCAGCGGGAATGACCTTGCCGAACTCGCGGATGATCGCCTGTTCTTCCTTGGCGTCGAGCTTTTCGGTTCGCCAGAACTTTGCCAGCGCGGCGCGCGCCTGCGTCGTGTTGCCGGTGGCGAGATGCGCGCGCGCCAGCAGGATCGCGCCTTCGATCGTCTGCGGCTGCGAGTTGCCGAAAGCCGAAAGCACGGTGCGGGGGCCGGGATTCTCGCGATACATCGCCTTTTCGGAATTGGCGCGCAGCCGCGACATGCCGGGCCAGCCGGACAGGGCATAGGCGGCCTGGGCGATCTCGCCGCTGGCGACGGCGTCGGCGCCCGAGGTGGCGATCGCCCACATCAGGATGGCGCGGTCGAGCGAGTTGGCCGGCAGATTGTCGCGAACCACGCGGGCACGGGCGAGATCGCCCGACGACAGCGCGTCGAGGCCGCTTTTGAGCTGGGTGACGGCGCCGCCGGTCGCCAGCTGTCCGGCCTTGATCGCGGCCTGTGCCGCGATGGCACCGGTGGCGATGGTGGCATCGATGGCAGCACCGGCACTTGCGCTGGCATAGGGGCGCTCGAACGGCAGCGGTCCCGCCGACGGCAGCACGGGGTCGGCAAGCACGGGGTCGGCAAGCGCGGCGCCGGTCGCTGCCGCTGACGCGGCCAGCAGCAGTGCGAGGCTCGAAATGGCGGAGCGGGCAAGGGGGCCTGATAGGGGGCCTGATTGCATGGCGTGTCGATCCCTGTTCCGGACAAGATACACGATGGACGGGTTTGTCGCGATCCTAGGCGCGGGCGGTGAACATGACGTAAACGAATGGTTAGCGCGACGGCGCGGATTTTACCTGTCGCCTTTTGAGCTTCTCTTGCCGCACGGAAGCGGCAAGACTATGGTGCGCCGCCTTCGTCTGGGCTAGAAGCCGGCGAAGGCCACGCCATCATTGCCGGCCAGGCAGCATCCGGGAGCAAGCATCATGTTCAGAGGGTCAATGACCGCGCTCGTCACGCCGTTTTCGCGCGACGGTGCCCTCGATAAAGATGCCTTCCGCGCCTTCGTCGACTGGCAGATCGCCGAAGGCACCACCGGCCTCGTCCCGGTCGGCACTACCGGCGAGTCGCCTACGCTTTCGCATGCCGAGCATCGCGAGGTCGTCGAGCTTGCGGTCAAGGCCGCGGCCGGGCGGGTTCCGGTGATCGCCGGCGCAGGTTCCAACAACACTGTCGAGGCGATCTCGCTCGTCCAGCATGCCGAGAAGGTCGGGGCCGACGCGGCGCTCGTCGTCACGCCCTATTACAACAAGCCGACGCAGAAGGGGCTTTACCTGCACTTCGCCGAAGTGGCGAAGGCGACTTCGCTGCCGATCTTCATCTACAACATCCCGCCGCGCTCGGTGATCGACATGTCGCCGGAGACGATGGGCCGTCTCGCCAACGACTTCAAGAACATCGTCGGCGTCAAGGACGCCACCGGCAAGGTCGAGCGCGTTTCCGAGCAGCGTCTGACCTGCGGCAAGGATTTCATCCAGCTTTCCGGCGAGGACGCGTCCGCGCTCGGCTTCAACGCCCATGGCGGCGTCGGCTGCATTTCCGTCACCGCCAATGTCGCGCCGCGCCTGTGCGCCGAGTTTCAAGCCGCTACGCTCGCCAACGACAAGGATCGCGCGCTCGAGCTTCAGGACCGCCTGATGCCGCTGCACAAGGCGATCTTCGTCGAGCCGGGCCTGTGCGGCGCGAAATATGCGCTGTCGCGGCTGGGCCGGGTCGAGAACGTCGTGCGTGCTCCGCTCGTCACCATCGAGCCGGAAACCGCCGCGAAGATCGACGCGGCGATGAAGCATGCAGGACTGGTGAACTGACGCGCGGCTGCGCGTTCAAGGCAAGATGAGCAAGGACAAGAAACCCGACACCAACGGCAAGACCGTGGCGGAAAACCGCAAGGCCCGCTTCTCCTACGAGGTGATGGACACCTACGAGGCGGGCCTCGTGCTGACCGGCACCGAGGTCAAGTCGCTGCGCGAGGGCCACGCCAACATCCAGGAAAGCTATGCCTCGGCCGAGGGCGGCGAGATCTGGCTTATCAACTCGTATCTGCCGGAATATCTTCAGGGCAACCGTTTCAACCACGAGCCGCGTCGCCGCCGCAAACTGCTTCTGAAGAAGAAGGAGATGGCCAAGCTGTCTCAGGCGGTCGAACGCGAAGGCATGACTATGGTGCCGTTGAAAATCTACTTCAACGAGCGCGGCCGGGCCAAGCTGCTGCTGGCGATCGCCCGCGGCAAGAAGCTGCACGACAAGCGCGAGACCGAGAAGCAGCGCGACTGGGCGCGGGAAAAGGGCCGGCTGCTGAAGGAACGGGGGTAGGGAATCCCTTACGCCCTTATCCCCTCATCCAGCATTTCCCGCACCTGCCTGAACACGCTGACGAACATCTCTTCCGTCAACCGCCCGGTATTCGTGTTGTAGCGCGAGCAGTGATAGCTGGAGAACAGCGTCACGTGGCCGGCTTGGCTTCGCGCGCCGTGGGCGAAGGGGTGATCGGCGACCCGCAGCCCCAGCGCTCTGACGGTCGACTGGTGCGCGATGGTGCCGAGCGTGACGATGGCGCGCAGGTTGGGATAGCGCGCGATGGTGGCGGCGAGAAAGCGGCGGCAGGTCGAGATTTCAGCCCCGACCGGCTTGTTTTCCGGCGGCACGCAGCGCACGGCATTGGTCAGCGCCGCGCCTGTCATCTCGACGCCGTCATCGGTGCGTGCCCTGAACGAGCCGCTCGAAAAGCCGAACCGCGACAGCGTCGAATAGAGAAGATCGCCGGCATAGTCGCCGGTGAAGGGCCGGCCGGTGCGGTTGGCGCCGCGCAGGCCGGGCGCTAGGCCGACGATCAGGAGCTCGACCGTGTCGTCGCCGGCGGCTGCCGAAAAGGTCGGCACCGGGGCGTTGAACCATTCCGGCTCGCGCACGCGCCATTCGGCGATGAAGCCGTGCAGGCGCGGGCAAAGCGGGCAGTCGCGGTCCGGCTCGGCGGCGGCGGGCACGACGATCACAGATCGCCTTCGTCGTCTTCGCTTTCGATGCGCCGCGCCGGGCGTTCGCTCGGCTCGCGCCCGACCTCGCCCTTCAGCGACTGCAGGTCGATGAAGTGGTCGGCCTGCCGGCGCAGGTCGTCGGAAATCATCGGCTGCGGCGACGACAGCGTCGAGACCACCGAAACCTTGCGTCCCTTGCGCTGGAGCGCCTCGACCAGGGTGCGGAAATCGCCGTCGCCCGAGAAGATGACGTAATGATCGACGGTTTCGGCCAGTTCGAGCGCGTCGACGGTCAGCTCGATGTCCATGTTGCCCTTGACCTTGCGGCGGCCCGCGGAATCCGTGAATTCCTTGGCCGGCTTGGTCACCACCTTGTAGCCGTTATAGTCGAGCCAGTCGATCAGCGGCCGGATCGACGAGTATTCCTGGTCTTCGACCAGCGCGGTGTAATAATAGGCGCGCAGCAGATAGCCGCGCTTCTGGAAGCTGGTCAGAAGCTTGCGGTAGTCGATGTCGAAGCCCAGCGCCCGCGATGTTGCATAAAGGTTGGCGCCATCGATGAAGAGCGCGATCTTCTCGCGTGGATCGAACATGATGAAAATTCCTTATTGCCAATAACAGTGAGATAGCTTTCCCCGCCGTTCATTCCAAGAGGAAACACGTCGGGTTTCGCCCTGCCGGCGCGGCGAGGAGGAGCGTCGGCCGGGCATCGTTTCTCTTGTGTTTGGCGCCCGTTCGGGATAAGGACCGCAGACTCTCCGACAATTCCACGAATGAAAGGGGCGCCGTATGGCCCGCGTAACCGTTGAGGATTGCATCGACAAGGTCGAGAACCGCTTCGAGCTGGTGCTGCTCGCCGGACATCGCGCCCGCCAGATCAGCCAGGGCGCGTCGATCACGATCGATCGCGACAACGACAAGAACCCGGTGGTCGCGCTGCGCGAGATCGCCGACGAGACGCTGTCGCCCGACGACCTCAAGGAAGACCTGATCCACTCGCTGCAGAAGCATGTCGAGGTCGACGAGCCGGAGGCCGATCTGCCCGAGATCACCGACGTCTCGGCCGGCGTCATCACCGCCGAGGCCGATGACGACGACAACATTGCCTTCGACCGCATGACGGAAGAAGACCTTCTCGCCGGCATCGAGGGGCTGGTCCCGCCGGAAAAGAGCGACGACTTCTGACGCTGGCGCAACGTCTGCCACTTTATCGGCTGAACGATCGCGTTTATTGAGATCATGCGTCCGGCGACCAGGCCGGGCGCATGAATTGTTTTGAGCGAAAGGAAAAGCGCCCATGATGCGACAGTACGAGCTTGTCGAGCGCGTCCAGCGCTACAAGCCGGATGTCAACGAGGCGCTGCTCAACAAGGCCTATGTCTATGCCATGCAGAAGCATGGCCACCAGAAACGCGCATCCGGCGACCCGTATTTCTCGCATCCGCTGGAAGTCGCCGCGATCCTCACCGACATGCGCATGGACGAGGCGACCATCGCCGTCGCGCTGCTCCACGACACCATCGAGGATACGTCGGCGACGCGGGCGGAAATCGACGCGCTGTTCGGCGCGGACATGGGCAAGCTGGTCGAGGGGCTGACCAAGCTCAAGAAGCTCGATCTCGTTTCCAAGAAGGCCGAGCAGGCGGAAAACCTGCGCAAGCTGCTTCTGGCCATCTCCGACGATGTCCGCGTCCTCTTGGTCAAGCTCGCCGACCGGCTGCACAACATGCGCACGCTCGGCCATATGCGGCCCGACAAGCGCCTGCGCATCGCCGAGGAGACGATGGAGATCTATGCGCCGCTCGCCGGCCGCATGGGCATGCAGGACATGCGCGAGGAGCTGGAGGAGCTTTCCTTCAGCTATATCAACCCCGAAGCCTACAAGGCGGTGACGGCACGCCTGGCCGAATTCGCTGCGCGCAACAAGGGCGTGATCGAGGAAGTCGAGCACGCCCTGTCCGACCTGTTCGTCGAGCACGCGCTTTACGCCGAAGTGAAGAGCCGGCTGAAGAAGCCGTGGTCGGTGTTCCGCAAGATGGAGACCAAGGCGATCTCGTTCGAGCAGCTGTCGGACATCATCGGCTTCCGGGTCATTGTCGCCAATGTCGACGACTGCTACCGCGCGCTGGGCGCGATCCACACCAAATGGTCGATGGTGCCGGGCCGTTTCAAGGATTACATCTCGACGCCGAAGCAGAACGATTACCGTTCGATCCACACCACCATCGTCGGGCCGTCGCGCCAGCGCGTCGAATTGCAGATCCGCACCCAGGCGATGGACACGGTGGCGGAATACGGCGTCGCCGCCCATTCGATCTACAAGGACCACGGCGACAAGGCGGGCGCGGCCCATTCCGTCTCCAAGGACACCAAGGCCTATGCCTGGCTGCGCCAGACCATCGAGGCGCTTGCCGAGGGCGACAATCCCGAGGATTTTCTCGAGAACACCAAGCTCGAACTGTTTCAGGATCAGGTCTTCGCCTTCACGCCCAAGGGCCGGCTGATCGCGCTGCCGCGCGGCGCGACGCCGATCGACTTCGCCTATGCCGTCCACACCGACGTCGGCGACACCTGCGTCGGCGCCAAGGTCAACGGCCGCGTCATGCCGCTGGTGACGGAGCTGAAGAACGGCGACGAGGTCGAGATCATCCGCTCGAAGGCGCAGGTGCCGCCGGCGGCGTGGGAATCGATCGTCGTCACCGGCAAGGCGCGTTCCGCCATCCGCCGCGCAACCCGCATGGCGATGCGCAAGCAATATTCCGGCCTCGGCGCGCGCATCCTCGAACGCGCCTTCGAGCGCGCCGGCAAGAAGTTTTCCCGCGAAACGATCAAGCCGGTGCTTCATCGCCTCGCCCGCAAGGATGTCGAGGACGTGCTGGCCGATGTCGGGCGCGGCGAGTTGTCCTCGCCCGACGTGCTGAAGGCCGTGTTCCCGGACCATCGCGAGGAACGCACAGCGGCCTCGCCCAAGGTGCGCGAGGAGGGCTGGTTCAACCTGCGCAATGCCGCCGGCATGCTGTTCCAGATTCCGGGCCTGCGCCCCAGCCGCAAGGCGGGGGCCGCGGCCGGCGGCGCAGTGCCTATCCGCGGCGCGCACGGCGACCTGCCGGTGTTCTTCGCGCCGGAGGGCGCGGTGCCGGGCGACCGCATCGTCGGCATCGTCGAGATCGGCCGCGGCATCACCATCTATCCGATCCAGTCGCCGTCGCTGACCGCCTTCGACGACCAGCCGGAACGCTGGGTCGACGTGCGATGGGACATCGACGAGGAGCACAAGGAGCGCTTTCCGGCCCGCATCTCCGTCACCACGATCAACGAGCCGGGTTCGCTCGCCTCCATCGCCCAGACCATCGCCGCCAACGACGCCAATATCCATACCCTGTCGATGGCACGCACTGCGCCCGACTTCACCGAGATGATCTTCGATCTCGAGGTCTGGGACCTGAAGCACCTGAACCGGCTGCTATCGCAGCTCAAGGACAATTCCAGCGTCAGCGCCGCGATACGCGTCAACGGCTGAACCTGAACTACCGGGAGACGACATGAACACGGACGAAGTGCTTGCGGTGTTCCGCGAGGCGGGCGCGATTCTCGAGGGCCATTTCATCCTGACTTCCGGCCTGCGCAGCCCGGTCTTCCTCCAGAAGGCGCGGGTGTTCATGCATGCCGACAAGACGGAGAAACTGTGCCGGGCGCTGTCTGAAAAGGTTCGGGCGAAAGTGCCGGGCGGAATCGACTATGTCGTCGGCCCGGCCGTCGGCGGGCTGATCCCCGCCTATGAGACCTCGCGCCATCTCGGCGTTCCGGCGATCTGGGTCGAGCGCGAGGCGGGCGAGTTCCGGCTGCGCCGGTTCGAGATCGAGAAGGGCGCGCGCGTCGTCATCGTCGAGGACATCGTCACCACCGGCCTGTCGATCCGCGAGACAGTGGAATGCATGCGAAAGCTTGGCGCCGAGGTTCTCGCCGCCTGCTGCATCATCGACCGCTCCGCCGGCAAGGCCGATGTCGGCGTTCCGCTGGTGGCGCTCGCCGAATATGAGGTTCCGGCCTATCCGGCCGACGCGCTGCCGCCGGAGCTTGCCGCAATTCCGCCGGTCAAACCGGGTAGCCGCAGCCTATGATCATCGGAATCGGCAGCGACCTGATCGAC
>JBLJBS010000018.1:0-6478 GCA_047637695.1 Aquamicrobium sp. | reverse complement strand
CACGGCATAGGGCAGCAGTGTCTCGAAATGCTGCGGCGACATTTGCGGGGCGCCGAGCATGTTCATGCGCTCGCGTTCCGCCAGCACCAGGTAGTGCCTGAGGCCCGCGATCTCGTCCATCATGCGCCGGCCGATCGGCGTCGGCGCGCCCATCAGGAAGTAGAAGATCCCGTTCGCGACGATCATGGCGACGACCACAGCCAGCAGGCCGGTGTCGAACCTTACCCCGGCCAGCAGACCGGTGCTGCCGGTGAAGGCGATCAAGGCAACGCCGCCCATACTGCCCAATGCTGCGACGGCCCCGATGCGCTGCTCGAGGGTGCGGGCGCGGCCGAGCGCGCGGCCGACATTCACGGCGAGAACCGACACGAAGATCGCTGGGATGACGACGAGGCCGGCGCCGGCCAGCGTTTCGATATCCGTGCCGCGCCGGAAGATGACGACGCCGAGCCCCAGCAGCGACAAGGCGATGCCGGCGATCAGGTAGCCGCGATTGTGACGATAGAAATTGTCGCGGTGTTCCCGCTCGATTGCGCTCCTGAAGGCGTCTCCCAGCCGGCGCACCGCATCGCCATTGCCCTGATCCACCGGAAAGGCATCGCCCTTTCGCGGCAAGTATCCGAGGATTGCGGCCTGTCCGGCCGGAAGGTCGGGCGGAATGCCGCTATCCTTGCGTTTCAGGGTCAGCTTTCCACCGGCCTGCGCGAGGACCAGATGCCCCTTGACGGCGAGATCGATCACGGATGCGGAAAAAGCGTCCCATCCTTCGCCTCGAAAGCCGCGCTTCACGACATAGTTGGCAAGCGCGGGCGATACGCCATCGGGCGGCGTCCAGCGTGGCACGAGTACGCCGGGCCGCGGGTCGCGTCCGACCGCGAACCATGCGACGACATAGTAGGCTAGGACCAGCGCGACCGGAACGATGCTGCCGGAGAGGGAGACCAGTTTGTCCTGCAGCCAGCGCCAGAGCTGCCTTGGAAGCGAAGGCGGCGAGATGACGCCTTTCGGCAAGGCGACCGCGACGCTCAGGCCTTCACGTGGCTCCAGTCTTCGAAGCGTTTCCACGCTAACCTTGAGACCCTGCTCGGACAGCTCCGCTCTGGCGGCCTGCTCTGTAGAACCATATGCGCCGGTGTAGTAGGTCACGTCCGTCGCGACAGCACCGTCGGGCAGGCGGATATCGGCGCTCGCGCGCAGGATTGGGAATTCCCAGCCATTGCCGGTGACGTTCCAGTAGAGCTCGTCATGCTCGGCGAAGAAGCGAACCTGGTCCGCGGTCTCGTAGACGATTTCATAGGTGTGAACCGCGCGCTGGAGAAGCCGGCGCGGATCGCCAACGCGTATCCGCAATCCGGTGTCGTTGTGTTCGATTGTGAAAGGTTCCTCCCGACTATCGCGCGTGACCCCGACGACCTTGAACCAGCGTTCGCGGACCTGGCCGGACGCATCTTCATAGCGCGTGGGAATGTCGCGGAAGATGCCGCGACGAATCTGCTTTCCTTCCGCATTGACCGTGATCCGCTCGGTGACGCGCATCAGGCCGTCCGAGGCGAGTTCGATCCGGGCATGGAAGGTGTGTATCTCCTCGGCGGCGATGGCGACGCGGCAGAGGCCCAGGAACACCAGGCCGATGAGAAGGATGCGCAGGGCAGATGCCGGCCGGCAAGCGCCGCCGATCATTGGAATGAGACCTGCGGGGACGCCCTGTCCGCGCTTTCGATCTCGAAGTAGTCGGAGAGTCGGAAACCGAACGCCCAGGCCACCAGGTTTGACGGGAAGCTCTCGACCTGCACGTTCAAGTCCCTGGCCGCGCCGTTATAATAGCGCCGTGCCATCTGGATTTCCCCTTCGAGCGTTTCCAACGCCGCCTGGAGCTGCCTGAAGCCCTGATCCGCCTTGAGATCGGGATAGGCTTCGACGACTGCGAGCAGCCGGCCCAGCGCCTGCCCGAGAAGTCCCTCGACATGCGCGCGTCCTGCGACATCGCCTGCCGGCAGGCTTCCGGCGCGGGCGCGAAGCGCAGTCACTTCGTCGAGCGTCGCGCGCTCATGGCCGGAATAACCCCGCACCGTCTCGACAAGGTTGGGGATGAGGTCGGCGCGACGCTTGAGCTGCACGTCGATGCCGGACCATGCCTCGCGCATCATCTGCCGGGCGCGAACGAGCCGGTTGAAGACGACGATCACATAGATCGCGAGCGCAACGAAGATTGCAATCACGACGGTCCCGATGCCGAAATCCATATGTCTTTACCTGTCAAAAGGATTGAGGCTGCGGGCAGATCAATTTCTGATCCGCACGTTGAATTTCTTGTCGAGCGCCACGACCACCCATTTGTTCACGCGATAGATCTGGCTTCCGCCGGCGAAGAAGAACTTGAAGCTCCGCGGGCCAGCACGGCATCCCTGAGCCAGCACGTGCGTTCTCACTCGCGTCGCGCCGGAGGGGATGGTGAGCGGCTGGTTCGTGAAGCTGTTCCAGGTGCCGATCGGTACCGGATTGGTTCCGGGACCGAACACCCGCACCTTGGTCTGCGCGGTGTCGAGCGTCACCGACCGATTGAGCTCGTTGATGTACCGCACCTCAATGGTGCAGGAGGCGTGCGCTGCCGCGCTCATCGCCCAAAGCAGGGCGAGCGCGGCGACGGGACGGACAAGGGTGGGGAGCAACTTCAACAGCATGTCTGCGACAACCTCCTGGACATGAGCGGATTGCAAGGCCTGGCGCATCGGGTGCCGCAGAAGCACCCGATGCGGGCAGCGTCAGGTTTCGGTCACTTGCGCTCGGTCTGGAGCGGCTTCGAACCACCGCCGGGGCTGAGAGTGACGGGCTTCTTACGGCTGATGCCCTTCTTGTCCTCGTCATCCTTGTCGGCGGACCCCGGCGGCGTTTGGCAATAGAATGTTCCACCGGCCGCCTCGTAGCGGCAGACCTGCCCGTCCGTGCATGCCGGAACACATGCCGCCCATGCCGGTGCGACCGCCAGCGGGCTGCCTGCGATCACAATGCCTGCCAGTGCCAGTTTCAGAGTTCTCATCGTTCACTCCTGTTTCCGAACGTCCCTGTCCGAGAGAAGTGATATGCGCGCCGTTCGCCGTCATACCCCGTGGAGGGTATGAAGATGCCGGAAGCGGAGACGATGGTCGGCGGACGGACAGAAGCGGCGCAGTGGAGCGGATCACGTGGCTGAAGTGAAGACGAGGTGGACGCTGCTCCTGTCGATGGTCGCCATCATCGTCGCAGGCGCGCTGCTGTTCTTCGTCGTCGCGGAACTCCTGACGGGTTGTAGCGAAATGCGTGTCTATCGGGTCGACACGATGGAAGACCGCATGGAGTGCGGCTGATGAGGCTATCTCGCACCGGTCATGTCGAGATACGGATTCATGGCTGCGACGATCCGCATCTGCTCTTCTGTCGTGCCGCGCGCGTTTCTGCTGATGGGTATGCCACGATACCGATGATCTGAAGCCAAACCGCCCAGCCCGGTAGTGCCGTGCCCGTTCCCATGGTGCTCCCGGTCAGGTGCGCAGCAGAGTTGTCGCCCGCGTCGAGATCGCGCATCCCTTGTCCTGCAAGCGCCGGATCAGGTCTCGCGCGGCGTTCCGCTCGGGAACCCAGGCAAGAAAAGACCAGCGGCTGTCGGGAAAATCGACGATCACGTTCGGCGTGCCGATGGCGCTGCGGAGGTAGTCGACCTGCGCGATCCCGGCATACGCCCTGCGGCGAAGCCGGAAAACGCGATATTCCAGCGCGTCGGCGCGCAGAACGAGCCTCGGCGTCCAGAAATTGAAGGCCCAGATCAGCCACGGCAAGCCTTTGATGGCCGACTGACCGGCGACGAGCGGGACGTTAATGCCGCTGTCCTTCGTCTGCTTCGTCGCCTTGGTCCGAATGCGGTAGATCACCAGCGCGACCGTGCCGACGAGTGGCAGGACACCGGTGGCGAGCAGCAACGCGGCGGTGAAAACGAATGGATCGGCGTCAGGCATCCAGTACCGTCTCTTTGCCCGCCACCGCCTCGTCTGGCCGGCGCTTCAGGAACCGTGGCACGACGAACGCCACTGCCACGCCGATAGCGAGGACGATGAGCGCCGTAAATGGGCGGTAGAAGAACCACGCGAGCGCGATCGTGGCGCTGCCGACGAGAATGCCGGCGATCCATGCGACGACGCCCGTTCCCATCCTGACGATGGAGCCGACGAACGGAATAACGTCGCCGATGACGCCCAGCGGGCCAAGCACCAGCGAGAAGCCGAAGACCAGCAGCGCCAGCCCGGCGACCCGCGCGATCCAGGTCAGAACCGTGTTGCTCGACGCCGCGCCGTCGAACATCTCCTGTGCCGAGACAGGGCCTTCCTCGACCATCAGCAGAGCGTTTCCGGCTTCCGTCTGATATGCAGCGAGGCCGCTACCGGCCTGCCGGCCGACGACACTGACGGTCCCGGTCGGCACGATGCGGTAGCTGATCCTGTAGTCGCCCACACGAGGCTGCACCGGATCGATCCCGAGATAGATGCCGCCGTTGACGATGCTGGCGCGAATCCCAGCGCCGACCGCTTGCTGTATCGCGTCTGCCCGTTCGACCGGAACCGGGAAATCACGCCCACCGCCGATCAGGTTGAGGACGTTCCTATCGAGCGTGAAGGCGCCGAGCATGGCGCTGTCGAGCTGGAACGTCGCTTTCTGCACCGCCATCGGCGGGTTCTGGCGGTCCTGCGCATCCTTGAATTTCAAGGAATCGTGCGCCCGGTCGGACCAGTCCATGGTGTAGCTGTAGGTCGTCACCTGTTCCTCGCCGCCGCCGAGCTTGACTTTGGTCTCGGTGCGCGAGCTCTCGATCCACTGGAACATCTCCACACTGCGTATGAGCCGCACCCCTTCGACACTGACGCCGAACTCCGGATCGGCGACGGGGGAGGACACGACCAATGGACCGGTGAGATGGATAAGGCTGCCTTCCCGGGCGGGATCGACCGCGCCGGCATCGGCGGACACGACGAGGCCGGCGCCTTCGGCGAGCGAGCGTGCGGTCTGCACCGCGCGGCCCTCGTTCCAGAACAGCAGGCCGACCATGCCGGCGATGAGCGCCGGGCCGACGAGGACGCCACCGAAGGAGCGTTTGATCCGGCCGAACCATGAGACTGATTTTGTTTCCTGAAATGACATCTTACGCACCTGAGATGGATGGAGAGGACCGGGCAGGCAGGCTGCCTCATTCCGCTGGAGGCTTGGCAGTGAAGAGGACCGGGAAGTTGCCGGGTTCGACGCTGCCGTCGCATTCTGCCTGATAGCGATATTCCTCGAGGCGGAACCCGTCGCCGGTCCAGGCCCAGCGGCCGGTGCTGCCGCAGTCGCCCGGTCCGCGGCCCTTGTCGAAAGTGACGAGTTTCTTCGTTTCGGGGTCGATGCTCGCATTCACGAGCGCGGCTGCAGCGAACCAGGACTGCTCATCGGAATATTCGGCGAAATATTCCCGGGAGAAGGTCGCTCCCTTCAGGTGGTAGATTGTCGCCGCGAAATTGTAGGCGCCTTCCCAGCAGGGAAGCATGGCAATAGCATGCTCCTCGTCCAGCACGGCGACGATGCTGTCGCGGCCACTGGCGGAGAGTTCTTCGAAGGGCTCGCACGCCTCGTCGGCGCGATGCGCCTCGACCAGGGCCGGCGGCACCATCACCGAGGCGTCGATCCCGGGGCCGAACGGTAGCAGGCCGTAGGGCGGGTCGCCGGCGCGCCGCGGAGAACCGACCCGTTGCTGGCGCTCGTCTATCCACAGCAGGCTGGCGCTCAGGCCGGCGAGCGAGAACTCCATCAAGACAGTATCATCCGCCTCGTCCTGATAGGCGAAGCGCGCCGTGCGGCCGTCGAGCATGGCGGCTAGCACATCCCGCGCCTTGCCGGTTAGGAAATAGAAAGTCCCTTCGCGGCCGTAGGGGCCGAATTCCTCATAGCCGTCGAATTGCTCGATCAGGTCGTCCACCTGAGCGGTGAATTGCTGCGGCGTCTCGCTGCCCGCAGCGACTTTATCGACCAGCAATTCCCAATGGTCCGAAACCCGATGGCGCTGGAGAACGAGGCGGGCATCGTCGCCGGTGCTTGCCTGGCAGAAGTCCGCGGCCGTGCAGGCTACGGCCCAATCTCCGAAGAGGCGGTCCTCGACCGCCTTTGCGGGAAATGCGCCCGATGTCACGATGAGCGCAAGCGACAGGATACCAGACCGCAAAACCACCATGAAATCTGTTCCTTCCACGAAGAAGACTCCGCCAATTCCCCTGCTCTCGCAGGCGATACTGTGACGCGTTGGAGAAAGGCTTTCGCTGCGATCCGTCCAACTTCGCGCGAGTCAGGCACTAAATCATACCCCGCCCGGGGTATGAGCGCTGATGGGCGGGTGCGTAGCGTCGATGGAACGCGCGCTCGCACGCCGGCACTGAACCGCGCGGGGATTTCCGGAGGCTCCCACTCTTGAGAGTAAGGAGCC